>JAPPOJ010000178.1 GCA_028817975.1 Zetaproteobacteria bacterium | reverse complement strand
CAAAATATAAGAGAGATGGCACGAGGTTTTTTCCTTCCAAGTCGGGGTGATTTGTCAGTCGTTCACAAAGGCTTTCCATTGTGAGAGCTGTGTGAAGCTCTTGCCACACAATGCTTTGCTGCCCATTTAAGCAGTGATGTTGTGTGGTATACCCTCGCCGCCCAATCAGTATCCGTTGTGTCTGAGGCAAGGTGTTGGGCGGTATTTGAAAGAGATCTTTACCTGACTGGATTGCTATAAGCATGCTATCCATCGCGTATGTACAGTGGAGTTCTCGTGCTTTAGGGTGTTTTTTGATCAAAGCTTGCGCACCCTCTAAGCGAATACGTTCATGTAGTTGTGTCGGTGAAAGTATATTCTCCCATAACTCGTGAAAGACTGCTGCCTTGCTAACCTCTAGCTCCGTGAGGGCTATTAACCATGGGTAATGTCGCGCAAGTGGATGGTTGCGTAAAAACATAGGTATGCCTTGTGGGCAGTTGCTTAAGTCGAAGTGAGTGGGGCGCACGGCATACGCATACTCTTCAGCGAGTTGTAAAAAGTCTTCTTCTAAGCATTTTTGAGTGTGGGGAAGTGCTTCTGCGAGAGCTTCATGGATGCGTGCAGGATAGCCCTGCTGATATGCTTCGATTCGGTGTGCGTAGCCTAGTTGTTGGGTGAATTGGGTTGTGGATGGGGCGTCTGGCTGAAAGATAGCGTCTGCAAATTTAGATTGATAAGGAAGCATAAGGGGATTTCTCGTCTGTCTTAAGTGTTGAATGTTGTGTGGCTGGCATCAGTAGATGTTGGAGACGTGCCCGTTCCTCTAGAAGTTGGTCGTATGCGGGGATCTCTGTGTCCCACTCAAGTAGCATAGGCTTGTTGCCCAGTTTGCCCAGTGTGTGTTGGGCTAACAGGATGACCTCACGGGGTACGGGGCCACGATGTGTGTCAAACAGATAGTCGTCACAAGGGGTATGCCCTGCGATGTGGTACTGTACCACGTGCTCTGTGTGTACTTGGTTGATATATGCGTAGGGGTCCTTTTGGAAGTTTACTCCATTGACATAAACATTATTGATATCCAAAAGCCACTTACAGCCGGTTTTTTGGCAGACATTATGGATGAACTCCACCTCTTCCATTTCCTCGTCAGCAAAGCAGACATACTGAGAAACATTTTCGATCGCGATTGTTTGGCCTAAAAAGTCCTGGATAGAGCCAATATTTTGGCAGACAGCCGTGAGTGTTTTTTCATCTTTCTTGAGAGGAAGGAGATCATGACTGTTGTGATGGACGGTGCTGGTCCAACATAGGTGATCGGAGACGATAAAGGGTTCGAACTCGTGAATAAACTGTTTTAAGAGTTTCAGATAATCCAAGCGGTATGCTGGTTGGGACCCTAAAGAAAGGCCGACACCGTGTGTGGCTAACTCATACTGCGAGCGTATGTGGTGTAGATGTTTACGAGGTAAACCCCAACTATTGAGATAGTTTTCCGTAACGACTTCAAACCAAGAGACGCGCCTGGGTCCATTTAAGATCTCAGAGTAGTGGGAAGGGCGTAGCCCCAGCCCAACCTGTGTTGCGAGCTGCTTACATTTTTTTGAATTTTCCACCTTTTTTCTCACAATCCACTTGGCCTAGTTTGATCCAGCCTTTGCCACGACAAGAATTTTTACCTGCACAGGAGTGACCTTTGCCACCACATGCACCTGTCCCCTTACATGAGTTTACCCCATGACATTTACCGACCATGCCTGAGTCGTTACTCGAAGAAGACGTAGCCTCTTTGCTTCCTGTGGTTTCACAAGCAGATAGAGTAATGCAGGCAGCAGCAGCAGCGAACCCGGTTAGAGCAGCATTTAAAAGTTCAGACTTTTTCATAAGTAGACTCCAAGAGTGAGAAATGGTGATACTTCAAAGACAGTCTACAGCAGTAAATAAAGAGTAGGATGGGAAAAAAAGTTTAAGTGATTTAAATACTATCGATGTTGACACCTAAAATACTGTAAAAGAAGTAAATAGGAACAAAAAGGCAGCAAAAAGTATAAATTACAAAGGCTAAGAACTCATAGACAGGAGACATGTCTTGAAAATGTTGCATTTTTTGCTCTATTTCTTGGTTGCAAGAGCGCAGCCACAGGTCGCGGAGGGTATTTTTTTCATCTGCGCATATGCTGCCTTCCAGACTTTCTCGGACAAGCAGTTCTTGCCATGTCGTGTAGAGCTTGTTTTGAGAGGAGTCATTGCAAGGTGGGAAGCATTCTTGTAACTCGAACTTAACCCAGGCTGCATACATAGGTGACATACCCTCAGCCCCCACAGCCCATGCTTGAGGGATGTGCTGTGTATGGAAATACTGGTATAAAGTCATGCTGCATGTGCCTATGATGCCGAGACAGCCATCTACGATGAGATCATAGCTGGGTATAAGTCCACTGAGGGAAACGGCAAAGAGAATCCACTTAGTGATAAGGTTAGTCATAAGCAGCAGTGTACTGTGGATGCGCCAACGGCTGTGCAGGAGAGAGCCTTTGTGTTCTACATCCAAGATATTGTTTTTCACCTCCGTGCATTTCTCAAATAGTCGTTTGAGATCGACTCCGCCTAAAATAGCTTGTGTAAGATGTTCACAAACTTGTGTATCTACTGTAGATGTTATGGAGGTTTGGAGGTGTTGTTGTCTAGTACGAATACTATGATACACTTCGACCGGAGAAATGGTATAGCGAATGCGGCAGTCTTGGATCCATTGTATCCACTCGTGGTAGGGTGGTGTGGGTTTTTGTGCTGTTTTGGTTGTGATGATTAAGCACAACAGTGGTTGTATTAGTGTGAATAATGTAAGGAGCCACATGTAATGAAAACCCCCTGTCCGTCTAGAGAAAAATTAGAAGCCGCCTTGGATTTCTGCGAGGGACGGTTTGTGGCTCATGTTTTGCCACTTGATAAGTTTAGGGACAATGTGGTCGCTACTTTCTCCAATTCGGAGTGCTTTGCAGAGGCTTAAAAACAGCACTAAAGAGCGCATTTCTGTAGGACCTAAGCAATAGTAAATGGAAGCCCAGTATTTGGCGAGAGGAAGCTCTCGCATTTGGGAGTCGCGTGGTATGAGATCTGGCATATAGTGCGAACTGTCGACACGCATACGCCGTTCGGCTTTCTGACCTAGCTCAAGGATCTTTGTTTTCCATGGATTGTTCTGTCCATGCTTGCTCTGCCATACGGCATATACGAAGGGTAGCCCAGTAAGCTCTTTCCATAGTGAGCCCATATCCCATATCTTGTAAAAGTCTCCACGTCGTTTGAGTGCATCGTCACCGATCACGACTTCTACAGGGGGGCAGGTAGATAGTACGTTGGCACGGCCGGAGTCAATCATCAGTTTGCATAAGCTTTCTCCAAACCATAGGTTAAACAAGAGTCGGGCGAGGCCGTTACTCGATGCTGACTCACTGTGCCAGCTTAATTTAGGAATACATGCCAAGCTGACGCGGTCATAGTTTTGGATCTCTGTGCAAATATGTTTTGCTGCGCTACGGAGGTCTGGGCTACACCTGCGGATGTGACGGGTAGCACGTTCGGCAAGGTATTCACGGCGGCGTTTGAGTATCTCAATGAGAGGTTTGTGCTCGGCCTGAAAACCAAGGTATACACTGTGTACGGGACCGTCGGCGGCGACTCCAAGTGGCATGGCCATTTCGACATCAGGTTGATTCAATAACTGAATGGAAGAACACGGTGCCAGCTCGACTTGGTCGGAGTGGAGCCAATGGTTGACCTCACTTGGGATACCACTGCGAATATGGAAACCTTCGGTGAGCGAAAGGTTTTCTAATTCACAGCGAAATGGATGTAGATTCCAGTAAGGAATCCATCCCACGTGGATGGGGGGCAACGATGGTTTGGAGGTCGAGGTTGTGTTGTAGGACGGCATTACTTCGTGTCCTTTTTCATAGTCTGCGTAAGCTCCATGGCCACGGTTTCGGCAGCACGGAGAGTCGAGTCGATATCTGCCTGAGTATGTTGCAAAGAGATAAAGCCAGCTTCAAATGCAGATGGGGCAAAATAATGACCCAGGTCTAGCATGCGATTAAAGAAGAGGGAGAACAGCTCTTGAGAGCTGGTGAGTGCTTCCTCGTAATTCTTGGGCATAGAGGGACGAAAGGCAAAGCCGAACATGCCCCCTTCATAGTCATAGCTAAAGGGAATTTGGTGGGTAGCCATAATTTCAGCAAGTCCTGCGGTAAGATATTTGGAGCTAGAAGCGAGTTGTTCGTATGCACCTTGCGCATCACGTTGCAAAATTTCTAAGGTTTTTAGCCCTGCTGCGGTTGCGATGGGGTTACCGGATAACGTGCCTGCCTGGTACATCTTGCCACTCGGAGCAATGTGTTGCATCCACTGTTTACGCCCACAGTAAGCAGCAAGTGGCATGCCTCCACCAATGACTTTACCTAGTGTCACAATGTCGGCGTCTAGGTTATATTTGGTGCAGTAGCCTCCGTAAGCAATCCGGAAGCCAGTCATCACTTCGTCCACAATGAGTAAGGTCTGATGTTGGTTACAAAGGCCGCGGAGTTGCTCTAAAAATCTTGCTTCAGGGCGAATGAAGTTGCTATTGCCCGCAATGGGCTCCACAATAATTGCGGCTATCTGTTGGGGATACTCTTCAAAATGCCTTCTAACACTGGCAGAGTCGTTGAAATGAGAGATTAAAGTATCAGCAACAGCTCCCTGAGGAACCCCTGTGCTCCCTGGCAGAGCAAGTGTGGTGACACCACTCCCAGCAGCTACCAACAAACTGTCGGAATGGCCGTGGTAATGACCGGAAAACTTGATAATCTTATCGCGTCCCGTTGCGGCGCGGGCAAGTCGGATGGCCGACATGCATGCTTCTGTGCCTGAGGATACAAATCGAACTTGCTCGGCACATGGAATAGCATCACAGATTTGTGCTGCAAGTTCACTCTCCGCGGCTGTAGGGGCGCCAAAGCTGAGTCCTTGGGTGGCGGTTGTTTGGACATGCTTGATCACTTCTGGGTGTGCATGGCCGACGATAGCAGGTCCCCAGCTGCCGACATAATCCACGTAACTATTGTCATCTACATCCTCTACACGGCAACCTTTTGCCTGTTTGATGTATACCGGGCTTCCGCCTACGGAGTTGAAAGCACGAACGGGGGAGCTGACTCCTCCTGGCATGAGTTTACACGCGGCCTGAGCAAGTTGAGCGGATCGGATGCGCTGGCTCATAGATGTGGTGTCTCCCAATATGCAGATGTAGAGGAAAAAACTGCTTGTAGCATAGCGTGACAAGATACTTAGGACAAACAGCAGAGTTTCCAGTAAAGCCTTAAAATATTCAAGAGTTACATGGATGTCAAATTTAAATATTTTCGCAGCCGCATACCTTTGGGTTCGTATTTTCAGGGTGAGGGCTACGATAAATCCAGGAACCAGTTATCCCAAAAATTTGGCGAGATTGCAACATTGCGATTTAAGTGGCTTGAAACAGAAGGTAAAATAAAGATTTATTGGATATTATACAAATCCTAGCTTGGATTTATATTACCTGGACGTCCGTTTTATTTTAAAAATCAATATAACTATCTATAAGTTAAGTATAAATGCCAAATGCTCTTATTTGCAAGGATTTAAGACGATGACGCAGCATTATGTTTGGCTTTTGCAAGCATCAGGCCGAGACGTTACAGAGGAGTCATGAAGCATGGAGAAAGATCAGTACGGTATTTGCTGGCGTGTGCAGTACCGCGCCCTTGTATATAGCGCTTTGGCTTCTTGCGTTGGGGTGATGCTCACCTTGACTGGGTGTGGCAATATGAATGTTACGGGTTCGCAAACGGAAGCGACTTTGAAGGATGTTTCTCAAACTGCGACGGTAGAGTCAGGTCAAGCCACATCTTTGTCGATTAGTGATGGCTCGGCATCAGGTACAGAAGTCGAAATCCCTGCAGGCGAACTACCAGAAGGGACCACTTTGGAGCTAGACCGGGTGGAAGCTCCCTCGCAATTTACGGACCTTGCGGAAGAGGGCGGTGATGGTGAAACGAAGTTTGCGACAGCATCGTCAGCGATCTCTATTGAAGCGGGAGACACGGAAGAGTTGACCAATGCGATGTCTCTGTCCATACCTTACTCGGGGGCAAACTTAGCGCTCTTCTTGCTTGCAGTGGAGAAGTCGACCTCTAATCTCTGTATTCTGCATTTGAGTAAGGCAGGTCAAATGTATGTCTTTCGCAATGAATTGGTAAGCGTAGACTCTGAAAACCGCAAGATAAAATTTTCCTCCAAGACGTTTGGAATTTATCAGGCCATTTTTTGTGGAAATAAGGAGGTGGCGGACTCGGTGGCGGATGCGGGTACGCAGCAAATTGCAGGAGTTCCCCCAGGATCGGATACGAAGTCTTTCTCAAGTTATGGGGGGGAGTTTCCTCTAAAAATAGTTGCCAATGGTTCCACGGTAGGTGCGGTGGGAAAACATCTGTGCTTTATGATTGGTTTTGATCGTGTGGGTTCGGATGGTGCTGTGAGTGGCGACTCGGTCATTCATGCGGTGCAGTCGGGAGCACTCTCTGCGGAAAATATTACTCTGGATTTAACTATCAATACGAAAGACATTCCTGATCGGGCGAGGCCTTTTGTGAGCTTTTTGGTGCAAGACAACAGTGGCAAGTGCGGGTATTCGCGAGGAGATACTTTCTCTGCGAGTAATAAGCCCGAGTATGCACAGGCTTATGTTTATCCCACCACCAAAAAATATTTGAGCCAAGAAAAACTACAAATAGAGTTGGGTAAAGATGCTTATGAGCTACGTTCTTTCAAGTTGACGATTGGTTCTCCAAGTGGAGACACGAGCGTAGATACCTCAGCGCCTGCGCAAGAGAATAACTGTGCTGTGGTGGACCATCAGGACAGTGACCTCAACCCGTTGGGGCGCTCCGCGTATATTAATTTTCCTATTAGTGGTACGATAGGGCAAGAGATCACTATTCGTTATCCAAAGCTCCAGGCAGACTCCGAAAGTTTAAGCAAAAGCATTATTTTTAATAAAAAATGTGAGAGTGATTTGTTAAGTTTTGACTATTCCTCGACTTATAAGTTAGCGCTCAAAGACCCGGATGCGCAAGGGGACCACTTTATTCGTCCGGTAGATGTGGGACTGGATGAGCTAAGTTTTCCCTCTACGCTATTGGCTGTCGCAAGCACCTTTTGTATGGAAGCTCATAAAAGTGACTTTATTGCTGCCACTTCTGCAGTTACTCATCCTAGCAAACCGGAATCGGCAATTGGACGTTGGAGTGTTACTTCTAACTTAGGGGCTAAGTTTTTCATCTCCTATCCGGCTACGGCACCTAGCTCGCCTTTAAAGTATGATTTACTTGTTTCCCCCCAAGCCTGTTCCAAGGAAGCCCCTTCGGTAGATCCCTTTGTGCTTCATGATCGTAGCCTTCACTAGTCTATTTTGCTACTTTTCTTTAATCTATTTCTTGCAGCCTTTCTTTCGTGTAAAGGTGAGGCGGAGATTTTCCACGTGTCTCTGTTTGAGCTGTAAGAAGTGGCTATTGGATAGCTATGAATCAGTGATCAGGTAGAACATGGCGCTATGATCATGACAGATGTATGGGGGGTCTCTGGAGCTAGGTGGTTAAGGCGGTCGGGTGGAGGTCTGTGCTCAAGCTGAGTAAGTAGCATTTTTCGAAGTAGGTAAAATGCAGGCTTCGAGCTGCCTAGGGTGTGAGATGATACGAAGTATAAAAATTGTAGGGCGTGTGATTCAAGTAGACTGAATATGAGGACGTAAATATGGGTGGATGGTTGTCGAAAACATGGCTGCAAACGCTACTGAAAATCTTGATTACAGCACTGTTAATTGCTTGGTTGGTGAATGATGATAGGCTGAATCTGGAGAGTGTCCGTTTTATTTGGCAAAACCCATCTATCCTCAGCATGACGCTTATTGTGTGGTTTTTTGGCAATTTGGTGTTGTGTGGCTATCGCTGGATAAGTTTGATTGAGGCACTTGGACTCAAAGTGAAGCTCGCAGTCGGTATGAAGCTCACAGCGATAGGTCTACTGTTCAACACTATTATGCCAGGTGCAGTCGGTGGAGACTTGGTGAAAGCGCTTTATGTTTGCCGTGGCCATTCAGCAACGAAAAGAACAGCTGTGCTCTACTCTATTTTTTTAGACCGTGTCTTGGGCTTATATGCTTTGCTGACGATTGGTACGATTGGAGTGTTACTCGGTTGGAATAGCATTCAGTCAAACGTGGGCTTGGCTTCGATAGCTGCGTTTGTCGTAGGTGCCTTTTTCTGTGGTCTGTTCTTTGGCTCGTTGGCTCTTTTTTTAGCTAAAAAAAGAAAGTCTTTTCGAGTGATGCGAACATTAGAAAGTAAAGTGAAGCAGTTTCCTCGTCTCGCGGGCTTGATTTTGCCTTTAAAAACATTTTTCAAGAACCCTCCAGCGATACTGAGGGCCTATGGTGCCGCATTGATCCACCAATTTTTGTTGTTTTCTCTCTTCCTGCAGGTGAGTTATGTGCTCGCTCCGGAGTTGCATAATTGGCGCCTCCTCGCTGCGGTACTACCTGCGGGAATTGTGGCGACGGCGATTCCACTTGCTCCTGGAGGCTTAGGGGTGGGCCATGTGGCCTTTGACTCTATTTATCGTTTACTGGGTGTGGCGGCCGGAGCGGATATTTTTAATGTTGTCATCTTTGGGCAGTTAGCGCTCAACTTTTTGGGACTGCTTCCTTATATGTTGAATCGTACCCAATATACTCAGGTCGAAGACCTCGCCCATGCGACTCCTTAAGGTGAGGCGAAGCCTTAGATATTGATTTGACCCTCGAATACTTTAGTGGCAGGGCCGCGCAGTAAGATAGGTCCATCTGGTTCGTCGATGTATATCTCTACCTTGCCTCCCGGCATATGTACTAGAATAGGGGTTTCCGGGTCGTGAAAAGTAAAGTCTGTGAGCAATGCAGCAGTGACGCTGGCGCCACTGCCACAGGCTTGGGTAAACCCAGCTCCACGTTCCCAACTGACCATTTCGAAGTATTCCGGGTTTTGGATGCTTTCCTCATGGCGGATGACGAGGTGCACATTCACCCCATCAATGGGGAGGCCTTCCTGTAGGCGGGGGCCAATGGTGTGAATGAGCTGGTGCAAAGGGGTGTCCGTGCTATATTCGAGTACCAAATGAGGATTTCCTAACCAACCAAGGTGTGTTGCAAGTGCTTGGGGGGCTGTGTCTGGCATCTGTGTGTTTACAAGCTGCAGAATTTCTTGATCCTGTGAAGAGTTGCCGAGGTGTCCCATCATAATCTGTATGTGATCTTGTTCTCGATCGGAGCGGTACAGAGAGCATATTCTTTCTATCCCAGCCGTATGGATAGAGATGGTATTTTGATCTCTCCCGAGCATTTTATTGAGTAGCCGTGGGTCGTCCGCAAATAGATGCGCTGCGAGGCACCTTAAACCATTGCCGCAGTTTTGGGCGATGGAACCATCAGAGTTAAGAATCAGGGCTTCAAAAGAGGTTTCGGGGGCATCTGGTTTTTGGGTGTAGAGTAGAATGCCATCCGCACCTATGCCGTTCCCAGATCGGCTGCATATTTGTGAGGTGCATTGTTGCATACTATCCTTCCAAGTGTCCCAAGAGGCATAGGGAACTTTCCCTAGGATGAAATCGTTTGTACATCCATGCCATTTTTGAAATTTGAAAATCAAAATGTACTTCCTTTCTAGGGGTGTTTTGTCTGTATCACGGCAACGTGTGATGAGGTTCAATTTTTTTGTTCAGAATCCGATACTTCACATGTATGATCCCCAGGGTCGAGTATGTTTTGCTCTTATACAACGCTACCCTTAGTGGAGAAGGAATGAAAAAACGATACTTGAACGGCTTCTTTGACCTTCGTTTATGGTGCCTTTTAAGCCCATTAGGGTGGCTTTTGGCGGGGCCGGTTGTGAGTGCGGCGTCAGTATGCCAAAAGTTTAAAGGCAAGTATATTGCTTACTACAGCCAGGTGTTTTATGTCAATGATGCCTGTCGGCGTATCCCGATGACTGCAGAGGAAGTTTATAAACAGCAGCGTGCGGGGGCCCGTATTGTCGATGTGAGTGGAGAAGAAGTGGCGGCTATTCCCATGGGGAAAAAGGCTCTGATTTCTGAAGACTTGCGTGACGTCAATGCTTTCTGTCGGAGTTATCGTGAGCAGTATCTGACAGTTGGCTACGTGGAATATTACTGGATAAATCGTGACTGTGTGGTGCGAAAATTTCCAGATTGGGCGACCTATGAAAATCATCGTGGGGAGTTGAGTAAGTCTCATGACTTGGTGGTTGTTGAGGGGCGCATGCGCCGTAAACTGAAGCAGGGTAAAGACTTTCCTTCGGTGCTTGATCGTGAGTTTCATAAGATTGATCAGAGTAGCTATCATATTGACTTGCTTCCTATGCACACTGTATGTGCTGGTTTGCAAGGTGCTTATGTCTCTTATTTGGAAAGTTTGTACATGATTGAACCTCGACATCCGGTTGGGTGTCAAAAACGTAAGCTGGATGCTGAGCGCTTTACCCGTTCGCAAAATAAAGTCATTTTGCGGGAGCTGACGTCTTCCGAAGCTTACTCGATTCCTACCGTCGTTGGAGCAGATAAGTCTGTTGTGACTCCCACAATACAGTAGACGTTTTACCCATTCCCAAGTATGCGCAGATGTCTTCTTGTTGAGAGTAGAGAGAACTATAATCTCTTGCGTGGAAATTTAATGAATTGTAAAAACAGACTATTTTTGTTAAATTTTGACGAATCACTCATTTGGTTCTAATATAAAAAAATAGTCCCGCATTCAAAGTAGGTGCTTTACACAATATAGTTACCTCGCGGCTCTATGTGCCATAGACGATCTGTGATTTTATTGGAAAGGCGGAGGATGCGCCCACTCCTGAAACTGCTGATGAGAAGCTGGCTGATGTGTTTAGTTGTGCCTATGGTGTCAGCCCAAGTACCTATCGTAAGTATCTTGTCTTCCCACCGTAAGGCCATTCAACGTGAGTATATCTACCAGTTTGAGCGCCAATACGGCATTAAAGTAAAGTGGCTCGATTTGGGAGGTACCGAAAACAGTCTACGCTATCTCAAAACAAAAATTGGCCAGAATAAACCTTCCATTGGGATTGATATTTTCTGGGGAGGAGGAGATCTTGTCTTTGATGAGTTGGAACGCTTAGGTGGATTGAGCCCCATTGTTCTACCCCCGGCCCAAGAGAAAGCTTTACCCAAATCTGTCTTGGGAGCTGCTATGAAGAGTGAATATGGCGGCTGGCGGGCTTCTTCTATTTCGGGATTTGGTATTTTTTGGAATCGTGCCTTGCAAAAACGTTGGCGGTTGACAGAGCCACAGGATTGGTCTGATTTGGCCCAATCTGAATATGCTGGACGGCTCTCTTTGGCTGACCCACGTCATTCCTCTTCTGCTTTGGTCGTGTATTTAATTGTTCTGTTGCGTCATGGTTGGGAACGAGGCTGGCAGGATTTGTTACAAATAGCCGCCAATGCTTCTCGATTTACGCACTCCAGTCTGCATCCTGTTCAGGGTGTTGTTGCGGGTGATGTTGCGGCTGCGATGACGATTGACTTTTATGCTACGGCCAAAATACATACACTAGGAAATCAGAGTTTTGGATTTGTAACCCCTGAACAAGGAAGGGTTTTTACGGTGGACCCGATTGGTTTGCTCAAGGGCGCCCCACACTTAGACGAGGCACAAAAATTTATTTCTTTTGTGCTAAGCCATCAAGGACAAGGCCTGTACACGTTGCCCAAAGGACACTCAAAAGGGCCTAAGTGGAATACCTTAAATCGTATGAGTATTCATCCAGGAGCTTACCAAGAATGTGATGTTCCAGGAGTGATCTGTGCGCAGAATCCGTTTGAGCTATCTCAACAGAAAAGTGGGTTTCCTTTCGAGCAAGCGCGTTTGATTAAGCTAGTGGCATCAGATATTATTGGGAGTTTGTTCATTGACCTGAAGGCAGAGTTAAATGCAGCCTGGGTGCAGTTAAGGTCTTTACCTGCCCGTCACCCTGCCCGTATACGCTTTGTACAGCCTATCCTGTCGTATGCAGAGGTGGTTGAGGCCAGTAAACAGTGGTCTAACCCCGGTTTTAGACTGCGTAAATTAAACCTCTGGATGGGGCGTGCTTCGGATCACTTTAAATTGTCTAGCACGATGAAAAATCTCGCTTTAAAGTAGGCTTCCTTGATTTTTTGCAGTTTAGTTAAGCAATGATTGATTTCTTGCATTTCTTCTTGTCTTAAGCGTGTGAACGTGTCGACGTGCTGAGAGTTAATCAGCTCTGCTAAAGGCTGGCTACGCAACTTTTGCACTTCTCCAGAGGTTCGATACAAAAGATTACCTTCTTGGATAAGCATGGCTTTGCGGTCTTGCAAGCATTTCATGCATATTTCCAGAGTTTGCGGGAACCAACTATACATTTCATCGAGGGCTTTTTCGAGAGCCTTCGTTTTGAAGACTTGGGTGACCCCATCAAAGACGAAAGAAAACACGGGCTGTAAGACTTTAATTAGCTTGGCGTACGAAGATAGACTGTCGATAGATATATGGGTGAGCTTGGCCATTTCGTCGACAACCTCTTTTGAGGTGCGTTGCAAGCCATGCCATACCTCATAGGCTTGTTGAGGAGCATAGTTTTTGGGTTGAAAGAGAAGTCCCACCGCAGTCAAGTCTTTGACCAAAGTTTCGATGTGAATCTCAGACTGTATGTGCTGGGTGAAAATTCTTTGTTGTGCCAGGATATCTGAATAGATCATCTGGTCAGCAATTTGAATTTTAATCAGGTCCTCCTTGGAGCTGAACCAGGGGGTTTGTGTGTCGCAAACCCGTAGGATATCCTCGGCAATATGGAGGCTGTGGATGAGTGCTGTCCAGTCGGACTGAAGAATACCTGGAAATGTACACAGTTCTTGCTTAAGGGCAGCTTTCTCCGGCATGGAGAGCTGCTTTTGGTGATAAAAGTGATCCAAGGCAAGGGAGTGTAGCTCTACTTTTAATTCAAAAATAGAGCGAGCGTATGCATTCGAAATCTCTCTTGCTCTTGAAACAAGCCCCTTTTCTTGAAAGCTATCTAGGGCGAGAAAAGCTTCTCCAAGCTCCACAAGGTGTTGGGGGTAGCTTAAACATGTGCCTGTGTGCATACTGAACACCAGTATGAGAGTGAACCAATTCCGCATGGATTTCCTCTTCCGCTACAAATTTGTTTGTTCTACACTTCGACTATCTGTGTAGAAAAGAAGCCTTTACGTATAAAGAGGATACCTTAACAGAGAGGACTTAGGCTGGCACCCATAGGCGAACGCTATCGAGCCGAGCCTTAGATAGACGCAGCATTTTTAGAGTGGTTGCCAGCTTACCTTCTAGCTCGTCCGCAATTTTTGCACTAAAGTGGGGATTCACGCTGGCTAGATATTTAGCTTTACTGATTTCAGGCTCTTGTTCGGTACAGGCGAATGTGCAGGCTGCAGAGATTTGTTGTTCTTGCCAATCCTGGCTGAGGCTTATGCCTTTTTCCAGAATAGGGAGGAGATGAGGTCTTGCTTGTGTGGGTGAGAATTGCATATCTCTGGGGTCGAGTGGGGTGAGAAGCTGCTTTTGCTTTTGGTAAGCTTTTTCTTCGATCGCTTGACCATGGTGATCGAGGCATATGGTCCATGTTTGTACGGGAAGAAACTTATCTAATTGTAAAGACCTCGGGCCGGACGTCTTGAGTACAAACAGCAGTTCTAGTTGCAAGCCGGAGATACCTTTTACTTGGGCCACACTAAAATGGGAGTTGTGTGGACTTGTGAGGTACTCCATGCATGCGAGTACCAAAGGGGACTCCTGACTCATGAACAGTATGCTTTCATTTTCAATCGCGGTTTTGCGATCAAAGGTAAAGACAAGATCTTTGTCGGTGTCGATTCCTGGGACATATTCGACAAAACGAGGTAAGTCAGCACCTGTCGCAACTCTGTAGGTGCCCCGCCCGTCTAGATCTTCACAGTCCAGGCCGAAGGCTTCAAAAGCTCGGTGGAGCAAGTTCTCTGTTCGGGGGTCGTCGTCGGTGTCGTCTACCATTTCCGCAAGCTGCTGAGCTTTTTCTGCGCGATAGGAGATAGCGTCAATCAAAATGTCTACCGACTTAGCTTGCTGATCCCGGTGCTGTTTTTCAAGAGTTTGGGTTTTGTGGAGTAGCAGATCGAGTTGGGCCTCTCGTGTGGCATACTCTGGATGATTGGGAAAGTAAGCTTTGATGGTGTCGAGCAGCTCTTCGGCGACCTCTTCGAGAAGAGGGTCGGCACCAATGGTCGAGCGTTTGAAGTTGCCGATGCCTTCATTAAACCAACGAAAGAGCACTTCTTCGGGGGATTGCTGTATCCATGGTACGTATATTTGTACGGACTTTTGTTGTCCGATACGATCTAAACGCCCAACCCTTTGTTCCACTTCGTCAGGGAGTTTGGGGAGGTCGAGAAATACAATGGTATCGGTAAACTGAAAGTTGCGCCCCTCTCCTCCTACTTGAGAACATAACAAGACGCGTGCTCCCTCTGAGTGAGCGAACCTTGCTGCTTGCTGGTCCCTTTCAAGAAAGGTGAGGCCGTCATGGAAAAGGCAGATATCTTGTTTACGTAAGCCAGTTTGTGAACTCGGTTCGTGCAGGTATTTGCTGGCTTCGTAAGCGAGTTGTGCGGTGGCACAAATGACGACGACTTTCTTTTGAGGTTGCTGGCGGAGCAATGTAGCCAGCCAGATAAATTTGGGATGGTTGCGATAGTCATGGACAAAGCTACGTGGGTGTCCGCGCCCAGTGGCATAATCCATGAGCTGTACCCCTGGGATTTCCGTGACTTCGAGAGATTGGAGGTGGCTGAGATACTCTTGGCTTGCAGCTAAGGGGACAGAGTGAAGTTGTCGCATGGGGAAGCCTTGAATGACTTCGCGACGGTTCCGAACTACAGACAGTCCGGTGCTGTGGCGGTCCATCAAAGCATGGATGAGTTCGTTCGCCGGAGTGTGCGGATCGCTCACTTTTTGGGCAAAGAGCTTGTCGTGGGCAAAGAATTGGGCAAGCTTGTCGCGCTGCTGTTGGTTGTCTGATCCTTGCTGGAGGCGCTTCGCGATATCGGCAACCCATTCTTGATCTTGCTCTATTTTTTCAAAGGCTTCAAAATCATCGTATTGCTCAGGATCAATAAGGTGTAGCAGGCCAAACAAAGTTTCGAGGCCATGGTGTCTAGGAGTGGCTGTAAGTAAGAGCAGGGAAGTGCACGCTCTGGCGATTTGATTGGCGCAGTTCCATAAAGGACTTGAGTCGGAAGTGAACCAGTCTAGGTGATGGGCTTCATCTGCAATAATCATATCCCAATGGCCGGCAGTAGCGATTTGTTCCGCAAGTTCTGGGCTTTCATCGAGTGTGGCATAAGAGAGAATTGCTCTTTGTGTTGAGGTAAATGCACATGTTCCGGTTTGTTTCGAAATTTCTTCGAGGTAGTCTTCGTCTATGACGGTAAACCAATCTCCAAAGCGGTGGCTTAGCTCAACGAGCCATTGAGATACTAAGGACTCAGGACAAAGAATGAGGACGCGCTCTGCCGAACCCATGGCTTTGAGACGGGAGTAGACCAAGCCAGCTTCGATCGTTTTACCCAGTCCTACTTCATCTGCGAGGATCGCACGTGGGTGGCTACGACTTGTGAGTGTGGTTGCTAAATAAAGTTGGTGTGGCATGGGTTCTACCCTTGCTCCAACTAAGCCAGAGACGGGAGAAGCCAGTGACGTGCTGAGTAGTTCCCATGCATCCATGCGTAGTAGAAACTTGGAGCTTTCCGACCATTCTTCAGGCCAAAATGAAGGATCTGTGCGCATATTCGTGGTGAGAGTTATGGGGACAATGCTGGTTTCGTGTTCCCATGTGTCTTGAACAAGGTATTCAAAAAAAGAATCTTTGCGAGAACGGCTTTCTTCTACGTTATGGATGGAACCCGATGCTAGGACTTGTACGGTACTGCCTTTCCCCAATTCGAGGTGATGCAGTTGTGAGCTATCCGTAGCGTAAGTACGGCGATCTTTTTGTTTCGGGAAAAAAAGCTCGCATGACTTTTCCGAGACGGCGATGATTTTTGCGGGGCCTAGCTCGGGTTCTGTACGGATTTGAATCCATTGTCCGGGTTGTAACATAGCGATCCTCGTCTTGTTGTATAAGATAATGGGGTTCCTGTTATAGGATATTCGCTCATATAAGGCAATGTGGAAAGCAGCATGTTGCGCATGACGTCATCTTTTTACAAATAGTGTTGTCATGCCAGCGTCATTCTCAGGGAAGAGTTATATCTTGACAAAAAGTGAGCATATCTTGTAGTGTCGGAAGTGTTTGCCGGCTTGTGACGGTGAAAACTCCAAGCCAAACAAGTGTTTAAATAAGTTTATTTCACTTTGTGATGAAATTTGCATTCGTAAAGTAAAACCAAAGGAGCTTAACCATGAAAAATAAGTTGCTTGTTGCTCGCACCTTTCAAGCGGTGATGGCTGTATCGATGTTCTCTACCCCCTTGCGAGCTGCGCAGCTCGATGGCGATACTCAAACAGTATCCCTCGTGCCAGGTGCTTACGGAAAATTGGGTTTAAGTCGTAGGTTTGATAATGAAAAAGATACGACGAGCTTTCGTCAAAATGATGTCGCGACATTTACCTTAGGCTCCAGCTTTTATGATGATGCGCTCACCACAGAAATGGCTGTAGAAGGTCAGCGTGAGCAAGGTTCCGGTGTCATCAAGCAAGGTTCCGTGAAAGCTAAGTACAAGCTTGGATTATTTGAGCAAGATTTTGAATACGCAGATCTGAGTGCTGGTTTGACGGGTAAGATGAAACGCGCGAACCCTTTGGTGACTGAAACAAATGGCCGCACAGGTGCATTTGTAAAATTACAGTCCGTACAAGAAACAAGCTATGGAGAAATTGAATTCGCAACGGGTCATGAAGCGGGTGCGGTATTAACCAATTCCCCTGAGCGTGCGGTGGCCACTGTGGAAGTCGACCCTGATGTGCAGCAGCCAGAGCTTTACCTTGATCGTAATGACAAAGGAGAGCTAAAAGGTGCCAATATGGGTTCTTACTATGAAGGCTATGTTGGTGTAGCTTTCAAGCCTTACTTTATGGAAGGTGCAAGCGTGGAAGCTCGCCTTTACCGTGAAGCAAAAGGTATCCCGCAAATGGTGTTACGTCAGGAAGGAGAGCAGCTTGTGGAGCAGTTAAACCGCTATGGGCTACCTCGTCACAACTACAAGACCAGCAACTACGTTGCTCTTGGTGCAAACTACAAGCTGAATGACCGCGTCACCCTTGTGGGTGAAAGTGCTTTGTTTGAAAAAGAAGCGACGACGGACAACCGTCGTATCGATAGTGAAGTTGGCTTAAGCATCAGCTTGCTGTAACGGGGCTCTTTTGGGGGACTTGGTTTCGGTGTCCTTGCCGGCCTGGTCTCCATAAGTGGTCCATGTTTTTCATCACCGCGTGGTACATCCAGCGCTCGTCTTGAAGGCGCTGAAACAAGGGTGTGCCATGAAATTCCTTGCCTATCCATAGTACAAATAAAACCTCACGTGTGGAGCCGAATAACCAAACATTATGTTTGTGGTCGCTGGTGGTCCAGTGGTGGCTTTGAATATGCTGTAAAGGAAAGCCATTCCACTGCTGGACTGCTTGAGTGAGATGGAGTGCACGTTGTGTTGTTGCTCCTTGGGAGGGAGCTGAGGCGTCAAAGTGTAACTTTTGATGTACTCTGCGCCCTTGGAGTGTGGAATAGATTTGCATCAGCATGTAAGGGCTGAGCAGATGATGGGCGCTGTCTACAGGTTGGCCACGAATCTCCTGGCTCCTGGCTTCCCATGCTTCAAGTTGGCTGAGCGGCAAAAATCCATACAGTTTGGGGGAACCGACCGTGAAGGCTGGGGAAGCTTGGAGAAGCCTGAGGAGTGAGAGTGTTTTTTGCGTTGGGGAAGGTCGCCACCGTGCTTGGGGTGCTTTACCTTGGTTAATCAGATGCATTGCGGTGAGAATCGAGAGGGCCTGATCTCCAAGAGGTTTGCGTGCGTTGCGGAGATAGTCGTTGGGTTGCTGGGAATAGTCGTGGCTACCTAGGTAGACACGTGTGTCCCAGGAGTGACGGCCGACCATGAGTAAAGCTGTCGCAATATTATCTCCTGGTTTTTGACTCTTCATTAGGTGTTCGCGGATCTTTTGTAAGAGGTGGATCGCTTTAAGCTGGAGCTTGCCGTCGAGGGAGGAATGTCGGATGGATGAATGCTGTGACGAAGTTGTATCGGGTGGGGATAATTGTTGTAGAGCTATGACAAAAGGTGCGGGATGTAGCCACCCCATATGGGTGATACGTGTTGCCACCTGTAGAGTCGTTGCAGGGAGGTGTAACAAAGGTTGGGGTAGCTTACGTATCCTTTGTGCGAGGGCTTTGACCTTGGCCTGAAAAGAGGGTGTTGGAGAGTGAGGGTTGGTGTGAGCAGGAGCCTGTGCCGAAGCGGCGAGCATTGCGGCTTCGGTGTGGCTTAAAGAAGCACATGGCTTGTCGAAGTATTTCATACAGGCTGTGAAGACACCATAGGCGCCAGAGCCAAGGTAGATGTGATTGAGGTAGAGTTCGAGAATACTTTTTTTATGCAAAACGCGCTCTACTTTGAGCGCGGTCCATGCTTCCTGTGCTTTACGTAGCCACGTCTTGCGTGGGTGTAAAAAGAGCATCCGTGTAAGTTGCTGGGTAATTGTGGAACCCCCTTCCACAATACGCCCGGCTTGCATGTTTTTGAGCAGGGCACGTAAGATACTCGGCAGATGGATGCCGGGATGGTGCCAAAAAGCTTGATCTTCGGAGTGTAAAAAAGCAAGTGGTACGTAGCCCATTTCTGTTAGGGGCAATGAGAGTGGATGCTTGGGAGGCTGTACGCCGAGTGGGTGGGAATGGCGGTCTACAACGAGCTGGGCAATGGTATGTTGCTTAGCATAGATACGTTCAATGATTTCAGCTCGGCTTGGAGTCTGTCGGTCGAGATAAGCCAGAGCGCCTACCCCTGCAACGACTACAATAATTGTACTTGAAATGCCCAGTTGGGTATGTCTTTTCATGGCTGCCTTTATGCGTTCTTTAATCTTATTTTAAGGACTTTTTCTTTGAGAAACACAGAAACAATCACCTAAAAAGGAATGCACTTAGAATCGATGCTTTACCTCAAGGGTTGCTGTGTCATGATGAGTTTTATCTAAACGGAAAGCCCTACCTTATTTGGCGAAAGTGGTGGGAGCGTGAAGAAATGTGCGTAGCACTCGGACGAAGGAGAACTACATGACTATATTCGAAAATTTAAAAAAAATTCGAGCGTATAGAAAACAGCCGATGTGGGGCTTGCAGGACGAGGTGCTACGTGCTTTTGCTCAGGATCACAATTTACAACTGGCGGTCGCGCAAGCCGTAAAAGTAGCCTCCGAAAAAGCCCCTCAGCTTGCTGCATTGCAAGAGGTCTCGGAGGAGGAGGCGGGCTTGCGTATTCAGGATAGAATCTACAATTTTTATGCACCTGAAGCCATCAATCCATATGTGCCTCTGGCTGCACAAGGCCCCTGGATTGTGACCTTGACGGGTTGTGTTCTTCATGACTCTGGAGGATACGGTATGCTTGGCCTAGGGCATAACCCCCCTTGCCTTGACGGGCTATGGCAAGAACCTCAAGTCATGGCCAATGTTATGACTCCTAGTTTGGAGCAACTTGAGCTGATTGAAAATTTGGACCTTGAGATAGGGCGTAACCGTGCGCAAGGTTCAGGTCCTGTATATGACGGCTATTTGTTCTTGAACTCAGGCTCGGAGTCGGTAACGATGGCTTCGCGTATTGCGGATGTGAATTCGAAAATTCAGACGAAACCTGGGGGGGCCTATGAGGGTAAAAAGCTCGCTTACCTCTCGGTACAGGGGTCCTTCCATGGGCGCACCGACAAGCCGGCTCAGGTTTCGGATTCGTGCCTAGAAACCTACCGTAAACACCTGGCCTCCTTTGAAAAGCGCAGCAACTTGTATGCAGTGCCTAGCAACGACCCGGCGGCATTGAAAAATGCCTTCGATCGTGCTGTCAAGGATGGTGCTTTTATTGAAGCGGTCTTTTTGGAACCTGTGATGGGAGAGGGTAATCCTGGTGTGGCGATTACCCCGGAGTTTTATGCCACGGCCCGGCGGCTAACCTTAGAAGCGAACTCCATGCTGGTGATTGATTCGATTCAAGCAGGGTTGCGAACCCGCGGTGTGTTGAGTATTGTCGACTATCCAGGTTTTGAAAACTTGCCGGCTCCTGACTTGGAAACCTTTTCGAAAGCGATTAATGCGGGTCAGTTTCCGTTGTCGGTATTAGCGATGGGCAAGCGAGCAGGGGAACTCCACCGAGTTGGATTGTACGGCAACACGATGACGGGTAACCCTCGGGCGATGCGTATTGCCAGCTGTGTGTTAAAGGCACAAACCGCAGCCTTGCGTCAGAATATTGTGAAACAAGGAGACTTTTTTCTTCATTGTTTCCGTGAGCTGATGCAGCAATATCCCCGCATAATTGAGTATGTACGTGGAACAGGGCTCCTCTTTGCGGTTGGGATTAACTCAGAGGTGATTGACGTACTAGGGGCAGATGGGTTAGAAAAGCGTTTACGCCACTGTGGAATTGGTGTGATTCATGGGGGAGAGAATGCTTTGAGGTTTACCCCTCACTTTGCGATTACTCCAGAGGAAGTTCGGATGATTGTTGCTCAGGTTGAGGCGGTCATTCAGAAAATATAGTGGAGAAAGGGAGAATATATTTTGTTGTGGACAGCCTTCTTATCACTTTCGTTGCTGCGATTTGCGACCGAACGGCTTTTAGCTTGGACGAATAAAAGATTTTATGAGCAATCTGAGCGCCAAAAGCTTGCTTGCCAGCGCTTGGGGTGGACTCGGGAAGCTTTTGACAAGTGCTTACACTATGCGCGGGATAAGTATTGGTTTGCATGGGTTTCCTCGTCTGTAGAAGTAGTGGTCACCCTCAGCTTTCTCTACTATGGAGGCTTAGGATGGCTTGAAGGGCAGGCACAACGCCTTGCTTTTGTTCTCCTGGGTACCACAAGTGAAGTCATCGTGGGGCTGTGCTTTTTTGGGCTACTGGGGCTGTTGTCGATGGCTTTTGGTCTGGGGTTTGAAATCTATTCGACTTTTGTGGTGGAACAGAAACATGGGTTCAATCGCCAGACGGGTGTTGGCTTTGTGACGGACAAGCTCAAGGGCCTGGCTCTGGGGAGTGTGATTGGAGGAGCTTTTCTCTCGGTGCTGTTGTACGTCATTGCTCACCTAGGCTCAAATTGGTGGATCTGGGCATGGGCGTTTATTGCGAGTTTTCAGCTCGTGATGTTATGGATTTATCCAAGTGTGTTGGCGCCTCTTTTTAATACCTTTAGTCCTTTAGAGGAAGGAGAACTTAAAGAGGCGATTTATGCGTTGGCGCACAAAGTGGAGTTTAAAGCTGCCGGGATCTCGGTGATGGATGCCAGTCGGCGCAGTGGACATGGTAATGCCTATTTCACTGGTGTTATGGGAGAAAAGAAGATTGTGCTGTTTGATACCTTGTTAAAACAACTCTCGACGGCGCAAACGGTGGCAGTGATGGCTCACGAGCTGGGGCACTTTAAGTGTAATCATGTACGTAATCGTATGTTGCGGGGGTTCTTGTTTATGGCCCTGCTCTTATGGGGGTTGGCACAGGCTCTTCCTTATGCTGGGTTCTATACGGCGTTGGGGATGCAAGGGGTGAGCAGCTATGGGGCGTTGGCGGTCTTTCCTATGTGGTGGGGACTGTTTGGATTTTGGTTGACCCCTCTAAGCTCGCTCTTTTCGCGTAAAGATGAATATCAAGCAGATGCTTTTGCGGTGACGCACACAGGGAGTGCAGAGACGTTGTCTACTGCGCTCGTGCAGTTAAGTGAAGAAAATAAAACGATGCCCTTAGTCCATCCATGGTTCTCAGGTTTTTACTACTCCCATCCGACGGTCTTCGAACGGATGGACGCCATGCAGGCCCAAGCTGCCGCCCAGGCTTAAGCGAGACCTTTGGGTATGGCAACTTCGACCGCGATGGAGGAGAGTTGGCTCCCGTGTCGATCGGCTTGTACCCGAAAGGCATGAAACTCCACTCCGGCACGTTGTGCAGCGAGGGCCGCGCGGTAGTAGGCTGGGTCAATGGCCTCGGCAAGATAGATGGGTCCTGCTTCGTTACGATTGACGGTGAACAATAGGCATGCACGGTGGCCTTGTTCGGCGATATGGCGTAGCTCTTCTAAATGTTTGAGCCCTCTGGCTGTAACGGCATCTGGAAAGTAAAGTCTGTTTTCTTGCCATAAGGTGACGTTTTTTACCTCAATCCAAACTTGCCTACCATCGCTGTGCCGACCTTTGAAGTCGATCCGTGATTGCCGATATTTTTGTTCCGTTTGCCACTTGTTGACCTCGACAAAAGGAGCGAGCCGACCTTCCATGAGTGCTTCTTTGACCAATCGGTTGGGCAAATGAGTGTTAATGCCGATGAGGCCTGTAGCGTTTTCGGTGTACTCCCAGGTATACGCCAGTTTGCGTGCCGGGTTGTTTGAATAAGAAACCCAAACGGTTGCTCCTGGAGAGCCACAGCTCCGCATACTCCCGGTATTCGGACAATGTACCGTGAGTTGCTCGCCATTTTCGAGACAAACGTCTGCCAAAAATCTCTTATACCTTTTGATTAAAGTTGCTTTTTGTAAGGGGGGTGTCCATTCCAAAGTCCACTCCTTTGTTTGGCAAGGAAATATGTGGGAAATAAAGGCGTATCATATCTTTTTTTGTCTGTAGTGTAAAACAAAAGCCGTCCAGAATGTGATCAGACTTTGGTTGTATAGGCAAGCCTTTGGAGAACCGTATGGAGCGCGGGTGAGTGTTTTTGTCGCCACAAAGAGTCCCAAGTTTGGTTAAAATGAGGTAGAGTTTGAAGCACCTCAGGTGGGGTGCATAGGTGTTGCATTTCCGAACTAAATAGGGAGAATTGTTTGCCGATAGGCCTATGGATGTGTGTTGATATCACAGGAGACTTTTGACCACTATAGGAACCAGAATATTGAATCGACGTGAGATGATCCATAAAATCTTCTTGGGAACCGGTGGGACAGTGGGTGCAAGTTTCTGTTGTAGCTGTGCCAGCAAGCTCACTCCCTTCCTCCACTCCAGTGATTTTTTGCTACCGAACGATAGCGCTCTGCAGGCCCAGGAATCTCCTCCAGCGGCGCCTTCTCTTGTTCCTGATTCTTCTCCCTCTTCCACGGAGTCGGAAACAACTTTATCTCCAGATACGACTGCTGCCGACTATGATGAGAAAATGCGTCGATTCGACGATGAGCATCCAGGAGATCTCTTTGTTGCCCCTGCGGAGCGCGAGATGTTTGTGTCCGTGCACGCTAAGCTAAAGGCGATTATGGGCCATATTGGCTATGGTCACTTCAACATGATCGACTTTGAGAGTGCTTTGAAGTATGCGCGCCACGCCCCGCGCTTGCAACGCTTTACGACGCAAGAGCTGGATTTTATCGATCAACTCTTTCATCGGGATGCACGTGAATATGGCTTCTTGGGCCCGCGCCTAGTCAAGCACCTCACTGCGTGTATTCCAGAGCGGGAAGTCATTAAAATTCCGTATAGTGGTCACTTTCTTTTTCGTGATATATCTCTCCCCATCTATCAACAAATTGTGAAAGATGTGGGAGACTCGGTCATTTTGACCTCGGGGATTCGTAGTGTGACCAAGCAGTTGTATCTCTTCGCTGAAAAAATCATCGAAGTGGATTACAACATTTCTCGTGCGTCACGTTCGCTGGCCCCTCCTGGATACTCCTATCATGGGGTCGGGGACTTTGACATTGGCAAGAAAGGTTTGGGGCTTGCAAACTTCACCAGTGAGTTTTCTCACACCCGTGAATACCGTAAGTTAGCTGAGTTGGGCTATATTGATATCCGTTATCCATCGGGGAATCCCTATGGAGTGCGTTTTGAGCCTTGGCACATTGAAGGAGCCTTGCGTACCTAGCTTGGTTCTGTGGGGAATAAGTCCATGTACAAGAAGCTGTTCTTAAGTGTGGCTGTGGCGGGTGGGCTGCTGCTGGTGTGGCTCGGAAGCCCACCACGTTATCGTGGTCCTGTTTCGGACCATTTTGATGGTCAGTCTTTTGTGAACCGTCAGCCCCATGAAAAAACGCTCTTGGATCTGTGGAAGATGGTGCGAGGAGGACCGCGGGCGACTTGGCCTGAGGCGCTGCCTGTGACACCGAGTACGCCGCCTCCAGCTGCTGCGCCTGGAGTGGTGCAATACACCTACATTGGTCATGCGTCTTTTTTGATCCAGGTGAACCAGACGAATATTCTTACGGACCCTGTCTTTTCGCAATATGCGAGTCCAGTATCTTTTGCCGGCCCCAAACGTGTGCGTCAGCCTGGCATTCGTTTGCAAGACCTGCCGGATATTGATGTGATCTTGATCAGCCATGATCATTACGATCATCTGGACGTGGAGAGCCTGCAGCAGCTGCAGATGCATAATCGTAGGGGGAAGCCCCCGCTCATCTTAGTGGGCTTGGGTGTGGGACAAGTGTTGCACAGGGCAGGTATCTATAGATATCGCGAGTTGGATTGGTATGACCGGGTGACACTTGGGTAGATCAGCGTGGGGTTTGTCCCATTTAAGCACCGCTCGGGGCGTTGGTTGTGGGGGCATAAGCAGACTCTGTGGGGAGCATACGCGCTCGATGTGCAAGGCGGTACACGGCTCTATTTTGGTGGGGACACGGGGTATGATACCCATTTTGCGGAAGTGGGAGATCTTTGGGGGCCTTTTGCACTAGCATTGCTGCCGATTGGTGCTTACGAGCCGCGCTGGTTTATGCGCGATGTGCACGTGAATCCAGCTGAATCCGTGCAAGCTCATCTCGACTTACGTTCGCAGTTTTCGGTGGGTATGCACTACGGTACCTTTCAGCTTACTTACGAAGGAGTGGAAGAACCCGAGGTGGAGCTGCGTCGCCAGCTGCAACGTGCAGGAGTCGCGGAACAGGATTTTGTTCCGGGGGAATTCGGAGTGTTGCGATCTGTGCCGTTACGGGCTGCTGCGGAGTCTTTGCCGCAGTTGGAACAGATGGGGCACGACCGTCCGGAACTGTGGCGTGCTTCCACCCCGATGATAGATGCCGACCACCCGCAGATCCGCAGGCTTGCGCAAGACATAACTACGGGGCTGACGACAGAAAGGGCACGGGCAGTTGCGGTGCACAATTGGGTGCGTGACCGTATTGCTTTTGGCTGGGTGCCACATGCGGATCAAGAGCGTGCAAGTGACACCCTTCAGCGCAAGATGGGTTTCGGAGTGACGAAAAGTACTCTTTTTGTTGCTTTGTTGCGCAGCCTTGGCCTGGCCGCTCGCTCGCGCTTTGTTTCTCTGGATGGAGCCATTTTCGCCCAATTTGGATGGCACCAAGCGTTGGTGGATCACGCGTATACAGAAGTTTTTCTCGATGGCCACTGGGTGGCAACAGACTCTTACGTGTTGCCGCAGCATCAGGCTCGGGTGGCATTGGAAAAACTCCAGACCTTGGGGCTACAGATGGGATATGGGGTGTCTCAGGGAGGGCATTGGTCTTGGGAAGGCAGTCACGCGCAGTTTATTCAGTGGACGGATTCGGTGGTGCGTCAACAGGAATTTTCTTTTTTTCGTGATTTTGCCGAGTTTTCTCATTATGAGCGTCCGTCTCATATGGGAAATTGGTGGGTGTGGCTGTGGCAGCCTCATGCTGCGATGCGCTTGCATGAGCAAGTGGTTAAAACTCTTGGTGAGAGTTAGCCTTTTTGCCTGTGGGGCTTGCACCATCGATATTCTTGAGGTGGACTCTTTTCCTTTGTCAAAAGCAAGCGATTTATGATATACACAGCGTTTGTTTACACCGACATATCTGGAAAAATATAAAAATAGGGTCTGAATAGATGGAAAAAGTAAAGATGATGTGCTTATGGGCGGCACTCTTGCTCGCAGAAGCAGGGTTTTCTCAGTTGCCATTGAGGCATCTGTCTTTAAAAAACGATAAGGTAGCGTCGCGATCGAAGATGATTGAGAAAGTGCGTAAGAATCGACAACTATATAAGCATCAGTTACGTTCGCGTCAGCGCTTGTGGATGGAGGGTATTCTCCGTACAGCGATGCAAAGTGAAGACATGGCTCATATGTATGAGTTACTCTTATTTGAAAAGCGCCAGTTGGCGGCCATGGCCACCATGAAAGCGGCTTCTCTCACGACGGTGGAGGAATGGCAAAAGCATGCGTTTAGCTTGATGGTTGCGGGGTCTGTATTAGGCTCCTTGGATTGGGACACTGTTGCCACCGCGGGACGTAATGCCGCCTGGTATGCGGTCTGGGAGCAAGAAGTATCCGAGATGAAGTATGCTCGTGCGTCTCAGCTGGAGTTTTTAGAGGCCCCCCGGGACCTGGAGATGGATCTTGATATGGACCTTGCCGGAGATGTTGTCTCGGAAATCATGTGGGAGGCACCGCGGCATGCTGCGGGAGCTGCTTTGGCCGCGGCGTCCGTAAATGCTGTGGGGGATGAGGTCTGGTACATGATGCGCCGTGCGGCCCAGGAGGCGAATTCGCACGACGTGGTGGCGGAGCTACAAGGTGTCGCTCATGATGTGTTAAAAGATTTATGTTCTAAGGATGCACAAGTTGTTGGGCGCACGGCCTATCGTCTTATGGCGGTGTTGTCGTGGCTAGAGCTGCTGGACCCCCAGGCAGGGCTATTGGAGCAAGTTTATGATCTGGCCTACGCGCAGCTGTCCAAGTCAAACAAGAGGATTGATTGCGCGGGTTGGTTTGATAGTCAGGAGAGCTTGGAGCTGAAAATAGCCCAGTACTTTGGCAAGTTGAGCGATCTGAGCCAGCAGGACGGAGCCCCTCTGCCTTCCGAGGTGTATTCCCATCGCTACCGATATATTGAGTTTTATGTTTGGGAATTGCGGCGTATTTATAGGCAGGTACAGCTGCTCAAAGGCCGTCAACAAGGGTCTGAAGCGGACTCCGAGCGGGAACACAGCGAGCTTACATTTATAAGCCATCATAGACAAAGTTGACCTGGGCGATATCGCTGGCGCTGAGTTGGGTGCGATTGGTTTGGAAGGGTTTCCCATCGCGGCGGCGCATGACCTTTACGTGGGGGTTACCGGCGAGGTGGTCGGGATACATCAGCACGGAGTCAAAGTCAAAATCTAAGTTGGCAGGATTGGTCATGGTTGCGGGAAACTTTTGATACTGCAGTTTTTCTGTGGAAGGAATGTGGTGCCAAAACATTTCTACATATTCGTCGCGATCTTCGCGGGAATGGGTGTGGCCAAACCCGAGGGCGTGCATAATCTCGTGAATGACATTACCGGTGGTGCACGAGCTGCCAAGAACGATTGCTTGCTCTCCCCCTTGCATGCCTAAGAAGCTATAGCATTTGTACGGGTGTTCCCCCGCTGTGAACGTGACGTAATTGGGGTCGTCGTCACATGCGACGAGGCGGATCACCGTGTGTTCGTGAAATGCTTGTATCGCTGCTTGGACCCGCTCGGGGTCGACGCCTGTGGCAATGGTATAGGGGACCACCCCGTCAGGCCATGCCTGTGGAGGCTGCAAGTTGATGGGCAATACTTCGGTTGTTTGTTGTCCTTGTAACTTGGGTGGGGTGACGAGGAGATCTCCTTGGGTGACCCAATGCTCTCCGTTTTTAAAGGCCAGGGTGTGTGTGCCTATCGTTTCCAAAATTTGCCACTCTTCTGGGAGACCCTCCTCAGCTGGGGACAGTGAGGGAGGCGTCGAGGTAGCTGCCGAGGCTTCCTTGTGGGTCTGCCCCTTTGCGGGAGCCGGTGTTGAAATAGCTCGTGGTGTGGGGGTAACCGTTTGGAGGGCAGCTGGGCCGGTGCGTTTAGGGGAGGTCTGCAGCTGTGCAGGCAAAGCTGTGGTGGCTTGTGTAGCACGCCATAGGCCATATTGTGTGGCCCCTATCATCAAGAAGATAAGGCAGGTACTATACAAAACATATCTCCATGGCATGATTTCAAACTCCTCTACTGTGGTAAGTCCTCTTGTTTGTGTCTATTTACACCTATATATGGGTTTTATCTACCTATTTTTAAGTAAACTGCGAATATGTTTTGATTTGTCAAAAAAAAGATCGACTTAGCGTCGGCTTTGACCGATACCCCTCCTAGGTGAAAATGGAGGTCCTGTGGATATCGACCGTGATATATATCGTCGTCGCCCGGTAGAAAGGATTTATAAAGACTTTCATACGGGTGAGCTGAAGAAGGTGGTGCGGCGTACAGCGTTGCGCGCCCATGACATGTTACCGACAGACATTGTGGAGCTTAGCACGCAAAAAAATGTCGACTGGCAGGAAGGGGAGCGTCACGAAGTGAAACACATTAGCTATAAAAGCCCGAATGTGATTCAGATTCGGGATGAAGATTCTGGAGAGGCGACTTTTTTTGATGCGCACGATTTGAAGCTGGTGGAAAAAAGAGCTTTCCGTGGGGGCAAGCGTATCAACTCGTTGGCGGCAAATGCTTACCTCAGGTGGCCGTAGCTTGGTTAGAGGCCTTGGCAGGCATAAAAAGAAGCATCGGCGCTGTTTGGGCTTGGCTCACGAATGCGTGTGCTGAGCTGGTCCCATCCCGTCAGTTGTTGATTTTGCATCGTTTTGATGCGGAAAAAGTGCGAGCCATCTCCGTTGGGGCCTGGGCTCAGGAGCTTACGTGGAAAACGTACCTGGCCGGCACCGTTTTGAGGTAATTCGGCAATGGTATGCCACCGCAGCTGGTTGGCATCCGCACAACGAAATAACTGTTCGATGGTGACCAAAGAGACCTGATCGGATACAGAGGCGCGAATCTCGAACTCGGTGTTGGCGCCGATTTCTTCGGCTAATGGCTCTAAGATGGCGACACTTTCACTAGAGCCTTTGTGGCGCAGGTAGTGACGGAAAATAGCATCATCATAGTCAGGTACTTGGCCTAACTGATACTTCTCTGTGGGGACTTCAAAAGTAGTATTGCTTAAACATTGCTCCGAGCTTATGCCTTGGCGGTACGCGATCTTGTCGCAAACAACTTTGATTACCGAAGCGAGTTTGAAGAGGGATTTATGCGTCAGCCACGCGGGGCGTACTTGCTGGCGTGTGTCTGGGCTGTACTTACCCGAAACACCGGCAAGCATCACAACGACTTTGCCGGCATGGGTGCGCTCTTGGTCATCGATTCGGCTGTGGGCGGCGTATTGGTGTTGTAGCAGTTGCACCGGCTTGGCGACGGCTTCATCTTCAGGAGGGATGATATAGTGTGCGCCGATAAAGTCGTGGCGGTTGTGGATATCTGCGGCTGATTGAAAGGCGACACAGGTGGAGAGGGAGAAAGGGCAGTGAACCACATGTACTCCGGAAGGGTCTTGCTTAACACTTTTGGCGTGGTGAACCGTCTTGTCTAAGCCAAGATAGCTGGCGGTATACACATCATTAGGCGACTGTTCGAGGTAGAAGCCAATCCCAAAGGACTCGCTAATGGTTTGTCCGAGTTTCTCGTTATCGAGTAGCTCTTGTTTGCGTTCCACGGTTTTTTTATCTTGGTTCTTGGGGTCGTGTACTGCGAACCCCTGTCCGAGAACCTGGCGTAAGCGCATGGCAAACAGTGTTTGGGCGACTTTCTCTTTGTATTGCACGGAGGCGACATTCAAAATCCAGCGAGCGAGGTCCTTAGGCTCCTTGGAGGTTGGGGAGACGCTGGTATCGACGCGTTCACTGAGCCAGCGTGCATACGCATGCACCTGATTGGGGAGCAGTTGGTGGCGTGGGTTGCTGGCATCCAGATCGAGGACTTCGAAAGGTAAGCCGAAAGCGCTATACCTTGGGAGGGGTCTGCCGTCGAGACGAAGTTCTCCTTTTTCGTTTTCGGGGAGGGGAGTTGCAATCATGCGACTTTCGCTGTAGCCCACTGCCCAAAGAATTTCCACAGGAATGTGAAATTCCTTGGCTGCGGTCAGGAAAGACTTCTCCAGCTTGCTTGTCTGGACACTATAGTTATGTTTTTTTTTCGGACTTTCGCCACATTGAGTGATGAGCAGAAAGACGCACGCCAGGCCTATATAGTGTGTTGGGGCTGTCTTAAACATGTTTCTCCTGTAATATTAGTTTGTTGCATAAAAATCCATATTTTGTGAAAAAATAGTTTGCATTCATTCCCCAATTAGGGCATAAATGGGGAGTCGAAACGTCGGGGGTATAGCTCAGTTGGTAGAGCGTTGGATTTGCATTCCAAAGGTCAGGAGTTCGACTCTCCTTACCTCCACCAGACACTTCCTTTAGATATCATATCAGCGTAATTTCAAAATACATTCAAAAGACAGACCTTGTAGGTCATTCGATCTCAAAACGCACGGTCATGATTGCCCAGCTTGCGATAGGCTTGCCGTATTTGTTGGTAGCAGGGCGAAATTTGCTGTTCTGTGCAGTGGTGATGATCCTTTCATCCATGCCATACCCTACAGGACGTGTCAGCTCGGCTTCGAGGACAGAACCGTCGAGGGCCACATAGACGTCGACTTTAAACTCGCCTTCGATCTCAGCATCCAAGGCTTCTTCGGTGAGTTGGAGAGGGGCTTGGAGAATGATTTGGGCTTCCGAGGATAGATCCTGCGCGTAGCTGTCGACATCTTCATGTCGAATACCCTCGTCTGCAG
>JAPPOJ010000056.1 GCA_028817975.1 Zetaproteobacteria bacterium | reverse complement strand
ATGATGTGGCGGCTAGTAATACTACGGGTAATAACAATGTATTTATTGACACAAAATAAAAAAACATATATAAAAGCTCCGTAAATAACATTCTAAAATACTTAGCTCTATCTCAAAATATTTTCACGTGTTTTTACAAGCAACGGACTGAATTGCAAAGATACTTTGTCCTGCTGCCGCCCCACGACGATACGGACATCATTTCCGTATAGGAATCTCTCTAGAAAAGATAGGCTAGAAGACACTTTCCCAGAATCGGCAGTAAGTCACTCTCACAATTCTCCCTGCTCAAAGCTTTTTAAAGGTCACTCACATCAACAAGGAGAAACATGCACAGCAAAACTTTGTGTTCAACCATACTCGTTCTAATAGGAATGTTCCACCACTTTTCCTATACACTCGCTAACACACCACAAATCGCACACGGACGCAGCTTACCGCCTCAGCTCGAACGTTACCAACCTCCAGCAGTCGATAAAGCAAAAAATATTCTCGAAACATCCAAATTATACCCAGGGATTAAACACCTATTTACACAAATCGCCGCATGGATAGAACAAAGAAATGACCTCACGCCCAGAGGGACACAACAAAGAACCACAGATCAGGCATTCGAGAATAGACCAGGTCCAAACTCCACAACATCCTATCGACCGACTCCCATACCCCCACATAAGCAGCTTGGTGCCCTGCTCTCACATCAACTGCAGAAAAGCGACGTAGGCAACAACACCAAGTTTGTTGCAGGACGCCAGGCAAGTGAGGTCGTCGAGTACGATCCCACTACAGGCAAACTTAGCATCCGTCACCTCAGCCCGCAGGAACCTCTGCCCATTAGCGATAGCTGGGCTTCTGGAGAAAAGTACCGCATTACCGATGTGATTGGCCGGGGTGGCTTTGGCAAAGTACGCAAACTAGAAATCTATGACCAAGATCAACATGTACAGAGCTATGTCGTCAAAATTTTTCATCACCGACATCCACTCCTGACTCGCAAACTACAACGCAACATCAAACTACTCGACTCTCTCAACCACCCAACTGTGGTTAAAACACTGGCACACTTCAAAGATATCAAAGGTCATACAGTCCTCATTCAAGAATATGGCGGAGAAAACCTGATTGACCACCTTCCAAACACGTTCGGCGCATATGTTAGTATTTCAAGGCAGCTACTCGAAGGAATTCATTATTTACACAGCAGAAATCTGGCCCACTACGACATCAAAATCGATAATACTTTGATAAACAGCGCCGGAGAAATCAAAATTATCGACATGGACGACCTCGGGCGGCCACGACCTACACGCCCAAAACGCCACAACACATTCCCGCTGGGACCCTACGATGGCAAACCCTTCACTCTAGGCTATGCAGGGCCTGAACGACTACACAACCATCCCATGCCAACTAACGCAAGCCAAGATCTACTCAAATGCGACGTTTATGCAGCCGCGGTCAGCATGTTGCAGATGCGGCTCGGAGGCATCAGCCTTCACCGCATTTATCGTGAAACTCTCGCCAAGGTCCAACCCAAATGGGCCTGGAATTATCAAGGTTATCGCCTGGACGCCTACCCTGCTGGCATGCAACAATTTCATCAGCACTTAGGTAAATACCTGCAACAGCAAGGACTTTACAGGCAAGAAATAGAGTTCTTTCTACGTATGATGGAGCCGAGGCTCACCAAGAGATATTCTATACAACAAGCTTTACGTCACTTTCACGGCATTTATACAGCACACAGGCCGACAACCAAGCCAACGGAACTCCCTGAAAGTCCTGCAAATATCCAAGAGTTGACATCCACTCATTCGCAAAAACTCAAGACAAGCACGAACAGCTTCGTCGAAGCCAGCACTCCCTCAATGACCGACATTCCATAACCGGTCAGGTTAACGAATGAGTTCTTTTAGGTAGCGATCCAGAAATTCTTGTTCTTCTGGATGCTTCTGTTTCGCACGCTCAATACTTTCCAAGACATGCTCACGATAACGTCTGTCCACTTGGTAATCATGTTCCAGGCTAAGATCCCCACCATGGACAGACTGCCCATAGTAACGGTCTCCTGAAATACGCCGGCGCCTACGCCGACCACTGCGGCGCTGGGCCCGCTGAGAAGCGTTATTGGCATGTCGTAACAACCTTCCTGCTAAATCCGCAGCAGACTCGGCGATCGCAAACTTCGAGCTTTCCCCAGCCAGCAAAACCTTATCCATTGCTTGCACAGCATACTTCACTCGGTCTGCCGCAAAAGGCATCAAGGTGCGCAAAGAGTATTCGACCTTTTTAGCCTCAGCCATAATAGAGTTTTGTTTCATACGCAGAGAAGGCCATTTTGCCTTAAGTTCTTTAAAGTCTTTGCGATCGGCCTGATCCAGCTGAGTCGATATTTTTCCCTGAGCAACTTGCAAATCTCTTAGCTGATTTGCTGCCGAAGCAATTCCCTGTTGTCGCTTCTGCTCTTGCTGCTCTCGAAAAGCGTCTTCCATCTCACGGAGCTGATCTATCCAGGACTGATAGTCTTGAATCAAGTGTCTGAGTTTGTTTTGTGCAGGGACATTCGAACGGTGCTGGTCTGCCAAACTAGCTACCTGCTGCAGCGCAAAGGTAAAACGCTGCGAATCGGTTATCTCTGCCCAGGCGGCATTTAACTTCACGAAACCATCTGTTTGCAACCCACTATGCTTATTCAAAAAAGCCACTCTCAATTGCCAGCGTTCCATACGTTCCTCTACAAACGCAACCAAGTTGTGCACAGCTTTATCCACAGAGATGACACGCTCCGAAACAGGCTGTTCAAGAAGCCGAGATAAAGCCCTTGCAGCTACAAAAAAATCTTGATCACGCTCCTGGTCATCCAATACTTCATGGCTTTTTAAAAATTGATCCACTGCATTTTTGGTTTCCAAAACAAGTTCGTACGCAGCGTCGGACTGCAAGCGTGACATATTCCTATAAATCTTGTCTATTTCCACTCGGTCTAAGGCATCAAAAAAAGGCGTCCGCCCCGATTTAGCAAGCGCTTCTTCCATAAGGGTAAAAGCTGGTGTAGGGATCGGCTGCTGGTCGGCAAAGGCAATATCCAGCTGCCCCTTAAGCTCACGCAGTGAGGCCAAGGCGTCCCGGTAACGCCCATACGCACTTTGTGTTTGCACCATCACCACGTTAGAGTAACCAACTCCTGCAATCGGAACAGCCAAGTCCGAAAGCTTGATACGCAATTCAACCTCAGCTTGGTCGGACTGCAGGTAGGGCTCTAAAACAACGTCATAGTCCAAGGTAAAACTCTTCTGCTCTCCCTCTTTCTGGAGCGAAGCTACAAGCTCCGTAAAAATACGCTCGCCTATACGCATTTCCAAAGTCACTTCTCCCAAGGCATGTTGCCCGCTGCCACGAACCTGTAAAGATAAAGGTTGATCATCAGGCCAGGGCTGCGTCAAATCCGCTGCCGTCGCAAGGTGTACTTTGGGCACAGGGCGGCGCAAAATTTGAAAAACACCAAGAGGCTTTTGCCCTGAAAAAGCTTGCACATATATCCGTGCATTCTCATATAAAGAAAACTGTACTTGATAAGCCGAAGGTGGTGTTCCCTCATCTGTTGTCACAGGGTGTAATAACAACAACTGATCTGGAGTCCCCGATTCGTACGCAATGCGCAAAACGACATTCTTGTTTTCCTCTGCAGACTGGAAAGTACTCCATGTCTGTGTATTCAAGCTGAGTTCTAGCAAATTCGAAGAACTCAAGTCCAAGCGGAGAGGTTCATGCACAGTTAAAGAATAGGAATGTGGCCCCTGCTTTGCCTCAACACTGCCAGCTAAGACTGTCAGAGTATACTGATCAGGCTGTTGTAAAACCCACCGCCCTAGATCATACGCACCTGACGCGGCCGCAAAGACAAATGTCCCCCCCGACAAAAAAATACAGATCAACAAAGCTATATTGGCCAGCACATATTTGAAGACATGCTGTTTAGACTGATCACGAGACTGCTTCAAGTCCCCTTCAACCCAAGAGGTCCACTCTTCCCAAGAACTCCGACCCTCCTCATGGGGAGACGTTTGGGCCCTGTCATAATGTAACAGAAGGTGCTTTCTCAGAGCTGCTGCATCAGGTGTCCGTTGTTTTCGCAAACGAAAGCCCCAAAGGGTAAACAAGGCAAAGCAAAGCACATGCAAGGCCCAGATAAGCAACCACTGACTGTCCGATACAACCACTTGGAAAGACCAACCCACACAGAGGACAGTCGCTGCTTGGAGTATGTATACACCCAGCAAAAAGAGCTTCAAGCGCGTGTGGCGAACAAAAATTTTGACGAATTGGGTACAGAAATAATCCGCAGGACTCTCAGTCATGGATACAAGTTCCTAAGGTAAGGCCTCGTCTCCCTGAGCATGCAATGCTTGGGGAATCATTTTAGACTTCCCCTCATTCTCTCCCGACTGTTGCGAGTTGAGGCTCAGCAAATTTGAGCCGGCAATTTCATCCTCCGTCTGCCCCGTAATCCATTGATGAAGACCTTGAATGACTTCCTCCAGAACACCTTGTTCACAAGACAAAGGGCAATGTATACGAGGAGGGGCTGCCACTATTTTGACACGACGCGCATGCTTGCGCAGTAGAGAAGCACGACGCACATCACTCAACTTAAAGCTCGGATTTGCCTCATCTGCACAAATAAAGGTGGGTAATTTAATTTTGTGCACAATAGAAACCGACTTTTCGGCCATAATAATCAGTTCGGAGGCCAATACCGCATTTAAACGAATACGATGTTTTTTTTGTGCTTTGCTCAACCAACTCTTGGGGCGAAAGACAGGGGTAAGATTCTGATGTAAAAAGACGTGTGGCAACAGATCCGCTGCAGTACGGAGTATGAGACGCTGGTATGAACGCAAGGGCTGCACCAATTTGAAGACTGGGGTCATCAGGCAAATTTTCTCACTCACTTCTGGGTACCTGAGCGCCACCCTCAAAATAATCAGAGCACCTACTCCCTGTCCGACGAGGACAGGTGGACGTCCACTATGTTTGTGTCGAACCCAACTGGCTACCTGTAAAAGATCAGACGCTAGCTGACCAAAGTTGGCGATACTCCCAACCTTCTTATGCGAGGCTTGATGGCCTCTCAAGTCGTAGTAATAAGTGGAATACCCCAGAAAGGCAAAATAAATGGCTGCCTGCTCCAGCATATCCGAAGACTCCCCCAAATCATGAATAAGAATAACAGGAGGATACTCAGACCCATCGACGACCTTACCTTTCAGAAAAACCGACTTCCCACGATGATCCAAGGGACAAGTATAAAAAATACTGCGTATTGCTTGACTATGTCTACTCATGTTAGCCTAACGCTCCCTTCGCAAGTCAACCAAAGCTTCGCAACACTCGCACAAACATTGACTTTTAGACTAAATCCATGGTGGTGCAACCAATCTAACACACCCACCCTCAAAACTCACGAGATGGTTTTGTCTTAGCATACCGTCTAGGTCATCGACCAAGCACATGGAGATCTTTTTTGGAGTTTGTTTTCGACCCCCATATTATACAAGCATGAGATGAATTCACTAGATTGACCAAAATTTTATTGAATAATAAGCTATTATCCGCATAAACCTTGCGCAATTTTTTAGCTAATTTTACCGAAACTTCCCCCACCTTTCCCTAGAGTAGATCATGGACCTCTGGTTGCAGTTGCATACTTTTTTCCTCATCTCTATAGAAAGGAGCTTTTATGAATGGTCGTACACGCTATAAAAAATTTTTCCTCCACTGCGGAATACATTTAGGGCTTTTCTTAACATTATCAAGCCCGGCAACGTCTTTTCCAAGATGGTCGTGGGGCAAAACATTGGTCACTTTCAGCATCAGCTACCTCACCCACTTGAGCCAGTTTCCACAAGCAGCTGTCTTGCCTCAGCTGCACGATAGCTTGACGAACACCACACAAGCCAAGGGCGAACTCCTCTCCCTTTCAGAACGACACCCCGTCGTCCAGCCTTGCACCCCCACTTGTACAACCTACCAAACCTATACCACCCACGACTGGTTTGATTGCTACTCCCCTATCACTCAGCTCTACCTCAAGGAAAATTTCGCCACAGCTTTTCCACAAGGCCTCTTGATTCCTATTCCGGGCAAACAACCTCTCCTACTCACCTCCGCGGAAGACCTATATCAAATACTCCCGCATATGAGCACAGACTTGACACAGCGTCAGCACACACGTGAACTCATTGCCGCACTCTTAAACATACAGTTTGACCGTTGCACTCAGGAAGGCACTTGTATGCCCATTTGTACGTATTGTCATGGAGACACCCTTCTGGCAGAACAAACACTACAATACGGACCCTGTAAAGGAACGACTGTGGAAGACGTCATTGGAAATGCACTATGTATTCTGAGCGAAGACTCTCCGTGCAACGACCCCAACGCAGAAAAAAGTGCTCTTTGCCTCCGCATCATCAACCGGAGCCACCGCAACATTTTAGAAAAAGACAAGCGCCTTTTTTGCCCAAATAACCTCTAGCTGATAAGAAGGTAGGTACGCATCAGATGCGAGAAAAAGAGCTGTGTTGGCTGGCGAGTTCGGAAAGGCTTTGGTACTCGTCATCCGACACCACGATCTCGGGACAACGCAACATCAACTGCGACGAAGTAAGCTGAAACTTATGAAATTCGGCCCCTAACTTGCGGTAAGAAGCCCCGAGCCACTTCGCAGAGGTGTACAACAGATCGCCGACCATCGCCCAAGGGGTCAGCAAAAAGCCAAAGACATTTTTGAGCCTGCTCATGTAACTGCTTTCCGACAAGTCCAGCAGTAAGTTTAAGCTATAAACGGTGAGAGAAGAAGTCATACCTTCACAGCACGACTCTGCAGGAGATAGCGCCTCCAAGACACGTTCTTGCGCAATCGGCCAACTCTCCGTGACCACTTCGCCTTCCCCCACAACTTCAATCAGCACGAGCTGGTCTGCAAAATCCGCACTGGCTACGAAAATACGCCTGCGATGATCAGGACCGTTTGGCCGAGAGGAACGACTACGAATGCAAGCAATTTCGCGACGTAAAGTATCCGACGCCCGCTGCACACGGACATTAACAGGCGTCTCACGAGGTGAGGGAGACCACGCAGCGGTTTCTATGACAGTACCTTGTAGGTCCGAATGTTGAAGATACCCAGGCAAGCCCTGGACAGAAGAATCGCTGTAAAGTCGATGTAGACCAAACGACACGCAAAAAACAAAGAAAAGACCCCGCAAAATGGTTTGAATGGATACATTTGAAGATAGGCCCATCAAATTTCTTTCCAAGGAAAGGTCTATTCCCGTAAACATTAGAAAATATTACGCTATTTGAAAGCCTAGAGCAACCTGTAATCGATAACCCTATCACTAGCGTCCGTGTCACCCTACATAAAAACAAATCATCCTTGTTTTTTTTTGAAAGTGAGCTAGAATAGGGTCCTTATCTTTCTTCCGGGGGCGTTTTGGCTTCGACAGGGTCGGTTCGTGTCGGAAGAGTGCATGCCTGGGGTGGGGACGTGACCCGGTATAAATGCGTCTCATCGCTTATTTGGCAACGAATTAGCACTAGCTGCTTAATTAGATTTAGGTAGCCGACAACCTTGAGATCGCTGGTGTTTCTTGGAAGTCGTCATTTAGCCAGCTTTGGTGTAAGACTTTCTGTTCGGAGGAATTGCATCGAGCCTTAATCGAACTATAGTATGCTCAGCCTGGCTGTGGGCGTAGCATACTAGAATTTAAATCACAAGCCTAAGCATGTAGGACTCTCTGAACATCGGCTCTGGACGCGGGTTCGATCCCCGCCGCCTCCACCACCTATAGATTTAATGTTACCTATATTTCACAGTACATGTAGCCTACAGGGAATGAAGGAAGAATACTTAAATCACACTCTCCACTTTATACCTTCTTTATAATGATCGCTTTTAATATGCTCAGACTGTGAATCTTTGAGATAATACACCGTTATCCCTGTTGTTGTTTAACTATGCCAATATAAATAAGATAACATCTAAACTAGAGATCACTTAAAAAACAGTAAGTCAGATAATACAGAGGACGAAAATCAATACAAAATAGAAAAAAATTATGAGTTATGAACAAAAAAAAATTAACAGAAGAAGCAAGTTTTAATGTAGTCAAAGAGCTTGAATCAGATGGATGCTATGAAAAAATAATTCTAAAATCTGAACTAGGACTGGCG
>JAPPOJ010000161.1 GCA_028817975.1 Zetaproteobacteria bacterium | reverse complement strand
GAGCTGAGCCAGGCTTAAAAGTAGGTGCCCACTTGGCTGGGATTTTTAATTTTTGTCCCGTTTGTGGGTTTCTGCCAGTACGTGCTTTGCGCTTAATGGCGCCAAAAGTTCCTAGCCCAGAAATTTTGACACCTTCTTTGCGAATGTTGGCGTGAATAGTATTTACAAAAGTGTCCACAAAACGCCCTGCGTCAGCTTTGGTAATATCCATTTCTTCAGCAATATGCTCAATGAGTTCTAGTTTGTTCATTACAACTTTCCTTATTCGATTAGGTTCACAAACTATTTTAGCCCATATTTTTGAATGTCTAGGAAAGTGCAATAATCTGGCGAAAGAATACCTCTGTAAAGTAAGTGAAAATTCGTATGAAAAAACAAAAAGCCTAGCTGCGCTGTGAGTGCAGATAGGCTTTTCAAAGGAGGTGGGTCTAGGAGGATCAGCTAGTTCGTGTTATGAGTTTTAGCGTTTGAGGTTGATGACTTCTTCAATCATGGTGTCTGTGGTGGTTATGGACCTCGAATTTGCTTGAAATAGGCGTTGGGTTGTGATCATCTTGACGAATTCATTGGCGAGGTCAACATTGGACTCTTCGAGAGAAGAGGCGTAGATTTGTCCTCGGGTACCGGAATCGGGTAGGCCGATATTGGGGGGCCCGGAGTCGATACTGGTGAAGAACTTATTTTTACCTGCCTTGACCAGTCCGTCCTGGTTTGAAAAAGTAGCCAGAGCAATACCTGCTAAGTTTCTTTGAATCCCATTGGTAAAGATGCCGGTAACAACGCCATCTTGCCCAATTTTGAGTGTCTTGAGAGTGCCCGCTTCGTAGCCGTTTTGTTGGTGAAAAGCCATCAAAGATTTCGCCGCGATGGAGGTCGAGGCATTTACCCCTTTGCCTTCTTCCTCACCGATGTTTACTCCAAAATCATAGTTGACTTGTTGATCTGCAAATGCTCCATTGGCGAAGTTAATCGTATTATTTTCGACATTTTCTTCCAGTAGCATGCCGTACTTGTCAAACTTGATACTGCCGTTCCCGACTTCGGTGAATTCTCCATCGGCTGGGTTTGTGACGTCTTCGCTGTCGACGACCACGTGAAACTCCCACTCCACTCCTTCTTCACTTGCAGATATTTTGCGGAAGTACATCGTAGATTGGTGTGCGCGTCCATGGCTGTCAAAGATGCTGAAAGAGGTGGCATAATTGGAGGTCTTTTCTGGGTTGGTGAGATCAAACTCTTCTTCGAGCACTTTAGAACGTGCATCCAGCTGTACATTGAGTGTGACCACGTCGGTCGCACGTGGAGGAATCGAGTTGGTTTCGATACGGATATCCGTGAGCCTGGAACTTAAAATACCGTCCGCATCTGCTTTGTATCCCTGAACCCTTGAGCCATCTGCAGTGGCAAAATAGCCATCCTTGTTAAAGCGAAGAGATCCCGCGCGCGTGTAAACTTTTCCGGCGGTTTCGAGCACATCTGAGTCTGGGTTCGACAAAATAAAAAAGCCGTTACCTTGAATGGCCACGTCAGTAAGGTTGTCCGTGACGGTCATCCCCCCTTGGGTGTGCATCGTTTTGACGGTAGACAGCCGCGAACCTCTACCGATCTGGGCGGAGCCTGCTCCACTGGTCATATCTAAGGAAACCAAATCTTCAAACTCAGCTCGATCTCTCTTGAAACCTCGCGCACTTGCGTTGGCAATGTTGTTCGCGATCACAGACATTCCATCGGCGTTGACGGTCAAACCCGTAACACCGGTGTACAGTGACTGAGTAACACCCATATTTTAGCTCCTTGTTGTATGAACAAAGCGACAGGGTCAGTATGGCGAAGCTTCAAGTTCGTTTCAATTGGACAAACATACCGTGTAATCTTACGGAGGCAAGAAGAAGTAGGCACTTGGGAATGAGCAATTTAGAATACGTTTGGCTTTTCCTAAGAATTTTTCACCTTCGATTGATTGGCCATGTAGGCTTTATACTCCTCGGGCTGCATCTGTGGAGAGGGAACCCCATCTGGCCGTGGATTTTCGACGACGTCCTTCCAGGCCACGTAGAGTGTTTCCAGCAGCGATTCGACGGCATCAAAACAAGTGCCATCGTTCTCCATATTTCCTTCGATGAGCTTGTCAATCATAAAGATGTATAGGTTTTCCAGGTCGGACGCAAGTTTACCACCAATCTTAAAGTCTAAGGTGGCCATGAGTTCTGACAAAATGGCTGTAGCCTTACTTACAAAGCGGCCTTTATCTGCGACGCGTCCCTCTTCAAGTGCTTTTCTTGCCTGGCGCGTAAAGCGTATGGCTCCCTCGTAGAGCATTAACAGAACTTTTTCTTTACTGGCAGTTGTGATGGAGGTCTTTTGATATTGGCGATATGGATTTTGCACAGCCCAACCTTTCGAGCAAGAGTCACGTTCCGTAATACCAGGGACGGCATCGGCAGGCCGGGTCTAAACTTTAACTACCCTTGTTCTGTCCTCCCCCTAACTTGGCTTTTAAGAAATCGCTCTGTCCTTTGAGTGAGGCTAGAGTGCCTTCTAGAGCGGTAAATTGCTGCCGTATGGACGCCTCTTTTTGTTCGAGTCGGGCTTGACGTCTTTCTATATCTTGATCGTGAGATTCTAAGATCTTTTGTAATGCACGCTTACGACTTTTCATGACTCCGGACCCAGGGTCACGAAAGCGCCTAATTTGGTTTGCTAGTTGATCTGCAATGCCCACTGAGTTGGAAGAGCGGATGAAGAGTTTGGATACGGCTTCGTAGTCTGTGGAAAGAGCTGCCCGGACTTTGGACTCATCCATTTGAAGGAGCCCTGTCCTCGGCTCCGAAGTGATTCCGACTTGTGCCAGAGTCGTGTATTTTTGGGTATTGCCAGCTGCAGCAAATAGTGCATTTTGTAGCTGGCGCATGACAAACTTAATGGAAGAGTCTCCGGAGAGCACTCCAAAGCTGCCCGTTTCGGCATCTTTTTTAAATTGTCCGGAAATAAATTCTGCAATTTGGTTATACTTTTCTACGAACCCTGCAATCATTTCAACAGTGGCATCGATGTCGTGTAGGATGGAGATCTGGACCCGAGTCCCTGGTTCGCTACGGCGGGCCTGTAAAGTAACCCCATCGATCAGCTCGTCCATGGTATTATCTGTATCGGTGATGGGAACGTCTTCAAAAAGTACATCTAAATTGCGTCCTGTGACCTGCTCTTTGAATTCGAGAAAAGTAGTGTCCTCGTCTACAGTTAACTTTGCTTCTTTACCTGACTGTTCACTGATGACAATGAGGCGGTAGGCGTCTGGCTTATAACCGGTGTTAATGACCATTGCTTTAACCCCTGCATCTTCCTCATTGATTTGGGTAGCCAGCTCCTGCAAGGTTGTGTAAGGCTCCACGTCTATCTCCAAGGGCTCTGCGTCCTCGCGCTCGATATAGAGAAAGCCGAAGCCTACAGGGTAGTCATCTTTGTCTGGAAATCCGTATGCAAGTTCTTTTTCTGCTTTAGCGAGGGAACGTACTTCGAGTTCGTAGGTACCAATGAGTGCTGTGGACTGTACCGAGCCGTCAATAATATCTGGATGTGAAGAGTCAAGCTTAAGTTTGGTAAAGTCGTATTTGGTCTTTAAGCCATTCAAAATACCATCTAGCTCGGTAATCATTTGAGAGAGCTTGTCTATTTCGTCTTTTTCTTTGACGACACTTTCCCGCCGTTTTTGTGCGGACTTAAGCGGTATAGCTTGTGCTTCGATCAGTTTTTCGATCTGATCAGGGTTGATTCCCATGGATTTTAACCCAGGATTGAAGCGAATACCCATCTTTAGGTGGCCCTATGCCCTTCAAAGGCTTTCAGAGAGGTTTCTCACACATGCCGAGTATCCCAAGGCTGTGGTAAAAGTTCAAGTGTCACAAATCACGTTGTTCAAAGTTTCCTATTGGTGGTGTTAGGCATATTTGACCATGTGTCAAAGGGGCAGTAGGTATTTGCTCTTATGTTAGCTTGTGATGTAGTTAAGTGGTTTGGTTTAAGTGGGGGCATGATGAAAGCTGCGAAGCCAATTACGCAAGCACTCACCTTTCAAAACCAGTGGTACGAGTTACGCCGCTCTTTGTTGGACTCCTGCTTCGGCGAACGGCAGTCTTCTTCTCCATTTGAAGAAGAGTATCCACTTGTCTTATCTCCAGCCCACCCTTATTACAGTCGTTGCATTCTCTCTGCAGACCATCGTTGTATGGCAGCTCACCTGAATGTGTTGCCACGTACTTTGAGTGTGCATCATATCCCGAAAAGTGTGCATATCGGCTTAATTGGCAATGTGTGCACGCATCAGGACTATCGTGGTCAAGGCTTACAGCGGTTGCTGTTTGAGTCTTTAGAGGCTTGGGGTCTGCGCTTGGAGATAGCGTCTTGGCTGCTGTGGACTTCTATCCCCGCTTTTTTTGAAAAACTGGGCTTTGTCAGATCTGGGTGTGAGCGCCGCTATACCATTCATGCGTCTCGTCTTCCACGCTTGCAGGGAGCCTGTGAAGTCTATCGTGTTCCTGCAGATTATTCTGAACCTTTACTTCTTCATAATACGATGCTGAATTTGCGGCCTGAGACAAAGTATACAGTCGTCCGGTCGGCACGAGAAACACAAATGTTGTTGCAGATACCAGAGACTTACGCTTTTGTCAGTATATCTGGAGGGGAAACAGCAGCCTTTGCGGTTTTGGGGCGTGGGCGGGACTTTCAGGGAGTGGTTCATGAGTGGGGTTTTCATCACCCAGAAGCTTTTTCTGCAATTCTGCAGCATATCCTGGAAGTCACGGGTTGGTCTTCTCTGCAGTTGATTGCCCCTGCTCGTATGTCTTCTCTCTATCAGGACTATTTTGTGAATATTGGAGCGGGGTTGAGTCGAGCTTTTATGGCGATGACCCGTCCTTGTACTCGCGTGCGCCAGCCTTTGATTGATTGGGATGATTGTTTTATATGGGGTTTGGACTCGATTTAGACTTCAAATAACTCTTGCGTTTTTGTTATTTAACTGCTAGCCTGGGCTCACTATTTGTACTTGCGCGCAGCTCCTCCATATATGTATAAACGGCCCAGGACAATCTCATGGTTTTCTCTTTCGTTGCCTATTTACTTGCGATGCTCATCATCGGCTGGCTTGCTTCGAGGCAGTCGCACGCTCAAAAAGACTATTTTTTGGGTGGGCGCTCTATTGGGCCGTTTGCAGCGGCCATGAGTGCGTGTGCCAGTGACATGAGTGGTTGGCTCTTGATGGGCATTCCGGGGTACGTGTACGCAAAAGGCTTTAGTGTGCTTTGGATTATGTGTAGCCTCTTGTTGGGGTCTACGGTTTGCTGGCTTGTTTTGGCCAAACCCTTACGCAATCTTAGTGTTGCCTGTAACAACGCAATTACCATTCCTCAATTTATCCACGAGCGCTTTCACTGTCGCTCTCCGGCACTGCGCCAGGTGGCATCTATTTTTATCCTGATCTTTTTTGTTATTTATGCAAGCTCAGGAGTGGTTGCGTCAGCCAAGCTCATGCATAATTCTTTTCATCTTCCCTACCTTGTGGCACTGGGTTTGAGTGGATTTGCAATCTGCTCGTATACTTTTCTAGGTGGCTTTCTTGCCGTTGTGTGGACGGATGTGATTCAGGCTTGTATCATCCTCTGCGCCCTCATTGCTGTTCCTCTGCGTTTAGTGATGCTTGCAGCTGACCAGGGGTGGACTGCTTCGGTTGCTTCTTTATATTCGAGTCACCCTCACTTGTTTAGTCTCTACCGGACAGATGTGGGGATAGAGATGGGGTGGCTGACGGTACTCTCGCTTTGTGGTTGGGGACTCGGTTATTTTGGGCAGCCTCATATTATTACCCGTTACTTTGCTTTAAAGAGTGCGAATCAGGTGCAGCGCTCGGCAGCGATTTCTTTTGTTTGGAACAGCCTCAGCCTCTTCTTTGCCCTGAGTATTGGGATCTTGGGTTTGTGGTATTGTCATGAGCGTGGAGTGGTGCTGCAAGACCCCGAGACAGTCTTTATTTTCTTAGCAGAAACTTTGTATGATCCCATTATTGCGGGGGCCTTATTGTCAGCGATACTTGCGGCTGTCATGAGTACTGCGGATAGCCAACTGCTCATTGCCTCGACTTGCTTTACCCATGACCTTTTTCATGTAGCTGCGGAGCGTCGTGCTGTAGTAGGTAAGTTGGCTCTTGTGGTTATGACAGCGATAGCCTGTTTGCTCGGTACAGATCCTGAATCGTCGGTACTTTCACTTGTGTCTCTTGCGTGGGCAGGCTTTGGTGCAGGCTTTGGTCCGGTTTTACTGGCGAGCCGTTACTTTGCTTTAAAGAGTGCGAATCAGGTGCAGCGCTCGGCAGCGATTTCTTTTGTTTGGAACAGCCTCAGCCTCTTCTTTGCCCTGAGTATTGGGATCTTGGGTTTGTGGTATTGTCATGAGCGTGGAGTGGTGCTGCAAGACCCCGAGACAGTCTTTATTTTCTTAGCAGAAACTTTGTATGATCCCATTATTGCGGGGGCCTTATTGTCAGCGATACTTGCGGCTGTCATGAGTACTGCGGATAGCCAACTGCTCATTGCCTCGACTTGCTTTACCCATGACCTTTTTCATGTAGCTGCGGAGCGTCGTGCTGTAGTAGGTAAGTTGGCTCTTGTGGTTATGACAGCGATAGCCTGTTTGCTCGGTACAGATCCTGAATCGTCGGTACTTTCACTTGTGTCTCTTGCGTGGGCAGGCTTTGGTGCAGGCTTTGGTCCGGTTTTACTGGCGAGCTGTTACTCGCATAAGTTAAGTGAAAGAACTGCTTGGGTTGGGATATTGCTGGGTTGTGGTGCGGTCTTGTGGTGTACAGCACTCCGGAGCCTTGGCTATTCACTTCCTGTGTATGAGCTGTTGCCTGCATTCTCTCTCTCCCTTTTAGGGGTTTGTCTCTCTGCTTATTACGATCAATATGACTCTGGAATTCCTCATTTAAACTCTAAAGGTTAGACTTATGTCCGAATTACAACCCGTGCGTGTTCGCATTGCTCCTTCTCCAACAGGTGATCCGCACGTTGGTACGGCTTATACAACTCTCTTTAATTTCCTCTTTGCGCGTCAGCAACAGGGTAAGCTTATCTTAAGAATAGAAGACACGGACCAAAAACGTGCGCGTCGAGACAGTGAGGAGATGCTATTTTCCACACTTAAGTGGCTTGGGCTGCATTGGGATGAAGGACCCGACGTGGGAGGCGACTATGGTCCCTATCGTCAGTCGGAGCGTAAGGAGATCCACCAACAATACGCACAACAGCTGGTACAACAGGATAAAGCTTTCTACTGTTTTTGCAGTGCAGAGAGGCTGCAACAAGTGCGTGATGCGCAGCGAGCAGCGGGGGAGTCTCCCGGCTATGATGGACATTGTCGCCACCTTACTCAAGATGAGGTAAAGTCAAGGCTGGCTGCTGGTGAGAGCCATGTTGTCCGCCTCAAGGTGACTCGTCCGGGGCAGGTAACCTTTGAAGATGGTATTCGTGGTCCCATTACCATCGACTTAAAACAGGTAGATGATCAGGTGTTGATTAAGTCGGATGGGTTTCCCACTTATCACCTTGCGAACGTCATAGACGATCATCTCATGAAGATTTCTCATGTGATTCGTGCGGAAGAGTGGATTTCTTCTACCCCGAAACATGTACTTCTCTATCAGGCTTTTGGTTGGCCACTCCCTAAATTTTATCACCTGCCATTGTTACGTAATAAGGATCAGTCTAAAATCTCGAAGCGCAAGAACCCGGTGTCTTTGAACTACTATCGACGTAAGGGAATTTTGCCGCCTGCAATGCTGAACTTTTTGGCTCTGATGGGGTCTTCTTTTGCGGAAGACCAAGAGATTTTTTCTGTGGAAGAGATGACTGCCCGCTTTAAACTCAACAAAATTAGTTTGGGTGGACCTATCTTCGACATGGTCAAGCTAAAACATTTGAATCAGCACTATATCAAAGCAATGGGCCCGCGTTGCTTTGCCGCTCATGTACGTGAGGAGATGTACTCTCAGGATTTTCTTGAGCAAATATATCCACTCTTTTGTGAGCGTATTACTGCATTTGAAGAGTTTGTGGACAAAACGAGCTTTCTGTATAACGGAGAGTTGGACTATCGTGACCTTCCCATTGTCCCGAAAAAGAGGACTCCACTTGAGACAAAGGCTGCGTTTGAGAAGCTACTTGAAAAAGTAGATCAGGCGGATGTGTGGGATGTTGAGTTTGTAGAGCAAATGTTGAGTGGTGTCCAACAAGAGCTTGAACTGAAGCCAAGAGACTTTTTAATGCCGGTGCGTATTGCGGTAACAGGTCGTAAGGACTCCCCCCCACTTCCGCAAAGTATTGTTTGTGTTGGAAAGGCAATGACAAGATTTCGCTTAGCAAAAGCTTGTGAGTTTCTTGCTCAATTGGAAGTAAATCCGTCCTAGTACATATCTGCCGGCCTTCTTTGCCTATCCAGGCTCTTTGCTTGCATGGGATAATCTTCGCGTGTTCCTTCCCTGTGAATGAGGAAAATTATTTGTGAGTAAAAGAGATGCGGCTTGTCTGTTGCGGTTGGTGTTCTCCCTTTTGGGAATGACCTTCTTGCAGGCTTCGGCGCAATCAGCGTCTTTGAAGGCCAACTCATGGCTTGCGGCTGCAGCAGTGGGGCCCGTGGCTCCTGCATGGTCGGTGGATAGGACGCAGTGGCATGTTTTTGCGGGTGGAATGCAAAAAAATGCTAGTCATGTGGTGCAGCCTGTAGGTGAGCCACTATATGGGGCAAATGTACTGGTCTGGGGTGGAGTGGTTCCTCCGCTGAGTGCTGGGATACAGTTGCAGCTGTGGCCACTTCGATCTGGTCAGGTGGTGTTGATGCACAGCCCTTTTGTACAATGGGCTTGGTTTGAGCAGTTCGGACTGCCTACTCTGGCTTGGAGGGTTTCCTTAAAAAATTTTTCCACCCCGAGCAGAACATTCTTGCAAGTGAAGTCGTATGGTTTAGCAAGTACATGGGGTTACCGTAACGTATCTGTCACTGCAAATATGAATTTTTATCAATTCAGCTTAGACCAGGAGCTTGTTGCGGCCCAACATAGGGTGGAGGGTGCTATGAGTGCAGATGGGGGCAGCAGACTCTTTGGGAGCTCTAGCCAGTTGACTTTGGACCTCGGTATTCTTCCTGGCGAGTGGGGAGTCTATGTGAGTTATGCTTATCTTCATGAGCGTCAACAGCAAACCATGCAGGTTGGTTCTCATTATCAGTGGTGAAAAAAAGTAAGTGCTTTAATTGGCTGCTTCTGGGTCGATAGATTCAGCCACAGTCTGTACGAGTGCCTCTTCTGAGGAGAGGAGGTGTTGGTAGGTGCCTTGTAAAATTTGCAAGCGGCTTTTCAGTTCGTTCTCATAACTGATTAGAGTTGGGCAAGAGCGTAAGACGTCTTGCTCGGAGAGTTCACCTGCCGTGAGGCGGTAGCCACCGCGGATACGCGTGATAAACTTGCGTACGCGGCTCGGAGACTTTGTTTTACCTGTGGCTGGGCTTTGGTGGACTGTGTCGGGTCCAACAGGTTTCGTAGAGGTAGAGACGCGTCGCGCAGATGGAGCTTGTCCGGTTACTTGCCGGTAGGCGTCAATCTGTGCTTGCCACTTTTTTTGAATTTCTTCACGCTGAGTGGCTTCTTTGGCGATGCTTTCGCCGTAGCGGGTGGCTTGGTTTTTCAGCTCTACAAGGTCTGTTGCAATGGCAGCACGTAAATGACCGAATCGTGCTTCATCGATAGATTCTAACCTTGTGAGGGCTTTCATCTCATTAAGTTTATTTGCAATGCTTGTTTTTTTGTTTTGATAGTAGGAAATGAGTTCTTCATTGGCGGCTTCGATTTGTAAGCGTGACTTCTTCCACCTGTCTGTCTGGGTGACATAGGCCTGCCGCCGCTTTTGTAGTTGGGCCTTTGTTCCTGTGCTGGTGGGGGAGACGTCAAAATTATCTATACCGCGAATCGCGTTTTCTAAGAGTTGCTCCATTTTTGCGGCGCCTTGGTGGTGTTTGGCATTCATTTCATATAGTTTGGAAGAAAGTTCATCTATGGAGCGTAGCTTTGCATCGATGGAGCTGCGCTCGGATTCGAGCTCCAATTCATAGATCTCGCGCGATAGTGATTTTTCCAGGTCACTGATATTTGCCTTCGCTTGCTTCTCTACGGCTATGGCAGTATTGACACGTGTCTGTATATCTTTCGCTGTGGGGAGCTTGGCATCGTTTTCTGCTTTGAGACGTGCTGCAGTCGCTTTTTGGAGATCTTCTTGCTCGAATGTGTCGATACGTGCGTTTGCTTCCGCAAGGAGTCCCCGCTGATACAGATTAGCGACTTCGCTGGCACGATAAATGGATGTCGGGGATGTGGGGTCGACCGGTGGCATGCGTCTGCGGATCTTCCCGACAGCGCGAATGTGTTCACGTATAAGCTCACTGGCTTGATCGAGGTCGTTGCTATCGACTTTAAGGTTCACTTCATTTTGTAGTTGTTGCGGAAGGCTTAAGTTAAAGCGCGTGAGAGAATCCCTACTTGCTTGGTATTTTGCTCGAATCATAAGTTCTCGATATGGATTGACTTTAGGGCGTGAGGAAGTTGCTGTATTTTTACCTTCACGCCAAGAGACTTGCGCCTGTGCAGTGAGACTATCGAGGGTTGTGGAACTATAAACAAGATCGTGAGCTTGCCACTTTTTTGCGGTGATAACTTCGCGAGAGGGGCTATTGAGAGCGTCGGTTTCTGTAGTAAAAGATACTGCGGGAGATAGGGCGTATTGATAGCTGCCTGCAAAATCGGGGTAAGCTGGAGAAGATAAAGAGGTGTTCGTATCTAAGCGTAAGAATGTTTGTGGTTCGGCTTCTCCCGCTAAGTTGAGTGCGTTAGGTTTGAATTGTGCAAAGATATCTTCTGTAGCAAGACCTTCTTCCAGGAACTCTACCACGATTCCGGGGCCACCGGTAGCAAGTCCTGAAATGGCTTGGTAAACCGTGGAGGAACGATAGGCATTACAGCCTTGGCTTTGTAGGTCGCGTAACCCTAAGTTAGCTGCCAGTACGATAGCCCCCGCTTCGTTTCCAACTTGAGTATTGAGAAGTCGGAGGGTGTCTAAGTAAAACCAGGACGGATCATCTATGCGTATGGTTTGCTCGATATTTAAGCTCAGTGATTGTGGTTGGCCGCAAGACTGCAGTGGATCTTCAGCTTTATAAGTGTGTACACAGGGGTGTATGCTAATCTCTGCGGGACCGGTGTGGAGGGGTTGCAGATAGTAGCGCGAGGAAAACCAGTCTTCCTGTAAGCAAGAAGTTTGCTCATTTTGCTCATTTTGCTCGTTTTGGCAGATACGTATTCTAAAAAAGTCTGTTTCTTCGTCGGCATGTAGATTCAATCCGTATAAATCTCCGCCAAGGAAAGAGATTTTAAAGGACTCTGTTTCATGCAACGTAAGCTCACGACCATTCACAGCTGCAAATTCAAAAGTATCTGGAGTATGGGCTTCGCCTCGTGAGTCCGCTGCATCTGCCGGTTTGTCTGTAGGAGTCGGTTTTTTGAGGCACGCTATAAGAAACATGACACAAAAAATGAAACACGCGAAGTGATTACCTTTAAAAGGCGAATAGTTGTAACGCATGAACGCATCCCTCTAAGCATGATGACCGATCACAGATAGCCTTTGCTGGCGTTGTTGTCGGAGTGTAACAGCTAGATTTTGAGTAAAAATCTACACTTACCTAAAATTATAGTGAAATGATGAGGCTCTCTCCGCCCGCGTATAGCTTTGTGTAAGGTCCCTAACCTACTTTAAAAGCAGACATAATGGTTTTTTTTACGTGTGTCGACGATTCCCAAGACTTGTGCGGGAGAGCTGTTTAGTAGCTGTGCAGTAGCCGTGCAGTTTGTGATCTACCTTGAGAGACTCAATATCAAGTTAAATAGTAGAGGACTCGCATTTACGGGTACAAAAATCAGTCTGACCTGGGGTTTGGTTTTGTTGCTTCGAAATTTATGCTGGCACTACGAGAAACAGGGTGTTGTACAAGAGCTGTATGCTGCGGCCCAAAGTGGAGCGCGTTCGGGACGCTTTTTGTGGGTGCTCCCCGAGGGGGACTTTGAGTTACTCAATAATCTTTCCCTTTTTGAAGAAGGTCCTCTTGCTGCAAAAGATAAATTTGAGATGGTGCTTGGTGATAGCTGCGGTCATCGTTGGCAGTACCGTCTTAAAGATCAGAGATGGTTATTTCGTGCTTTAGATAAGGTGGAGTCTGGCCACCACTGTGCTTTTATCCGGGAGTCTCAGGAATGGGAGTCTTCACGGCTTACGGCAGATGCCGCACAGTTGGGCTTGGCTTTTCCGGTGTCTTTAGTTTGGGTCGAAGGTGGTGAACTCATGTTTGCCGCCAAGAATCATTCGATGGCGCAGTCAAGCGCTGCTAAGTTTCTAATGACCAAGATAGAGCGGCTAGCCCGACAGCTTGATTGTGTCGAGGCGATTCAGAAAAGTGACCCTTTTACGTTGAGTCAAAAGATTTTGAGTGCGATGGATGCGGTGGACCGTCAGCGTTGTATTCAGGTAGGAGGGCGTTCTCTGCTACAGTATGCAAAAGAGCAGCCCCAAAGGGGGCACAGCTCCAGTGGAGAAATCCTGGAGAGGAAAAAAGGCATACAAATTCTCACGCGACTTGAGCATATGGTGCACCGTCTGGTTCAAGGGCCTGTCTATGATCGTTTTCTTTCGAATCAAATTTTGAGACTACGTAAGAGAAGAGAGGAGATCTCGCAGTTCTACTTTCCCAAACTTGGAGAGGATATCTTTAAAAAAATGTACGGTGTGCGTGGCCTATTAGATGTGCTCAAGCAGTCTAGTCTGACAGCAGGAGGCCTTCTCTTGGAGTCCGTGGACCTGCAAAAAGATCTAGAAAGCCGCTTTGGCAAATATCAGAGCTGGTATAAGGCTCAGGCTGAGGCGCTTAAACACTCCATGCGGCAAGTGCATACTGAGATTGAAAACATCGGAGTATGGCAATCCTCTCAGCAACAAAGCTCTGTCTCACAGCGACTGTGTGATCGTATAGGTTCAGGAAGCCAGTGGCAACGTCGCTTTGAAGGTTTGGATGAAATGTTTCGTCGACTGAACAAGAGGCTATCGCATCATGTGAAGGGCCTTAAATCCTGGGGATATGGCTATACTGCTGAGCAAAAAAAGCTCAGCACGGTTAAGGCGGACTGGTTAGCTCAGTTAGACGAGGTTCAGGCAGAATGGCAAGATCTTTGCAAACAGCATTCTGTAGACCCAGAAACTTCGATGGCTCAGCTTTGCGAAATGTCTATCTATTCCTTTGAATGTAAGAGCCTCGACGTCCAGTTGACTCACTTTGTAGCCGAAAAAGAGCGTCGTAACCTGATCTACAAAGATATATTGGAAGTGATTCGTGAGTGGTATGCACATGCGCAAAGTCAGAAATATCCACAATTTGAACAACTTGTGAGTGTGTACAATGAGGCTCAAAACCTGCTTCGTTATTTACCTGAAAAGCTAAGGGCTCTACATAACGACGAAAGAGAACACAATAAGGCAACTTTTTCAGAAAGAGTCGAGAGTGTGTCGCACCGGCTGTGTGAAAAGCTGGAAGACGAGGTTGCAGGTTTGAGGAGCGTTCTTTGGCCTCATGTTGTAAAAAAAATAGGCCAGCAAGAATTTGAAAGCTTGATCCATCTGAAAAACTTACTGACAGATCTGGTGGAGTTGCAGTATGGGGTGGCGCGTCCTCTTGGGATAAATCACTTTCCGTTTGTGGATACACCATGGACGGTGTGGTTGATACGTGGTGGTAAGCAAGATCCTGTGGAAACGACCGAAAAGTTATGGGCCTTTCTCAATCATATTGACCGGGTGCGTGCACGTAAACAGAAGTCTCAGCAGATTCAGTTCCTAGTACCTTTTGAATCCTCTCTAGGAGAAGAATTCGTGCTCCAGGGGGCTGGGGCCTTGAAGCCCTATGTTCCTGAGAAAAAGCGCCTCGCCCGTAGGGACAAAGATATCGGGAAAGTCCCTCGAAATGTGGTCAGTCGTCCGGAAGCCCAGATGCTTGTCTTGCAGAAGTCTTTAGAAGAGCAAGTTCGCCAGGAATTTACCACAGGGCGTCGGGTGGAAGCGCGTGTTGCTTCTACTTTAGACATTTTAAATGGGAAAAATCTTCCTTTATAGCGAACTGTTAAAAGGAGTGCCTTAGAATAAAGACAGCTCTGTCTAAGAAGGAAATTCAGGCAAGTATTTGATATTTAAATGGAAATAACCCTCAAGTTTTTGAAAAAGTGGATAGCTTAAACCTTGTTGAGGGAAATGTATAAATAGGTCTTCTTTTTACTAAATTCATTTGAAAAAATGCCGAGTATTCAGTTTGTGAGTTAACCATGGGCTTGTCCCGCACCGAGTGGGCGGAAGACTTGGCCTGGGCGATTTTTCATAGGAGTGAGCCATATGGTCGGTCGCAAAAAGACAGCATCTAAGAAAAAGGTTGCTAAAAAGGCGAAGTCTGCAGCTACGGTAAAAAAGGCTGCGTCGAAAAAGAAGGTAACGAATAAAAAAGTCGTTAAGAAAAAAGTGGCCAAGAAGAAGGTAACGAAGAAAAAAGTTGTCAAGAAACAAGTTTCGAGGAAAAAAGTTTCGAAGAAAAAAGTTGTGAGAAAGTCTACGGCTAAAAAGAAGAGTGTTTCTAAGAAACGCTCCCTTGCGAAAAAGTCTTCTATGCAAAACCGTAAGAGAAAGTCAGCTAAAGCTGCTTCTCGTAAACGTAAGTCGGTAGGGAAATCCTCTGCAATGAAGAAAAAGGTCGTGAAAAAAAGTAGCAAGGTTAAAAAAAGAGCCGCCTCCAAGTCTAGACGCCCTAGCAAAAGAGCTACATCTGGACGCTCCTCACGCTAGAGAGTATAAAAAGTACAGCAGTTTTATCATTTTTTGTGTTTCAGGCCCTCCTAGGAAGCCTTTGGGCGAAGGCTTCCTAGGAGTTTGTCTTTGTTCATGAGCAGGATTTTGGCGCCGGCGTCGTTGATTCCCATGGAGACAGCATAAAAGGTGTCGAAGTGGGTGAGTCCAGCAGGAAAGGCAATCCTTACGTTTGCGTTGCCCCCATGGATGGACGTATAAAGTTGGGAATATTGGATGGCTTCTGGGGACGAGCGAGTGACACAAAAGTTGTCTGGAGAGACAAGGTATGCTCCTAAGAAATAAAGAGCTTGTGGGTGTGAGTTTGTAGCCTTCTGTACTCCATGAAAAAAGGCGATCAGTTCATTTGTTTCTTGGCTTGCTTGGATCAGAGGAGTTCCCCCCCGAACTTTGCCGAAGCGTCCGCCATCCCAGCTCAGATTGCTGGGGCAAGAAGAAACAAGGTGAGGTATGGTCCGCTGTTTGTAGGGGGGGGTAATACCAATGGTAATGTGGTGAGGAGCGATAAAGTATCCAAAGATGTTCCTGTGGTTGTGAGCGCCCGAAATAGGTACCCAGTTTTTGGAAGGTCGTTCTCCTTGTCTTTCGAAGTCGGGTAATTCCATCCTAGAGTGAAAATGGGCGATAGGCGTCGTGCCTTGAGCCATTTCAATTTGGTACAGGTGTAGCTTGCGTGATTTGAACTCAAAGTCACGATGGCTTGAGGTATCATTCGCCAAGCCATAGATATTCCCGTCCCAGTTAAAGAGGCGTAGGTCCTGAGCACTCATACTGTAGTGGTCTGACGTGGAGTAACTTGGCAGGCGTAAGAGCTGTAAGGGTTCGAGAGGATGTAGGTTTGCGTCCAGCCGACCTATCAGCGTCAGTGTTTGGGTGGCGAAGGAGTTGAGGTTGTCACAGTCTACGCGGAAAGAAATCCAATAAGTATTTGAATCGGGAGCTTTGACCAACGATGGGTTGTATAGATTTGAAATTTCGTCTGCGTAGTACTCGTACTCTTCATCGACAATAGGGTGAGTTATCTGCGTTTTGCGTACTTTAAGCTGAATGGGGGGAATCTTTCCTTTGGCGAATTGTACTTTTGTGCAAAAGGCGCGGCTGGTGGTAGAGAGTAGCCTTGTGGTCGTCGGTTGTAGATGTGATGGGGCCTCACTCACTACATATCGGCCGCATCCACCGAGATAGAGCGTGACACATGTCCATAGTAAAAGAGAAAAATAAGCTAATATGGGCGCGATGTACATTTTGTTTGAAAACATGAGTGGTGGTGTTGTGTATGCTTATGGATGTGCAGAGTGCAACTCACTCTGGATGCGTTTGTGGATGAGGACATGGATGTCTTGGGAGCCGTATGCCACGTCGCGGACCTCTCCTGTCATATCACCAGGTTGGTCCATCCCCCCCTGTCCGTTCAAGTCTAATCTTGCTTTAATGCGAAATCTTGAAGGAGGTGTGTCGGAGCCGCCTGCGGCACCCATTCTGCGTAGATTATCTTCCGTAAGGATGAATTCGTAAAATTTCCCTGACTTTTTATCTTTGTTGAGAGCGACACGTTGCGCTCCCCAAGGCATTGGGCTTGCGGAACTCGCGTCGAATAGGGTGATGAATAAAGTCGAGATTCCTGTACTGAAGTCTTCGAGGTCAGGGCTGATCGCGATGGTGCCACTCATGTAGACCTCTGTTTTTGTAGCAAAAAAATGCACAGAACTGACGAGCCCCATCGCGAGCAGTGAAGCAACGATGAGAATCTTGTGAAGAACTCTGGTTTTCATCGGGGGCCTTTTTATAGAGACAAAAAAGTCAATGTGTGTTATAAGTTCTTATCTGTTCTCAGCACATATATTTAATATGTTTCACACAACGTGTGCAGTGCAATTGAATTTATCTAAAATGAGCAAAGTATGCAACCAGATCAGCAAGATATCCGTCTTTTAGGGCCCCAAATTCCAGTGGGTCAGGCAGGTTTGCGCATTGATCAATATTTATCGAGAAACTTTTTGTTCCTTTCCCGTGAGAAGTGGATCTCTAGGTTGCGTGCGCGTGAAGTTTATGTCGACGGCCGGCCTGTGAAGCCTGCTTACAGGCTTAGGAGTGGAAGTCAGCTGTCCTATTTTGCACCGGCGAGCCGAGAGCCCGAAGTAGATGCCAACCTTAGTACGGTTTGGGAGCAAGATGGGGTGGCCGTGATGTATAAGCCAGCTAACTTGCCCATGCATGAGGGAGGAGCATACCGTGTCAACACTTTTCACCAGTGTTTGCATCAAGTGAAAGGTCGCAGTTGGTCGAGTGTCCATCGTCTCGACCGTGAAACGAGTGGCCTTGTCTTATGCGCCGATACTTCTGCAGCTCGGGAAACTTTGAGTGCTGGTTTAAGGGAACGGAAAACTCAGAAAACCTATTATGCGATTGTCCACGGGCAATGTCAAAAATCTCACTGGCGTGTGGACCAGCCCTTAGGGCCGATTGATAATACCCTTTTTCGCTTAAAACACGGAGTCACTCCAAATGGGCTACCTTCCCAAACAGATTTTGAGGTCTTGGACTCTACCGGTGCATATAGCTTGTTAAAAGTTAAACCACTGACAGGACGTACACATCAAATACGTCTACATGCAGCTTTTTCAGGACACCCTTTGGTGGGGGAAAAAAAATACTTCCCCGACGAGTCTATTTATCTAGAGCGTCTGGAAAAAGGCTTTACAGCGAGGGTTGAAGCAGCTGCTCTCTTTGACCGCCTGTGCTTGCATGCCGCGGAATTAGAGTTTGCTCTACCTGGACATCCCGCCGAGATGCAGCAAGTGGTGACGGAGTTGCCACAAGATATGGAAGATATTTGGCAGCAATTGGTACGAAACTCTTCTTCACGTTTTTCTCATTGCTCTTTGACTTAACTGCCCATGCGGTAGCATTCGAGAGCTTGAGACTTATACTCTGCAGGTACGTAGATACGCGTAATCGTAAGGTTTTGGCGTGTGTCCGAGGCGAGTTGTGAAAATTTGGTGAGTGGCTGTAAAATCGGAACTTGTCGTTGGTTTTTTTTGATGAGTGCCAAGTTTCTCTGCTTATGGGGGGTTGTGGAGAGAAAGCTGGCGAGTGAGTTGGATGAGGATACTAGTTGATAAGGGATATGTAGCCTTTGTAGCTCTTGAGTAAACGCGAGTTCAAATGAAGTGTCCCGATGGCTGGCATCCGTATAAATATCTTCGTATACTCTGCGCCACAGCTTGCGGTGTAAAAAGAGGCTTTCGGTGAGTTCTTTGAAGGGGAGGGAATCCTCATTGGCTTTACTGGGTTGATTCTGATGCGCTTCAAGAAGCTCCGAGAGAAAGTTTGTTTCGTCGATTTTAATATATTCATCGGGATCTACTGGCAAGTGCCACTGAGGGACTTGAGCGCGTATTTCTCTGAGCATGGCTTCACAAGATACAGATGTTTTGTGAAAGTATAGTTGTGTATACATGGATTGCCTGGCGCGCAGGTAGTCGTCAAATGCTGCAAGTCCAGAGTAAACGATCGCGATGTGTAGCTCGCCATCTTTCTTCCCCTTGTATACCGCAAGTGAGTCTAGAATGCGGTCAACGTCGAAAATCCCGTAGATCACCCCCGACTCTTTAGAGTCTCGCAGGAGATAGTCCATCCGATCTACATCGATATCTCCAGAGATAAGTTCGTGACAGAGAGATTGTGTCCCGGTGGCTGTCAAGATGGAGGTGGAAGTTGGTTTGATTTGTGGATGGATGATTGCAGCGATGTCCTGGGCGCTGACCATCTCTGGATCAGAGGAACTTTCTAGAGGAAGTCCTAGATCTTCGAAGAGGCGAAACAGCAGTAGCAAGGTATACGTCTCATGTCTCACGGGTTTACTTTGTTGTGTGCGACTTTCTTCAAAGAGGCTGTTTTGGAGCACTTTATGTGGCGTAAGAGATGCTTCTTTGACTGTTTGTAAGCTGGGTAAGAAGATCTCCCCACTATGAGAGTAAGGGGGGTGACCAATATCGTGCAGCAGAGCGGCGAGCCTTATGGCTTGACGCAGATAGTCTGATTGAAAGATAGTGTCAAAATCTTGAAAAGTAGGCGCAAGGTGTCCTTGGGTGTAGGCGCTGAGTGTTTGCTCTTTCTGAGCGTAGTTCTGAATGCTGGTAGCGCTACTTCTTAGTCGGGCCTGATTTTGAGCGATTTTTTCCCATGCTTTGTCCGCAAGGTATAGTACGCCAAGAGAGTGTTCGAGTCTGGTATGTGTCGCACCTGGGAATACCAGGTTCAAAAAAGAGGTTTGTTTGATACGTCGTAGTCGCTGAAGAATAGGGTGATCGAGAATGCGATTTTCGAGTTGGGTGAGGTTGATAGATCCGTGTAAATTGTCTCGAATGCGACGCACGATGTGAAGAGTCACAGTAGGTTTCCTTGTTTGGTATGGTGGTAATAGCTGTAGCGCAGGTCGCTGAGGTGGGTTACCCCAAGTTGTGCCATAATGCTATACAACTCGTTGAGAAGGTTGGCGACTACAAGAGGCCCACGATAGACGAGCGCCGTGTATATTTGGACTGCAGCAGCTCCCCGGATGATTTTCTCGTAAATATCTCTACCTGACAGGATACCTCCCACACCGATCATCGTGAGATCTCCTCGGTGCACTTCATAGGCCCATTCGAGTCGGCTGGAGGAACAAATAGCCAGTGGATGTCCACTCATACCTCCTTTTACTGGGGTTGTTGTCTGTTGGGTATTGGCTAAGATCACCCCTGCAAATTGATGTTGGCTCATGGTTGCAATGAGCTTTTGGAACAGGGGCTTGGGTAGATCTGGATCTAGTTTGATCCATACGCGTCCTAATTGGTCCGGAAGTATGCTGCCCAGCTCTTGGGCGAGTAGCCTGATAAAGTCGGTGGAAGCGAGCTTACGTAGGCCAGGTGTGTTGGGGGAGGAGATATTCACCACTAAATAATCCGCAATACCTTGAAAAGTGTCAGCGAGAAAAAGATAATCTTCGAGAGCTTTTTCGAGGGGTGTATCTTTGTTCTTTCCTAGGTTCACCCCTATAGGGATCTCTGAGGACGGCTTGGTGCGGTCGTCGCAGATATTCTTGAGTGTTTGTGCAGCGCCGCAATTATTAAACCCGCACCGGTTGACGAGGCCTCGTTGACCAGGAATTCGAAAAAGTTTCTTTCCAGGGTTTCCTGCTTGTGGTCTGGGAGTTGTTGTCCCGACTTCTGCAAAACTGAACCCCAAACTGCGTAACGCGGGAATGATTTCTCCATTTTTATCGAAGCCAGCAGCCATTCCCACGGGGTGTTTTAAAGATATTTTTTCAGAAAGTTGACAGCTGACATCGAAGCTGGGAAGTAGAGGGCAGCTGTATCCTTCAAGGATTTTAGCTCCTCCATATTTAAGTGTGGAGAGTGCGAGTGTATGGCTGAAATCTTCAGGTAAGCGGCGTAGTATCCAGGATGGAATGCGTGAGAGCACATCAAGAAATGTTTGTGTGTAAGGTAGCTTGACCTTAGCTAGCTGTGCTTGTGCTACTGCTTCATTCATTTTTATGGCTTTCTGAGATTTAAAAAGATTCCATCTCAAATATCATAGCGTTAATAAGCTCTGTTTTCTAGCAAAAATCTAGAATTTGTCCGGCAAGCTTTTGTGAGCTGCAGAGGATGTGTTCCACTCTTTATTGTGATCTTGACACCTTCTGTGGATTAGGTTAACGTCTGCCGATGGCCACTCTGCGCATAAAAATATAAGTGACAAAAAAATTCTAAGGAATAGGTATGAAGGAGTCTATGAATACGCCCCGAGCTGTGTGGAACAATCAGTTTGGTTTTATGATGTCTGCGGCAGGAAGTGCTGTTGGACTCGGTAATATTTGGAAGTTTCCATATATTACGGGGATGAATGGGGGTGGATTTTTTGTACTTTTTTACCTTCTTTGTATCGTCTGTGTTGCCCTTCCTGTCATGATCGCGGAAATATACATTGGACAGAAGTCAAGGTCTAACGCGGTAAATGCCTTTTGTGTTTTGGAAAAAAGGCCTTCTTCTTGGAAGATAGCAGGGATGATGGGTGTTCTGGCGACCATCTTGATTCTATCTTTTTATGCTGTAGTGGGAAGCTGGATCTTTTACTTTTTACAGCAGTCAATTTTTGGCTTTGAGAGATTTGCGACCCGAGAGGGGGTCCAGCACCTGTTTTTGGAAATGACTGAGCTAGCATGGGTCAGCTTTGGCTACCAATTGGTTTTCATCCTGGCTACCTTTGGTGTTGTGGCAGCGGGAGTTACAGCTGGGATTGAACGATTGAATAAAACGTTGATCCCTGGGCTTGTGTGTATCATTGTCCTGTTGTTACTTTATTCCAGCCAATTATCGGGATTTTCTCAAGCCTGCAAGTTTTTGTTTGCATTTAACATGGAAGCTTTTACAGCGGGTGGAATGCTAGAAGCAGTGGGGCACTCCTTTTTTACGGTTTCTGCCGGGGTTGGAATCATGATTACATATGGGAGTTACTTGCGCTCCGATGCGAAGATAGCTCCTATTGCGGGGACGATTGTGATTGTAGACACACTTGTTGCATTGGCATCTGGTGTGATTATTTTCACGATTGTTTTTTCCGAACAAGCCGCAATGAGTGAGGGGCCTGTGCTTATTTTTAAGACTCTGCCATTGCTTTTTGCGCAGATTCCAGGAGGACAGTTTATTGCAGTGATGTTTTTCCTGTTAGTCACTTTTACGGCGTTGACTTCATCGGTTTCGCTGGTGGAAGTCCCCGTGGCTTACCTATCTGATAAGGGGATGTCCCGTAAGGCTGCTCTAAGCTCCCTGCTTTGTTGTATCACTTGTCTCAGCTTTTTCTGCTTTTTATCTGTAAGTGCAGCAGAGCCTTTGACTTTATTTGGTTTGACGGTCTTTGACCTTTTTGATCAGCTCAGTTCTAAGGTTTTGCTGCCTATTTCAGGTTTTCTTTTTGTGTTGTTCTTTGGCTACAAGCTGAAAAGTCCGAGTCCTTTTGTAGAGCTATATCCTGCTGTGTGGGTGCGAGCTATCATGAAAGTGACCACTTTAGTTGTTGCTCCAAGTGCGATTGCACTTGTGGCCGTGAAGCTCCTTTTATTCTCTTAGTTTTCAGATAGAGGAAGCACCGTTGTGCACTCAAGTGAGATTTGAGTGCTTGGAGCTTTTATTTCAACTTTCGCGGGCGTGGTGCACCTCGGACCATAGGCTTCCACACTGTTGTTTAAAATGGTCAGTTGGTTTTTTACGTTATATTGACTGCCAGGTATCGCAGAGTTTGTGAGAATTTGGGTGCCGTCGCCTTTTATTTTGGTAGTTATCGCCGGTAGGTGACGGGTAGATTCTAGAAACAGTTTAACGGCAACACCATGTTTGATCGCATCAAAGCCCACAACATCGACCTCCACAGAGACGCGGTCCTCTCGATTTAAGCAACTAATATAAAATAGCTTTGTTGGATGAGGGTCCTGATTTAAGCTTTCGTCCGCAGAAACAAAGCAGGAAATATTTTCATTTTTTTGACTATTGCTGGGTAAAATAGCACGGTACTGTAAAGTGTTTTGTTCTGCAGCCAAATAGGAAATCCCTGTTCTGTGTAGGCCGTCTTGCTTGAGGATCACTTTTTGTTGGTTGTATATGATTTCCAACCAATAAGGTTGTGAAGATGAGCTTTGTCCAAAGCTTTGCACGAGGATTTCTTTGGAGAGGGCAGAGGTCGTGTTTTCTTCGGCAAGCTCGCAGCGAACTCGAATAGGCTGGGTTTCTGTGGGGCTGTATGTTCCTGCAAGAGGGTCCTCTGTAGTGCAAAGCACTTTTTCAGCAAGCATATTCTTGGTTTCGAGTTGCAGTTGGTAGGGGCTTTGAACACTCACTTCACGGATATAATAAGAGCCGTCTTGCGTAATGGAGAGTTGCGCTCCTGAAGTTTCCACGACTTTAAGCGTTGTCTGCTGGCCGAGCTGACTGAGTCCTACGACCTGAACTTCCAATCCGTGGTTAACCTTAGGCTGGTTGAGGTTGCAGGTGACCTCGATGGGGTGAGGACCCTGAGCGTCTAGTGTGCCGGAACTCGTTCCCTTGGTGAGGGTACATACCAGTTTTGCTTCTTGATATACAGGATGTTTAGGAGCTGTTTCCACAGTGATGTCGTATTCCGAACCTATTTTCATAGGCGATGACTCTAGGGTTTGGTCTTCGTAAACATCCCAGGTTTGATAAGGTGTCATATGTAAAGTGAGATGGTATTTCTCTTGATGCTCTGTATATCCCGCAATGGAGATACGTAGCCATGCATTGTCCCGGTTAACCTCTCCCTGGCAAGAGCTGTCTGTGCTGTCACACGACAATTCTTGATCTCTTTGGGGGGTGTGCTTGTTATCAAAATTTGTGGACTTACGCTTGTTACACTGCAGCAAACCCCCGGTGAGGAGGGTCCAGCCTAAGATTTGTTTCCATACTTTTCTCTTCATTTTCATGGCGCCTTTTTAGGTGGGGGAGGTGGGTGCAGGTAGAATAGGTGATATCCTTCGAATAAACTCTTTGGGTTGGAATGGTTTGGCAATAAAGTCCTTGACTCCTAAGCGAGCGCCCTTAATGACCATGTCTTGTTGAGACATAGAAGTGAGCATCACGACGTCCACTTCGCGAAGAGGCTTCATTTCCCGTATTTTTTCGAGTACTTCAATCCCATCCATTCCTGGCATCATGATGTCCAGAAGAATAAGGTTGGGGCGAGGGCCGGTTTGTAAAACAGCTACAGCCTCTTCACCTGTTTCGGCGGACTCGACATGGTAGCCGTGCTTTTCGAGAATAATACGTAGTAGCCTTTGGATATGAGCTTCGTCCTCTACAACAAGGATGCGGTTATTTAGTTGTTCCTCATGAGACACGGATCAAGATAACTTTCCGAGCAGTGCTCTATACAAGTCGTAGGATAACTCCACTGGCCTTTTTCGGTAAAAATACAAAGGTATTTATTTTTGGGTTTTGATGTTTTGCCAGGAAAGGTGTCAATAGGGAGTGATTTAGAGGAGATATCTGGAGTAGAGGTGAGGGGGTGATTGAGGAACCAGCTGCTCTATCTGCTAAGGGAGTGTTGGAAAGGAGAGCGGGTAACTCAAATGAAGTGTTTGTCGGTGATACTGGTATTTTACAGACATCATGAATTTTTCGAGATTCCAAATAACCGTAGCCGGTGCTCGAGCCGACTTTAAAGCTTGCAATGCTGCTAAGTGATTTGGATAGATCAGTAGGGCGCTACGCGCGACAAAGCTGCCGAATATTTCGATGATTTTCTCTTGCGGTACTGTATTGGAGCTGTTTATAAAATCATGCCATAAATTTTTTTCATGACGTGAGAGGCGACTTTTCCAGTGCCAAAAAGCGTCTTTTTGTGCTTTAGACAAACCACTTCCTTGGGCATTGTTCGCGCATTTGTGGGCGAACTCGGCTATTTTTGTAGGCTGTGAGTCCCAAAAAGGGAGACTTAAACGATAGTTTATGGCTGCCAAAAGGTATGCATACTCCATGTCAGGTAAGGAAGACAAAAAATGAGGAGTTGGAAAAGCGATTTCAGGAATGCGTCGTAGGCTCATCTTAAGCTCTGGTTTTGAATCTGAAAATAGCCACTTGCTGGTAGAGAGAAACTTGCGAATGCTTTCATTGAAAAAGGGGTTTGTATTTATTTGTTTAAAAAACAACTTGATTTTGTCTGCTGGACAGATCTTGGTTTTGAAGGCGAGGTCTGCAAGCTTATGATTTAATTTGAGGCATGACCATATGAGCCGGCGCTCCATGTTGTTAAAGTCATGTAGTGCGAGGTCGATGGCGTTTTGGGATAGCTGTTGAAAGTGTGTGTGATCTTTGGTTTCAGGGGAAACACGAAGAATAGCCGTTTCTGTAGATGTCATGCTTTGGCGACTGGCTAGAATACTCATCCCTATCCATGCGCCATCATCTTTTTTCCTCCAGGCGCTGAGTTTGATGTGACGCCTAAGGTCTTGATTCGTGATATTCAGATATTGGCTGCTTTCTTGCTCACGAGCCAGAGCTTCGACTTCATAGGCATTGTGCTCCTTTGCCTCTGTTATGATCTCTTGCAAGAGAGAGGCAGGAATAGAGCATTTGGGTTGGTGTAAGTATTCTCCTAGTCCAACAACTTTTATTTTTTCTGTGCTGGATATGCTGCGATGTAGCACAGCTAAATGCTGGTTTGTCGTATCGTTCCCTTGTAGGCTTGCTCCTATCATGTTCCAGGTTTTTCTCCACAGAGCTGCTCCGTGCGTATGCTGCTTGGCGAAAATACGGTGCTGTTGGTAGATGCGTAGCAGGTTGCTATCTTCTTGATATTCAGGGACATTTAGCCAGACGATTGTTTGGACTTTACATAAAAGGTGATGTTGTTGCGTGGTCTCTGGGTTTTTGTCTGCGAGTGTTCTCCAGGCACAGAGTTCGTGGTGACTTACGTCTGGAGCATGATTCGGGTGGGTAAAGTAGTGCCAATAGTCTGGGAAGGTGTCTGCGAGCGCTCGATGTTCCCACAAGAAAGAAGCGAATTGAATCCAGTCTTTTGCATTTTTTTGGAGCCATAGGTGAGGAAAACAAAAAGGTAGGAATATGCTTGCCGCGTGTTTAGGGGTCTGTGGAGTGGTTGTATCACACCACTGAGCGATCTCCACTTCAAGATAGACTTTTTGGTCCACAAAGCTATCTAAATGGCGTAGTTTTGTCAGTAGGCCTATATGTGACTCTAATGGGGCTTCTGATAAAATCTCAAAGTACATATGGCATGCCTGTGAGTAAGCCCTATCTGTGGTGGTGATATGCTCCAAAAAATGAAGCGCGATGTCTTGCCGCTTATATGTAAGAGACTTCTGAGCGGCTTCGTACAGGATGTTGCCCGTCGTTTGTGGAATCCAGCCCCAAAAGGGATCTGTAGGAGCTTTCTCTTCAAAAATTCTGAGCTGCTTGTCTATTTGGGTAAGCTCTTCTAGGGTGGTGTGTGTTTGGTCCTGTTTCTGGAAAAGAAAGCGCAGGACCTGCTCTTCGGCACTGTTGTGTTCCGTGTCTTTTACGGCTAACCATGCCTGCCACAATTGTGGGCACTTTTGTGGCTGTTGGTGGCATATGCTGACGAGTTGGCAACGGAGATTTTTGTGCAATATTTGGAGAGCCTGTGAACGTAGTATCTTTTGAATCTGGGGAAATAAATAAAAAACAGTATCCAAGCCGCTGTGTAGGAAGCACATTTCTAGACTTCTTGCAATGGAGCCTGGGTCTTGTTGTTGTTGAATCAGAGTGAGGACTTTTGCTGCGATGCTTATCCATTCGGGTGTTTGATTTAGCTCATTTTGAACCTTTTCGATGAGGTCAGCATCCTGTTTAAGCGAATTTTTAGGCTGCAGCCGTGAGAGAATAGCATCTCGAATGGATTGAGGAATGATTTTGTCTTGTTTGAGATGAGGGTGTATTTGTTGATATTTTCTTTGGGCACGTGCCAGTGTGAGAAGCTCAACACGCTGTATCAAGTTTTCTTTCACGAGGACTCCCACAGGCATATGATAGAGGGGTTTATCCTTTCGCAGTTATATCTTGCATTCTATCTTGTGTAAGCTTTATAAGTGCCGGCAAGAAGATAACGGGAAAAAACCGCAGTTTTGGTTGGGGAGATTACGTTTTGCAGCTTTTAAATGTCTTGTTTTTACGACGTTTTTTAAAGAAATTTTTGAGTAGCTGTGAGGCTTCTTCTTGGTGGGGGGAGCTTAGACAGACCTCAAGCCTGTGGTTGAGTCGAGTGTCCTGGTGAATCGTATAAAGGCTCCCCATAGCACCAGCCTTGGGGTCGGTGGTGGCATAGACCACTCTTTGAATTCGAGATTGATAAATAGCCCCTGCACACATCAGGCATGGCTCTAAAGTAACGTAGAGTTCACATCCGTCTAGCCGCCAAGAACCTAATGCAGAGCATGCCTTTTGGATGGCAACAATCTCTGCATGGAGAACGACGTTTTGATATGTTTCTTTTTCGTTCATTCCTGTAGATACGATACGGTTGTTTTTTACGATGACTGCCCCTACGGGAACTTCACCGAGAGTGTCCGCCCACCTGGCATATTGTAGTGCGACTTCCATAGGGAAACTTTCGATTGGGTGTCTAGTATGCATGATCTTAAGTCTCAGTGTGATTCGTATCCGGTGCCATCGGTTGTACTTGAGATGACGTGTGGGGTGGCATTTGTGTTTAGATTTAGAGAGTTGGAGGAAGGAGAAGCGTGCTTTGCAATCAAGCCATTGCGTTTTAGGCCAAAATGCTCTCTGATCTCCGAGGCTTTCTTTCCTAGTTGAAGATGGTACTGGATGGCATGGTGGCGTAGCTCCTCTGAGTTGAGCTGAGAGATGCCTATCATCTCACCCAGCTCATAAATCATAAACTTAATGCCGTGTCGGGACAAAGTCTTACTTGGATTGTCAAGATGCTTTCCGCGAAAAGAAACAAAAAGATTTTGATATACATGGGGATACATTGTTTTTGGATAGTACCTGCTCATCCCATAGATATAGTTCTGAATCGATTTTGAGGTTCTGTCGCACAATGCGATAATCCTGCGTCGTTCTCCTAGGATGCGCAGGCTGCCTATATTTTCTGCAAAAACAAAGTCTTGTGGAGTGAGACGAATGATTTCACTTGATTTTGCTCCCTCCAAGCAAAGTAGACAAAAAATCGCTTGATCCCGTAGTATTTTGATATTTGGACTCTGGGCATCAAAAATATGGATGCACTCTTCGAAATGATGGGTGGTAAAACGGACTTGTAAGCTTTCGTTGCGGCCAGGGATGATGGCCTCTTCCAGAGGAGCATATTTTTTACTGTTTTTCTCGTTTAGATGGCGGTAGAAAAGTCGAACGGCAATAAGTTTTCTACGGATACTATTGGGGTGTTTTTGCTGCTCTGATAGGTTTTGCTGATAGTAGAATAGGATTGACGGATCGCAGTTCTCCATAGAGACTTTTATTTGCTCAATGTAGTGTAAAAAGCCCTTAATATCTGCGATATAAGCAGATACAGTCGCTGGCTTTTTGCCCGATTGTAATAGCGAAGTCGAAAAAGAAAGGATATGTTCATTCTTTTTGATAGAAACAACCATACTGTAGTCCATACAGAAATAAAGTGCTTTTCGTGTGGAACTTAATGTAGCAAATTTCAAGCTTTAGTGCGACACAAATACACTTTCATTGTAAATGAAATATAGTGGAATTATAAGTACATGTTTGAATTTTCTCGCTTAAAGAGGAAGATAGGATGAAATGTTTAGTCAGGGTGACAGAAAGAAAAATTCTTGTGAGTTTTGATAGAGAGTTCCAAACGATCTTTGCTCTACTCTTCCTTTGTGGTGTTTATGGACACGTTGATGCAACCACTTTACCGAAGTATTATACGGAAAAGCATGTTCTCGCCCGTGAGGAACGATCTTTGGACTATATGATTGTGCGCGTGAATGATGAGAGAAAAGTGGTTATTGCCGGAAAAACCTTGACGATCGTTCGTGGGGATACTTTCGTTGTGGAGAAAGCTCGTTTGAAGAGTTCTCAGGGGCGAATTGCAGAAGTGAATATTGTTGGCCTGAAAAGCACTCGCAAGCCAGGGGGGCGTCAAGATCTTGGGGTTGTGGTAACTTCGGGGACAGGGATGTTAAATCCAAAGTGGGCTGACCATGCGGATGGTGAGACCTATGCTGTTGTGGCTGCTAGCCCTGGGGTTTTGCATGGTGTTATCAAGATTAGGGTTTTGGAACCACGTCTTGATTATATTGCTCTTTTAGTGAATGGTGAGAGTCGCGTGTTTAGAGCAGAGGAAAAAATTAGGCTTAAGGGAGTAGATGAGATTGAAATCCAGAGGGTGACGACCAACTTAAACGATGATAAAGGGGTTGCGTTTACGTTAAAAAGGGGGCGTATGAAGTCTTCTCAAATGTCTCCCCAAGGTGAGTATAGCCTTACGGTGAGCTATCAGGGCTTACCTTTTGCTTCCATCCCTATTACTGTTTCGGACTAATCGTCAAGAAAGGCCTACGGTGAAATTGAAAGATAAGGTGCTTGACTGGCCTGATTTACCCACAGAATGTGAAAGTCAGCACATGAGTGAGCGAAGGAGGCGTATTGAGCTGATTGTTGCGGTAATAGCTGCACTTATGCTGATTTTGCTCTCTAGAGTTGAGACAAAGGTTTACTCGTTAAGCGCAGTTATCTCAGAAAAACAGCAGTTTTTAACCACATTGGCTTACTTTGCTCTGATTAATATTAATGTCATTTTGATTCTAGTGCTTAGCTTTTTAATTTTTCGTAACTTAACGCGTTTAGTTATGGCTAGGCGTAAAGGAGTTATTGGCTCTCGGTTGAGAACAAAATTAGTCGTTGCCTTGATGTTTTTTGCTTTGGCCCCAACTTCTTTGCTTATTTATGTGTCTCATGGCTTTATTGCTCGTAGCTTTGACCACTGGTTTTCGGGGCGTGTGGCCAGCAGTATTCGACAGACTAAGGAGGCCTGGTCGTTGGCCTATGAAAGGGACCAGGCCCGTTTACAGAGTCTTTCGCTGCTCGCGGTAAATAGAGTTCAATGGATTCATCGCTCTCCTTATCGGGTAGGGGAAAATAGGGATTGGAATTTTATTTGGGATGTGTCGGCCCTCTCAGGATTTACTGCGGAATATGGCATAGATGAAGTACGTGTGTTTGATCGGTATGGAATGTCGGTGGACTCGCTAGCCCAAGCATCTTCTTGGTACTTAAAACCCAATGAGTTTGTGCTAGAAGCTGTGCAAAAAATGAACTCTTTCCCATACCCGTTATCTGTAGGTGGGGTGGTTGCTGGAGATCAAAAAGACATTGTTTTAGGTGCTACCGCTCTTGTGGAACGTAAGTCTGGTCTTGTTATAGGTTTGGTTGTAACTGAACTTGGCTTTCAGACCCAGATGGTCCGTAGTTTAGAGCGTATCATTGATGATTTTGCCACTTTGCGTACAAGTGCGCAGTTTGTACGCTTTAGTTACATGATCTTAATGGCTGTGATTACCTTGCTTATTATTTTTTCGGCCACTTGGTTAGGTCTTCATGTTGCTCGTACGATTACGCGACCGTTGTTGCGCTTGACAGGAGGGATTAGACAACTTGCAGAGGGGAACTATGATGTACGCCTAGAGGATCAGTCAGACGATGAAACTGGCCAATTAGCCCAAGCGTTTAATCATATGGTTGTAGATTTACGAACACACGAGCAAAGAACCAAGCAAGCCAGGCAGAGGCTGCAGCAAAGCAATGAAGAACTGCGTCAACGTCGTCAGTACATGGAATTTGTGCTGAAGCATATCTCGGCAGGAATCCTTTCTCTTGACTCCAAAAATAGAATTACTTCTTTGAATGCAGCCGCAGAAAAGTTATTACGTGTGCATGGCAGTCAACTTATGGGTGAGTCCATCGAGAAGGTTTTGCCTGTACAAATTCACCAGCAGTTTTGGAAGCCCATTGCACGTGGTCTACTGGGAAAATCTAGTGTAAGACTCCAGCTTGACTTGCATCCGACAGGCTTAGATGCGGCTATGATTGTACAAGCAACTAGAATTTATACTGATTTAAACAAGGAACTAGGTGTTGTTGTTGTATTTCATGATGCGGAAGAGCAGGTTCAGGCTCAGCGCGTGGCGGCATGGAGAGAGGTTGCCAGGCGCATTGCACATGAGATTAAAAATCCGATTACTCCCATCAAATTAAATGCTCAAAGACTTGCGCGCAAATTTACTCATAGATTTGAGGGGGAGGATAAAGAGGTTTTTGTCAGCTGTATTGAGTCTATTATTCATCAAGTCAATGGACTGAGAGACCTGGTCAACCAATTCTCAAACTCTTCTACGATGCCTCGATTACAGTTGAAGAC
>JAPPOJ010000138.1 GCA_028817975.1 Zetaproteobacteria bacterium | reverse complement strand
GGGCATGTGAGCCAGGCATGGTCATCAACAAACTCAGTGAAATCATGCAAAGCTTTGGTAATGCATCACCCTTCTTCTACCCAACCCTAGAACTGCCGTTTAATAAAAACTTTCACATCAGCGTCCGTTCAACAGCTATTGGACAAACTTCCGAATTGTTTATCTGCAAGTCAGATGTAGAGATAGACCTCAACGCCAAGATGGTCATTAACCCAAAAGACCCGGGAAAAAAGCCTGTATTAGTCAAATCAGCTTCTAATATGCATCGTGACAACGAACACTACAATATTTTCCCCAAGAGAACCATTCAAGGTCCTGGAAGAATATGGGTAGAGAACTTAGGTACAATGGACCTAGGAACAGCCTACCCGATTCAACATGACTTGCCGGGAGTCTCTATGAAGCCCAAACAAGTCATTTACTACGACCGTGACCGTGATCGCGGCGAACAAATATGCGAGTTTCTTCAGGCACATGATATTGTGACCTCTTATACAGACAGCTTAAAACGAGTATCAAGCTTGCTTACTCAAAGAGGAGAGAGCATCGACTGTGTGTATTTACACGAACTGGGAGGAACAGCCAATGACATTGAGTTTAAATCAGACCTCAAAAAACTATCGGACTCTCAGCGCCCCCCCTTTCTCATCGCAACGTCTTCAATCAGTGCACGCTCAAATGCTGCCTTTACTTTTATTCGGACACCTTTTGGACTCAATAAAATGTTACAAGCATTCGAAATGTGCTTCGTCAACTCCAAAAAATCTGTTGCGGACTCAGACTCTGTAAATTTAGTGGGAGAAGATGCAAACTATCATATCATCGCGAAACTGATCGGCATTGACGAAGTGGGCGGAATCTTACAAACCTCATTTGCACTACGAGCAGGAACAACCTTTACCATTGGCTTCTCCGTATTGCAGGAAACATGGTCTCGATTTGCCGAAGCATTTCTCATTCAAAACTGCATGCCTCTACCACATAACGAAAGTGTCTGGCAGTCACGTTTTACGGTATTGCCAGGAACAGGTTCAAGATTAAAGCTCCTCCAGGCCAGCACTGAGCAACTCAAAAAGTACCTCGCCAGTATTTAAACTCAGCCGACACATTATCTGTCACGACAAAATACCTCGCAGAAAATGATTATAATTAAGGTAGTATCTTGAACTATAGATGGTTTGGTGAGAAAAAAGAACACCGATATCGCAACAGCAAGATCTTTTGGAGATATTATGGAGACCTGGGGACACATTCTTTTTGGGGTCATTACATTTGGGGTTTTTGGGTTTTTCGCCTTTAACTTACATCAAATCTGGCTAAGAATGCATCGTATTGGGCGAGGCCATGAAGAGATACGCAACGATGATTCTCCTAATCGTCTCACATTTGCATTCTTTAATGGTTTTATACAACCACGCATGTTTGACGACATGGTTGCGGGGGCCATGCATTTTGGCATTTTTTGGGGGTTTATTATCGTCAACCTCGGCACTCTCGAAGCCCTTTTATCTGGAATGATCCCCCATTTTTCCTTCCATCAAATCCTCGGTCATGGCACCATGATGAAGGCCTATATCTCTAGCCAAGATTTAGGAAATTTTATGGTGTTTTTAGCTGTGAGTTTTGCAATTGCACGCCGCCTCTTCTTTGCTCCACCGCGTTTGGCAAGCCTAAGTAACGCTGCAAAAAAAGATGCCTTAGTCGTACTTGGGATGATTTGGGCCTTAGTTGGCACAAGCCTTCTCCATATTGGTGCAAACGCACAGATGCACCTGCTTTTCACAAGCAGTGGTATCTCCACACATAACGCTGTTTTTTCAACCTCCCTCTTCTACCTTATGGATAAAGTCGGCCTCATGTCGTTGCATGACTTTAACCAACTCAAAACTATTTCCTCCATCAGTTGGTGGAGCCATATTGCAGTGCTGTTCTCCTTTGTCACTTTTCTTCCATACTCCAAGCACCAACATCTCATTTGGGTATGGCCAAATATGTTCTTTAAAAGCCAAAAAAGTACCGGCAAGCTCCGCAAGATGGAAATCGACGAAAATGCTGAAGCATTCGGTGTTGGCGATGCCAAAGGGTTTACATGGAAACAATACCTAGATGCTATGGCATGTGTGGAGTGTGGACGCTGCACCGACGTCTGCCCGGCTCAAGCCACAGAAAAAGCTTTAGACCCACGTAAAATGATCCACCACCTTAAAGACGCCATGTTTGACGCTGACCAAGCAGACCAAAACCCTGATCAAACTCCTAAACAACTTATTGGAGAAATCGTCTCTCGTGATGAGCTATGGGCATGTACCACCTGTGGCGCTTGTATGGACGCATGCCCACTCCATATTGAGCACATACCCGCTATTGTAGACATGCGTCGTTACATGAGCATGACAGAAGGGGAGATGCCTGAGCAGCTCCAATCAACGATGGAATCACTCGAACAGTATTCAAACCCCTGGGGCTTCAACAACGAAAGTAGGGCAGAATGGGCAAAGGGCCTTGGAGTGACCACTATGGCTGAAAAGTCTGATGTGGATTACCTTTTTTGGGTGGGTTGTGCTGGGTCTTTTGACGAGCGTTACAAAAGTGTTTCCATTGCTTTCACTAAAATCATGCAACGAGCAGGAGTAAGTTTCTCCATACTAGGTGCTGAAGAAACATGCAATGGCGACTCCGCACGCAGAGCTGGCAACGAGTACCTTGCCATGATGCAAATTGAGCAAAATATAGAGACGATGAAGGGCTATGGAGTAAGCAAGATTGTGACGGGGTGCCCACATTGCTTTAATACCATCCAAAATGAATATCCCGACTATGGTTTTAAAGCTGAAGTCCTGCATCACTCTAAGCTCATAGCCGAACTGATGGGAACAGGTAAAATTCCTCTTCCTAGTTCTCAAACAGCCGTTCCAACAACCTATCACGACTCCTGCTATTTAGGACGACATAACGATATCTATGAAGAGCCACGCAAATTAATCCCCATAGAACAGCAAATCGAAATGCCTCGCAATCGGGACAAAGGCTTTTGTTGTGGTGCCGGAGGCGCAAGAATGTGGATGGAAGAGACCGAAGGGACTCGCATCAATGTAAACAGATCAGCAGAGGCCTTAAGCACAGGGGCTAAAGTGATCGCTACAGCATGTCCCTTTTGTATGACAATGATGAAAGATGGGGTCGAAGCTCATGGCCAAGGGGAGCAAGTCGCTGTAAGAGACGTCGCCGAAATTGTCGCCCACTCACTCAATCAGGCTGAATGAGCTGATGTATCCGGTCTACTTTTTCGGTAACTAGCGGAGAGGCAAACACAAACAACATCCGACGATCACGTACAGCATAAAAAATCGGGTGGTGATCTACACAACTCAAGACCTGAGCCACCAGTTCACGATCGTGCTCAAATCCTTGCCCGACAACGGTGAGCGATGGCACTTGAGCATTCATCGTTTCAATACACAGACCTGCTTGTGCCACTAAGCCTTGCAGCAAGTCCAACGACCCCTCCCGCAGCACCATCGTCAGCTGCCCCATTCCTTTCACTTCCGCATAAGAACTAAAAAGCTTCTCACCACCCTGATGACAAAATTGCTGCTCGATTTGACAGTAAGCTAAAGTATTCGGAGAACCCGAAATACACAGCCAGTATGTATGCGGTAAGACCGTAAACCCAATTAATTTTGCCTTCTCCAAGCTTTGTTCCTCATATACAATCTCCGTACCAGGTCGATCAAACGACATGCTTGACCGCACACAAATAGGCACACGATACTTGATGGCAAAAGCCACACAACGCGAGTAAAGCACCTGTGCCCCAGCACAACTTAAGTCATAAGCATTCTCAGCATTTATGCGGCGATGCAGCACGGCTCTTGTGTACTCATGCGGATTCGCAGAATACACACCCTCCACGTCTGTATAAATCTCACACTTAGAAGCTTGAAAGTGCTGTGCCATAGCTACAGCAGTCAAATCAGAACCGCCACGACCTAAAGTAGTCACTTCTTTGGTTTGTGGACACACACCTTGATAACCCGCAACAATCGCAACTTCTCCACGTGACAAAGCCTCACGCACACGAAAGGCCTTAATACCACAGATCTTCGCAAAGCCATGACGTCCATCCGTCAAGATACCTGACTGAGACCCCGTAAAAGAAACAGCCGGGACCTCCCTTGCTGCTAAAGCCATCGAAAGCAGCGACATACTCACACGCTCACCTGCTGTAAGCAACATATCTAGCTCTCGAGGGGGCGGACGGCTGTGAACCGACCTTGCCAAAGCTAACAACTGATCTGTAAACTCACCCATGGCACTAATGACGACCACGACACCAAAGCCTTGCGCCACAGCTTGAGCAATTTGATCACAAATACGGATGATTTTTTCCGGAGAAGAAACAGATGTACCACCATACTTTTGTACAATAACGGGTTGCATACATCCAGACTCCTTAAGCACATTTACATTTACTCAAACAAATAAACACATAGAAATAGACACTTCCCCATCAATGAGGCAGAGTATTTGCTGGGGTTTTTCCCCTTTAAAGCTTTGCTCTCAAACTCAGGAGGATTTATGATCACGACACACTTTCCAAGCTACCCACCAAATGGTTTATTTCGTTACTTCAAAAGAGCCGGGGGGCATTTTGTTGTTGCAATCATCTATTCTCTTGCTGGTTTTACCTCAAATAGCTCGGCTGAAGCAAGCAGGATGCATGCAAAACCTGACTTTTCTTTTCCACGCTCTATCTCTGAAGTCACGCCAGGACAAATATACTACACGATTCAAAACTACAACCCAGTGAGCTATAACAAGCTGATCCACTGGGATATCGATCACATCACAGGTGATGAAGACATGAATGGAAACTCTTTCATCACTTTTGCCAAATCCGCAATCATATATCAAAGGAGACAGTATACAGACTTTACGCCTCACTTTACGCTTTCCGAAGCTTATGCAAAAGCTGCTTTTGTCAACAGTACGATCCTAGATGTTAACCAAGTCAAGTCACGTATCACCGCATACAAAAAAATTAAAATTTTCTTATTTAACTTTAGCTTTGAGTTCGATGCCAACTTTAGCTTTCTTTCTTCTTTCCAGTCCTTCCTGGATCAAAACGTGCCTCCTGAGGCGCAAAGTACATGGATCGAAAACGCTACAATTGACGGTCAACTACCGACCTGGATTTCTACAGTTAAAAGCGCCAAAGATGATGTAAGACCCAATAAACGAACTTGTGGCGGACGCACAACAAACTTTTATTATGAATTAGCTGAGAATAAGACCTTGCACATTTCTTACAAACTTGCTAGCTTTCGAAACACGCCGCGCTTCACCCTTTCTCGCATTATGAGCGGGCAAGAAACAGAAACAAAGCAAGCATTGACCAACATAGATCGTTTGTAAAAACCTCGAGTTAAAATTTTTACGGTTACACGAAGATTCATCTAGGAGGAATAACCGTGGCAGCTCAACAAACAGCAAGATCTCACAGTTATTGGCGCTTACGTATCTTCTCTGGTATGTACATCGGCTATGTAACATACTACCTAACCCGCAAAAGTTTTACCTTTGCCATGCCTTCCATGATTGCTGAATTAGGATATAGTAAAGCAGATCTGGGCATTCTTGCCAGCGGACTATATTTAAGTTACGGTGCCAGCAAGCTTGTTTCTGGGATCATGTCTGATAAGTTTAGTTCACGGATCATTATGTCTCTTGGGTTAATCCTCACGGGGCTTGCAAATGTTTTGTTCGGTATGGCATCTGAAATAATGACCCTGACGGCTCTATGGAGCTTAAATGGCTTTTTTCAAGGCTTTGGCTTCGCTCCAATTGCAAAACAACTCACATACTGGTTCCCGAGCGCCCAAAGGGGGAGGTGGTGGACCATCATATCCTCTGCCAACAACGTTGGTGGTGCACTTGCACCTATTCTAGTCTCCACTATTTTAGTTTTTGGCAGCTGGCGTATCGCAATGACTTCTATCGGTTACTTAGCCATCGGAATGGGGATACTCGTTGCACTGACCATCCGAGATTCCCCAGAAACCCTTGGACTCAGCTCCGTAAAGGAAAAGAAGTTTAAAGCAAACAGCGAAGAAAGCACAAAAGCTCCTAGCCTAAAAGAAGCTATTTTTAATCGTCCTATTCTTTTGTTAGCCATTGCTTACTTTTGTGTCTATGTGGTGCGTTCAGGGCTCAACGACTGGGTAGCACTCTACCTACACCAGAGCAAAGGACTTCCCTTTAGTTTCGCAACAAGAAGTGTCGGGTGGTTTGAATTTGGTGGCTTTATAGGTAGCATCATGTCCGGTTGGGTCAGTGATCACTATTTTGGTGGCAAACGGATTCCACTCATGATAGGCGCTACCACGATCCTCTTCTTCACCATTTCTTGGTTCACTTATACAGATGTAGACGATCCATGGACTTTAGCAGCTTTAGTTGGCATTTGCGGGACAGGTATTTTCGTTCCTCAAGCACTGATAGGCCTCGCTTCCGCAGAGTATGTAGACAAAAGGGTTGCAGGAACCGCTTACGGATTCACGGGAGGAGTCTCTTATATGGGAGCTGCTGCCTCAGGGTATCCTCTTGGGTATGTCATCGATACGTGGGGCTGGGATGGCTTCTTTCTTTGCATGGGAATAGCCACACTTTGCATCTTAATCTCACTCGCTCCTTTGTACTTTAGCCAACAAGGAGAGCCCAAAACAGCCGCGACTGCTCCTGTTTAACGACGCTCATGAGACACCTTTTCAAAGTAAACAACGAAAAGCAAACGTAACATACCCGCCCCAATCAATAGCACCGCCGGGACCCCTCCTAATTGACTTAAGGCTTTAATCCCATCCAAGCCAGTTGTCGAGAGAAAAAGACAGGCAATAATACCGACAAACGCCGTCCACAAAAACTTGAGGGGTCCTAATCCACCCTTAAGCCCGTCTCCAACTCCAGGCCTCAGCGTCAGCCGGCTCATCGTGTCCGTATTAGAGTCGGCAGCTGTCACAAAGGAGATACCTGCCAACAATGCAAATGCCATCACCAAAATATCTCCACCCCATAGGCGTTGCAACACAGAAAACATCACACCCTCCGGGTGGTCCTTGCTCAAGATGCGATAAAGCACGCTCTCAGGCTCACTCGCCAACGACAGGCTAATACTCCCAAACACACTCATCCACACGCCACAAACGAACGCAGGGGCAAGCAGATTACAGAACAACACAGTGCGTATGGTATACCCATACGCGAGGCGAGCTAAAAATAAACCTGTTACGGGAGCCCAAGCAAACCAATTGGACCAATAAAACATCGTCCATTGCTGTACCCACTCATCTTGTGCCGAAACCCAAAGGTCACGCGACAGCCATGTCGGAAAATTACGCAAAAACACAAGCACTCCATCACTCTGTAATGGCAGCACACGATCGAGAGGAACCAAACTAATCAACGTACATAGAAATAGCAACAGAAAAAAAGTATTCACCCAGGACAACCATCGCATCCCTCGCTGAATCCCGCTTGTAGAAGAAGCCCAAATCAAGCTACTCAAAGTCGCAACAATCACAGCATATGTTTCCATCGTATGAGAAGCGGTATAACCGAAATATTGCAACACTCCTGAAATCATCAAAATCCCCACGCCTAAATTAGCACTCATGCCTGCAGTCAAAGTTATCAAACACAACACATCCACAACAGGCTTCAAGCGCGCGCACACCGACCTTTGAGATAACCTCAAGATCGCCGATAGTTCTAAAGGATAGCGACCATTATAGATAGCCAACGCAAACATAACAGTGGCACAAGTGTATATGGAGTAGGGGACAAGCGTCCAATGGTGCAAGACAATTGCCAGAGAGAGTTGATTCGCAGGATAAGAGTAGGGAGAAACCTCCCCAAATTGAGGAGGAAAAGCACTATGAATTAAAGGTTCTGCTGCTGCCCAAAATAAAATACCCACTGCAATCGTCGTGCATAAAGAAAGAGCAAACCAGCTTCCAAAAGCCAACCGGGGCGAGGCAGCGACTCCACCAATACGTACTTTACCCAAAGGTCCTAGACCTAACCAGGCACAAAAAAGAACCGCCACAGCACCACAAAAAGTGTAAAGGTGGCCGAAAAGATAAAATGACCAGTCCTGTAAAAACTGCAACTTGACAAAAAACAGCGCTCCATCCAACTTCACCCACAAACCTATCAAACTAAAGATCAGCACCACAGGTCCAAGAATAGAAAAACGCATATCTGTCCTGCAGGATAAACTAGAATTCACACACTCCCCTTCTGTAAATAGATTCCCTACTTACAAC
>JAPPOJ010000127.1 GCA_028817975.1 Zetaproteobacteria bacterium | reverse complement strand
GCGCATGGGTGATCAGGTCGCAGTAACTGCAGGTGCTTGTAAAGGTGAGCAGGGCAAGATTACACGAATCAATAAAAAAGCAGGACGCGTTTTTATTGAAGGTGTAAATGTTGGTAAGCGCCATAAAAAGCCTACTCAAGAAGATCCGAATGGTGGCATCCAGGATTTCGCCCGTTCTATTGCAATTAGCAATGTATCTTTTGTCGACCCGCAATCTAAAAAGCCAACACGTTTGGGCTACAAAATGGAAGATGGCAAAAAAGTACGCTTTGCCAAACAGTCTGGTACGATTGTATAGACGATTGTGGAATGGACTGGACTTCTGCTGGCAAGCTAAAGTCTAAGCCCTCCTTTCGTTTTTTCCTTTCTTCTCCTCCTCCTCCTTACGCCATAAATATCGTTAGCCTTGTTCTGTGCCATTTGAGTGCGATGCAGGGGCGTGTTGCAGGCTAGTTGTGGCTTGCGAAGCTTTTGTGCTGTCGATGACCGGGCTGCTCAATGTGTGTAGAAACTGAATAAGAGCCTGCTTGTCTGTTGTGGTGAGTTGTAAGGGGCGTAGTGTCTCTTCGCGGTGACCTAAACTTAACCCCTCTTCCAAAGTATTGTAATAGTCGATGACCTCTTCCAAGTGGCTGAACCGTCCGTCGTGCATAAAGTACTTGCGTTCGGAAACTCCGCGTAAGCTTGGTGTTTTGAAGGCTCCTACGAGTTCCAGGCTGTTGGGGTCGGCCCAGGCCAGCTCTTGGCAAGTCTCGGTTGTTGGGTCTAGCAGTGGATGGGTGGTATTCGAACACCGAAAGGTAGCTTTCTGAGCTAAGACAAGCCCCATAGAGCGGCCAACATCGAGTGAGAGAGAGGACTCTCTTGATTGTGGATGTCGTGGCAGCCCAATGTTATGAAATTGACCGTCGGTAAATAGAGGACCTGAATGGCAGAGATGACACTGTCCAGGGCCGAAAAAAACCTTCATCCCATGCAGTTCTTCAGCGTTGAGGGGTGAGCTGTCCAGTTGAGGCTGGGTCAGTGTGTCTACGGCACGATCAAACTTGCCAGGTTGTATGTGTAACCCTCTTTCGAAGGTAGCGACAGCTTTACCGAACTGCAAAGCGATCGTATGGATAGCTTCCTGTTGGGTGGGGGGAATGCGTTCCCATGCTTGAGTCCATGCTGGGGGAAGTGTCGGCCGTGGGTCGCTGTATAAGCTCACAAGGTTCCCGGGTGAGAGTTGCCGTTTGGCTGCTTGTGTCAGAATCGTATCTTGGGCCCAAAAATCATTTAAGCTGGCGAGGGTGTATGTTGCAACCGTGGTAGGCAGGAATTCTGGGGAAGGTGTGGGGGCCGCATGTGCAGGAAGGGTTGCGATTTCGTGTGCTGTGAGTGGCCAAGGTCCAAAGATGTCCTGCATCTCCTGTGCGTAACTGTGGTAGAGCGCTTTAACAAGAGCGACCCGGGAGAAGCCGTGTTCAAGGGGGTGTTCAATGGGCCCAAGAGCTTGTGCCTCAAGGGAGTCTGCGCGGCCATCCCAGAAAAACCAGTTTTGGTGCTGTACCATTGCGATGCTTGGGGTGCGGCGATGGCCTACGCCTATCCCGTGAGCGGTGGGGTAAGTGTCGGTGTAGCCATGTTCGGGCTGATGACAGGTAGCGCAGCTGACCTGTTGGTTGCTTGAAAACTGAGGATCAAAAAATAAACGTCGTCCAAGTTGGGCCATTTTTGTTGGCGCGGGTGTCGGTGGTGTGGCAGGTAATGTCTGGGTAGTAGCAAGTGCGAGGGTCTCGGCGGGTGTGGGGTATACCAGCGCAGGTGCGGGGGTGTCGCCGACCTGAAGGTGCCACGTGAGTAGTATGGCGCCGAGGTTGTAAAAATAACGCTGTCTTTTGTGGTGACTCATCCAAGCTTCCAAATACTGCAGTGGTTGTCATGGTTGTCTTGTATGCAAGACGTTCTTGTGTAGTAACGTTTTACCTAAATCAAGCCCCTCTGGCCACTCCTGTATCTATTGCACTTTTGATCGACTTTACCATGTGAATGATCTACAGTTTGAGCGGTTGGAATTAGATTTAATACGTTTTGTGAGCCATAAAGGATGTTAGCGTGGTGTTTAGGTCCAAGTGTCTTAGAGTGTTGGGTGTGTGGTGGATTCTCGGGTGGAGTGCGTGTAGCTATGCTTTGGAATGGGGGCGGGCGAACTTCAATGCTTTGGGTTTGCAAGCGGTGATTGAGTCGGTCGATGCTCGTGAGAAGCAGCATGCCAGCTCTCCAGGTATTGAAAAGGGTAAGTTTTATACATTACAGGTCCGTTTGAATCCTATCGGCGAAGCAAAGACTCCTGTTTTTGATGGTAAGCTTGAGTTGGAGCAGGTCGCGATCCGCATGCCAGAACACGGTCACGGGATGATGGGTAAAGCTTCCATTACGCCAACGGGTGTGCAGCAATGGCAGGTCACCCCAGTTAAGTTGCACATGGATGGCCGTTGGGAAATCACTCTCGACTTGCTTGTGACCCGAGCAGGCGTGACGCAAAAGCATGTGGGAAAGATGGACTTGATGTTGGCCCCGCCTACGGCAGCGTGAAAGGAGGTCAAGGAGATGAGTTCTGGCCTTATGAGCTGCGGCGCCTGTGTAAAGATCGGAGCTGTCTCTGGTCTTTTTGTCGTTTTATCTAGATATGCATTGTAAGTGTCTGGAAAGACTCATACGATAGACAGTGGTGATCCGTAAACAGAGGATTGGGAGAAGAGTGAAGCATGGAGATTTTAAAGAAGTCAACATGGCGAGATCCGTTACAACGTCTTGGGTTGGGTTGGATGGCGTTCTCGACCTCGGTGTTTGCGGAAGGTAGTAAGCAAGCCAAGGCCTTTGATGAGGTAGAGTATCAGCTACGCGCTACTTTAGAATCTCCCATGAACACCATTGCGGGTCTCACGGAATGGGCACGTGGGATCAACCACGTGTATGGCATCACAACTTTAGTGGTTACGTTGGTCTTCTTGGCGGTGAGCATCCCATTGATCATGGCGATCGTGAAGTTTCGTGTCCCTGAAGGAACGGACCTCAAGCAGCTCAAGCCCCCGAAGCAGGTCCATGGGAACGTGCAGCTAGAATTTGTTTGGGCGGTGATTCCGGTTATTTTACTGTTGTTCATTGCGGTGCCGACCTGGGAGGCGATCTTTGAGCAACCTGAAGAGGCGCCCGAAGATGCTTTAGTGGTCAAGGTCATCGGTCACCAATGGTGGTGGGAGTTTCAGTATCCCAAGTATGGTATTACCACAGCCAATGAGTTGCACCTCCCGGCCGAGACGCCGGTCTTTTTTGAGTTGACCTCCGCAGACGTTATCCATAGTTTTTGGATTCCGAAGATGGGGGGTAAAAAGGATTGTTTGCCGGGCAAAGACGCCATGAATTCGATGTTCTTTGTCACACCTGCAGCGAGTGAGATCAAGACGCTCGGCGGTGAGTATTTCCAAGGGCAGTGTGCTGAGCTGTGTGGGAGTTCCCATGCGCTGATGCGCTTTGACACGGTACTGCATACTCGGGAGGAATTTGGGCGCTGGACGCAGGTGCACAATCAGCCTCCGCAGGTGACTTCTGCGCTCCAAGAAAAAGGACAAGAATTATTTGCGCAGTGTGCGGTGTGCCATACGTTGGCAGGTACTCCCTCTGAAGAGCAAGAAAAAAGTATGTTGGCATTGGGTACCCCCAAACAAGGTCCGAATCTCTCGAATTTGGGGAGTCGTAAAATGCTTGGAGCGGGTACGCGGTGGAATAATCAGCGTAACTTTATTGAATGGGTGAAAAATCCCCAGTCCATTAAGCCGGGCGCAACGATGACGGCCTTTGGTCATTTGTCCGAAGAGGAGCTTTTGGCTCTTTCAGCTTACTTAATGCAATCGACAGTTAAAAAAATCTAATATTGTTTTTGAGGTGGATGATGGCAAAAAACTTGCCCCAGACAGGAATCATCAGTTGGATCACTACGGTGGACCACAAGCGTATTGGGATTATGTATGCTGTTACGGCACTCTTCTTTCTGCTGTTTGGAGGCATCGAGGCGATTCTGATGCGCACGCAGCTGATGGTCCCAAATAATGATTTTGTAACCGGTAGTACGTTTAATGGTCTCGTGACCTTGCACGGGACGACGATGATTTTCCTCTTTGTGATGCCACTGAGTGCGGCATTTTTTAACTATCTCACGCCATTAATGATTGGCGCTCCAGACGTGGCGTATCCGCGTATGAATGCTTTATCCTACTGGATCTTTCTTTTTGGTGGGCTACTGCTAAACTTTTCTTTTGTTGCCGGAATGCTGCCGGACGGAGGATGGTTTAATTATGCGAACCTCTCTGGGCCCAAGTATAGCCCAACTCACGGAATTGATTTTTGGGTACTGGGTGTGCAAGTCGTGGGTTTGGCTTCTTTGATTGCAGCGATTAACTTCTTTGTGACGATTCTCAATATGCGTTGCAAGGGTATGACCTTGCTGAAAATGCCGATTTTCATTTGGACGACCTTGGTGACTCAGGTGCTTTTGATCCTATCGCTGCCAGTGATTACGGTGGCGCTGGTGATGATGAGTTTTGATCGCTCGTTTGGAACCGGGTTCTTTGACCCGGAGATGGGTGGGCAAGTCATTATGTGGCAGCATCTGTTTTGGATTTTTGGCCACCCGGAAGTCTATATCTTGATTCTTCCAGCCATGGGGATTGTGTCGGAAATTTTGGCCACCTTCTCGCGTAAGCCTTTGTTTGGGTATTCGGTTATGGTCTACTCTACGTGTGCAATTGGCTTTTTGGGCTTTGCCGTGTGGGCGCATCATATGTTTACCACAGGTTTGGGGCCGTGGGCGCAGGCGCTCTTTTCGGCGGGGACGATGTTGATTGCCGTACCTACTGGAGTGAAGATCTTTAACTGGATCTCTACGCTGTGGGGTGGGCAGATTAGCTTTACGACGCCGATGTTATTTGCTGTGAGCTTTATTGCAATGTTTACTATGGGTGGGCTTTCGGGGGTGATGCACTCTTCTCCGCCGATTGATTACCAGCACCAAGATAGCTACTTTGTGGTCGCCCACTTTCATTATGTGCTCTACGGCGGTGCGGTCATGGCACTGTTCGGGGGCATTTTTTATTGGTTCCCGAAAGTTACAGGGCGGTTCATGGATGAGACCATGGGCAAGATTCAGTTTTGGCTGTATATGGTTGGCTTCAATCTTACTTTTTTTCCGATGCACTTTTTGGGAATTCAAGGGATGCCGAGGAGAATCTATACGTATGCTGGAGATCAAGGATGGAACCTTTGGAACCTCATGGCTACGATGGGGGCATATATAACCGCCCTTGGAGGAGTGTTGTTCTTTGTCAATCTCATTTATAGTTGTTTTAACGGCAAAAGAGCCGGAGCGGACTGCTGGGATGGGCGGACTTTGGAGTGGACTTTGGCTTCTCCACCACCGGAATATAATTTCGCTGTAGATCCGGAAGTCACTCAGTTGGATGATTTTTGGGTGCGTAAATTTGATGCGACGGGCAATCGTGTGGAACCTGCGTTGCAGCCAGAAATAGATCCTGCCACAAAGCACCTGCCAAATCCTTCATTTTGGCCACTGGTGCTTGCCTTTGGGATTTTGTTGTTAGCATGTGGGCCGTTCTTTGATGCGAAGGGGATATGGCTCAGTGTATTTGGGCTGGGAGTCATGCTCCTCGGTACCTATGGCTGGTCTTATGAAGAAGCATAAAAATATCTCTTTGGAGGGTAGGTGGTGAGCGATCACGAGGGCGCGTTGCACGCAACAAACACGGGTATCGATAATCGTAAATTTGGGATGTGGGTTCTGATTGCATCGGAATGCTTTTTGTTTGGCACATTGATTGCCAATTATCTGGTGAATCGCGCCCGTGGCTTATCGGGACCCAAGGCACAAGAGATTTACGAAATTGACATTACCACCTTAAGCACTTTCGATTTGCTGATGAGTTCTGTGGCGATGGTATTGGCTCTGCATGGGTGTCAAAATCGTGATGTGGGAAAATTTAGATTTTGGACGGGCATTGTGGTTTTAGGAGGGGTGATTTTCCTCGGCTTTCAATATTATGAATTCTCTCACTTTGTGCATAATGGTCTTGGCTTGACGACCAGTATTTTTGGCTCTTCTTTCTATTTGCTGACAGGCTGTCATGGCTTGCATGTTTTGGCAGGGGTTCTCTGGATGTCGACTATTTTGGCAACCTCCTTTGTGCGGGGGGACAAGTGGTTTCCAGATGTTCCTCTCGAAGTTGCTGGGTTATACTGGCACTTTGTGGATGTAGTTTGGATTGTTATTTTTACAGTAGTCTACCTGTTTGTCTACATATAGGCAGGTGTGTGGCCAAGGTCGTCGCAAACGCCATCGAAATGAGGGGGAGTTATGGTCGGTCAGGATAGTAATCATGCAAGTGTGAGGACGTATTGGAATCTAGCAGGCATTCTGTGTGTCATTACCTTCATTGAGTGGGTGATCTTTAAGATCGAGGACCTGCGTACCTGGTCTGCGTTTATGCTTCCTACTCTGATCGCGTTATCATTGGCGAAGCTGATTATGGTTTGTGGCTGGTATATGCACCTGAAGTATGACCACAAGCTGCTTACGTATGTGTTTGGCTTTAGCGTTTTTCTCACTATGATGACTTTCACCATCCTCATGTTAGCGTTACGTTAAATCAGATGAGGGTGCCAGCCTCCCTTTTGGGGTTCTCCATTGCATTCTATAAGTTGCCTGGGTAAGATCAGCCGCAGGGTAGGCGTGCTGAGTAGGGGGCTTGAAGAAATGTTTACAGATACTGCGTATGCTCATGATTTGGCGGCGGAGTTGTACGAGCCTCTTCCCGAGGGCTTGTTCGACTACAAGATGGACTGGGACCCCACCCTACTATTTTTTGTATTGTTAGCGTTTTTATATGTCAAAGGACTGCGTTCTTTTCGTGGCAAAGTCCCCATCGCCCGTTGGCAAATGGTTTGCTTTGCCCTTGGAGTAGCAGTGAATTGCATTGCTCTTTCTCCTCCGATTGATCCTTTGTCCGATCGCTTGTTTTTTATGCATATGATTCAGCATATGTTGATTGTCCAGGTCGGCTCGCCGTTGATGCTGTTAGGCGTGCCTTTTTATGTGGTGAGCCGTGGACTTAGTCCGAGCTTTCGTCGTCGGGTTTATTTCCCCGTGATTAAAAATAAGCTGTTGCGTGGAGCGCATCGCTTTTTTCTGATCCCCATTGTTTCTTTGGTGTTGTATATCAGTAACTATTGGTTTTGGCATGTGCCACGATTTTATAATTGGGCGCTTTTGAATGATTTTGTCCACTTGCTTGAGCATGCCATGATGGCTTTTTTCTCCTTCTATTTGTGGCGCAATATTGTGGACCCTTATCCTTTGCGCTGTGCGGTGCCGATGGGGCTGCGGCTGATTTTTCTGGGGGCGATTATGGTGCTCAATTCGGTGCTCGCCGCAGGTCTAACCTATGCGAATACGGTGTGGTACGCCTATGAGGGAATCCCGATGCCCAAGTGGTGGTCGTATCGTTGGGGGCACTTGGATGATCAGCGCCTGGGAGGCTTGATTATGTGGGTACCAGGTGGCTTTCTTACCTTTTTGACCATGACAATCTGTTTCTTTGTTTGGGTTAGTCGCGAAAACAAACGTGACTTGCACGTGCGTGAAAGCGAGCGCTTAAAGCCATCCCCATCGGCGGCCTAACTCTTTGCGCCACTTTTTACTGTAGCTTAAGAAGTGGTCGGCGCCGATATGAACCGCATTGCCACAGGTGACACCGAGTCCAAACCATAGATAACATGTTCCCCACCACTTCAAAGGAAAGAAATTCTGTGAGAATGCTGCGTTGTGCCACTGCAGCCAGAAGGGGGCAATACAGCAGATGCCGATCATGCCGAGATATAGAATACGTGTTAAAGCTCCGAGCACGAAGGTGTGACTGACGCCTCGGTGGCGAAACAGCTTCGCATAAGGTTTCCATAAAAATTGTAAGGGTCCCCAGGCTTGGGAAGCCTTGGAGTGGGCCAAGTCGAGGTCTGGCGAAAGCATATGCTCAGATGCCCACAGCCCTAGCCCCCAAAACAGAGTTTCCTTGATGGAAAGTTGTAGGAGGAGCGGCATTGTTACAAACATAAGGGGGGATAAAAACAGGTGTATTTTTAAATGAGTTTGGCGTGACGGCATGTAGGCGAACCCCCCTTTGTTCTTTAAGTGTCTGTTATCATAGCATATTTGAGGTTTTGAGGTGGCCTTCGAGGTGTGTGAGAAAAAAAGTCAAAAAAAAGAGCAAGAAAAGGTTGACG
>JAPPOJ010000299.1 GCA_028817975.1 Zetaproteobacteria bacterium | reverse complement strand
GAAAATTTTCACGTAACCAACGGGCGAAAAAGAGCAGCAGGGAAGGATTCTCTAAAAACTCGTGGACCGTAAGTGCTGTTTGTTTACGCGACTGATAGTAATGGTGGTCCTGTTTCTTCGCAAGTTTTTCGCGCATCCGATCCTGCAGCGTCGCAAATTTACTTTGGTATGCTTTAGGGTCGTGGTACTGAAAATAGATTTGAGTTTGATATTCCGCGCGGATGTTTTCCGGTGTCATTTGGATGTAATCGTGCTGTACACGGGCATCCTCATAAGCAGGACAATCATAAATCAAGTCGAGTATGGCTGCGTTTTCTTGCGTGAATTTTTTATAGTGCACATTGTGGGCTTTGCGGAGCAGTTTGCGGAAGCCATGCTTCATCTTCTCAAGCGCAAAAGGGGTGAGGATTTGCTTCAAAGAGTACCCTTTGGGGATATCTACATATTGAGACACTTCGTGTTCGAAGAGCGCCTCAAATGGGTCTTGCCCGTCAAGATAGGAGGGATCAAATTCGGAAAAAAAGAGGATGTATAGATGAATCAAGTCATCGACATAAGGGATCGAGAAGTCTATGTCCTGATAGGTGAAATTAAGACCGAGATGGGAGGCTTCTTTCTTCAGCAAGAGACGCAGTAGAGGAATCATTCTTTCCTGTCCGTAGGTGATCTCGACAATGGATTCTCTATGGTCAGGTACACTTCTTTCAGCATGCGCACCAAATTGACCGGTATTGGAGCGATCGACCATGGACAAGCCGAAAAGGTCACAGGCAAATGTGTGGAATGTTTCAGGGTAGTCCTCAGCTTGCTGAAAGCCCTGCACCGGGTGGACTTCATGAAAGATCTTCAACATCGCAGAGGCTACTTGTTCGATGGGGGCATCGACTCTCACCGACTTATAGTGATAATTTCCAAAGTGATTATTTCCAAGAGTGTATGGAATATAAAGGCATTCGAGCATTATAAGGAGAAGACATCCCGAAAATAGCTGTTTTTTTAAGATCATGGCACTTAACTTTTGATTTGTTTATATTGAAATGATTGTATAAGAATAGGTGAGTGGCAATATACAATACTATAATATTTTTGTCAACCATCTATCTAAAAGACAATCTGGAGCAGTTGCAATAGCTCGACTCTTTCAAAACTATGGTGCGAATTGGATTGCCGTAAAAACCTTGTAGGCGTAGGTCTTTCTCCATTTCTTAGTCTGCGCCCAGCTCTTGTACAATATTCCAGCCTTCCTCCACAAACAGAGCATCCGGCTCCATCATCAAGTCCTGCTGCAGCAGAGCCTCCAAATCAGCAGGCATCTCCACATCCTTGAACGAAGGAGCGACAGCTAGCGGCTGCGACTCTGCTTGCGGATCTGAACAAACAGGGGTATCCACATCAAACAGAAGGTCAACCTCCTCAGCCGTCGAGGGCAGTTCGTCCTGGAGGTGTTCGGGCAAGAAAACAATATCTCCAGAATGCCGGTCATCTGCTGACTGCTGAAGATCCGGTTGCCGTGCAAAGCCTCCTTCATCCACGCGACTCTGCTCACGCATCGCATGCATTCTCTTCACATGCAAGGTCAAGGATTGCTTCTGACCAAAAGCTTGGGTGCACCACATACAGACAAAAGGCCGGAGGCCCCGGTGCATGGTATCGACATGCACTTTTAGAGTAGAACGCTGGGCAAAAGTTCCTGAACACTGCTCACATACAAAGGGCTTTTTTTGTTGGTGCACCATCCACATATGCCGATTCAAATGACCTTTCTGGGTAAAGGCGTGATTGCAAAAAGTACAGATAAAAGGACCTTTTTTCAGATGCACTTGCGCAGAGTGTCTACGCATCTCAGCCCGCGAGGTGAAGTGCGCGCGACAGTGGCGGCAGGGAAAAGATTGTTCTTGGTGTACATCCCGTAAGTGTCGAGTCATGGCACTCTTAAAGCGAAATCTCCTACCACAGATTTTACACACATACTTGCGCTTTTTCACCAATGCCTGGGGCCACTGGGCAAGGGCAAGATCATCCTCTTCAGCTTTTGGCGACGGCGCCGCCTGCAAACAGGGAAGGGAGAATAAGAACAGAACAACACCTAGGCGTAAAGCTCTACTTTGCATGACAGAACCACACTCCATCCTAAATTTTGGGCTATTTCATGATACAGGGCCGGATCATACACGTTTTCAAATATGCAAATCAAGTGTCACCGCAAATATTTTTGAGGGAAAAATGAAAAATCAGGTCTGCCGTCACACGGTGGCCTGATAAAACATCTGCTCGTGGGAGTTAAAGGGGGGCTTCACCTCCCCCACACGGCCAAACACAGCACCATGTGGGAGAGATGGAGGGGAAGAAAAAGGTCTTACTCTGCAGGCGGTGCAGCCGAAACCATGTTACTCCCTAACACCTTGCCATCACGCTCCACACTCAAGGTACTTCTGCCTTCGGCATGACAGCAGGCAAAACGCACCGTATCCACCTGAGAACCAATGGTCAAGGTAAGCGACTGACCATCCGCAGCCCACTCCACTTCAGGCTGAGCCTCTCCACCGCGGTGGGGGAAGAGCAGCATCTTAAATTTGGGTTCCACCACATTCTTCCGGGTAATCGACACCCACTTACGTTTATACTTTTTATTTTGTCCGAGGTTAGTGCGTTCGCGTAGCTCAATAGCCGAAGCCTCTCCTTCACCTTGCAGCACCTTAAAGAGTAGGCGCGGATCGTCGGGCTTGGTGTCATGAACATAGCGAATGACTGCCGTTGTCTCCGAGCTTTCGATCATCTCCACGGTCGGATAGCCAACCGCATGGAAATCGTTGGCCACATTTGCCACCCACTCATACTCATGAGGTTGCGCATCTTTTTGAATGTCGTCCACCACCAGCACATACGGATGGGCACCACGAATCAGCGTCACCGTACGGAAGGCCTTTTCTACGGGATTGTAGACACCCAGCTTGCCGGTATTACCTGCTCCCACTTTTTCACTAAAGAACCAGGGCTCCATGTCTTGTTTGTTGAAGGTAAATTCCGACCAAGTGAACGGCGAATCGACATAGGTATCTCCGCTGACATTCGGCTTACGGTGGTAATCGTAGTTCGGTTTGGCATCCCCAGCGCCGAGAGTAAAGGAGGGCTGATCCACGTATTCCAAAAACTTACCTGGCATCGATGGCCACCGGCGTTTGGCTTCCGAATCTGCCTGTCCGATTCCGTCAATCAAAATCGTCTGGGTATAGTCATTGGCCATCATATATTTACCAGGATCAATGAGCCAATCACGACCGTGTGACTGGAGTTCAAAGGAGTTACGGTCGGAGTGAATATGCCCGATATAATACGCATCCTGCTTATTACGAAACTCTAACTTAAGCGCGTCCTTACTCCAATCGGTACGGGTATTCACATAACCGTGATCCGGATCAAAGTGGCTGACAGGTAGATTCAATGCATTCGCGGCATGAGAGATATCGGCTTCAGGGTTGTCGAAGTCCAAGCCAAACATCAACGCTGTCAACGTAAATTTCCTTTTTTGACCTTTTTGCAACGACGTGTCCCGCAAAACTTTGACATAGTAATCCACCATAGAATCTTCGGGGTACATGTATTTCATCACCCAAAGCGGCGGGTATACATATTGCAAGGTACCGGAAACCGAGTCATCATGAGTAAAAATATAGTCGCCCCATGGAGAGACCTGCCGATACATCATCTCATTGACCTTATAGAGCGATGTGGTTTCAAACAAATTTTCGTCCCGCATCGACGTGGCGACAGCCACACGACTCGCCCACTGCTGGCCAAAGAGGAAGTAATCCAAGCCTTCATGGGGACGACCACTATCAAATACTCCATACTGGGTATAGAAATCACGTAAACGCTTGACGTTCGACAGGTACACTTCAGGGTCATACCCCTCCTCACCTTCAATGCCCAACGCACAGACCACCACGTGATCATGATGGCCACGCCAGTTGGTCGAGTTAAGCCGCGCTGTCTCCGCAACACCATAAGCCCGGCGATAGCTACACATCTTCGATAAGAACGCGCGCACTTCACTACGTTGCTCTGCATTCATCCAAGGATGAATAAAGTCATAGGCCAAAGACAAGTCTGGATTCACTCCTTGTCCTAGATACTGATGCAACAAGGGCTGATAGGTCTGCATCTGCTTACGCGCGAGCGTCGCTAAAGCAGTCGCTAATTCGGCCCCTTTTTGCCCATCCTCATCAAGTAAAGCCAGCAAACCCGCGGACATAAGTTGCGAATAAAGTTTAGAAGTTCCCTCTCCGTAGAGAGACACATTCTTTCTATCCAACACTGGGTTGATGTCGACATTCTCGTCTCCGACACTGAGCTTGGCAAAGACCTTACCTTCAGCCGAGCTAGGATTATACAACCTCTGGTTGATATACTTGCTCAGGTATTCCACCGCGATCCCAGCGTTGTGCCCATCCTTAAAGCGCTTGCGCATCTCAGGCAGGTCATCCGGCGTAAAGAAGATACGCGGATGTACACCTGGCGCAGGGACGGACGACAGCTGACGTACCACCCCTCCATGCTTCTGATACAGCACTACGGACACGTCGTCGTATAAAGGCACATCGCCCTGCGCCACATTCAGCCGGAACACGTAGTGATGATAGGTACCATGCTCCGGTGGGTTGAGCTGAATCGTCGGATCAAGGCGGTTGACGTCATTGAAGCTGGCTTGCGTAGGGCCAGAGATTTGCTCCCATACAGGAGTCAAAGACGGTGGATTGGGGTCATCGCTATGGACCTGCCCCTGCAATGTCACACTCGAACTTGGCAGGCTCTGCGTAATGGTCTTTCCGGCTTCCACTTGAATAGGATAGTAGCTTTGTTCGCCTGGCGTATACTGATGCAACGTCTCTACCTGAGCACTGGTCAATGGATAAGAAAATACGGCAAAGTCATCTAAGGCACCGCGAAAAGGCCTATAATGCGAGTTTATAGGGCGGGTACCAATAAACAGTGCCTTATCGGCACGGGTCGCGTGAAAGTCCTTTGTAATCGCCTTGCTCACCTGATGCACGACCTTTCCATCCACATAGAGTTTGGCATTATCTTCTACACTGTGATAATCCAAGCTCACCACTATATGGTGCCACTCGCCATCGAGCGGGTTCGGGTGAGGCTGCCGCTGGCTAATTAATTTCACCCCCACAGCAGGAAAGTTAAAATCGATACGCCCTTCATCACCGCCCCAGGTGTTTTGCACAATATCAAACACCGACCCTGCGATACGGCTGTTACGATCTAAAGCTGTTTCATAGGAATGCTTAACCCAAAACGCAATGGTCAAGCCTTTTTCCCCTTGGACCTTACCAATATCCAAAACGGGATTACCATAGAGCCGCAGATGCCCCGCTGTCTGGCCAAAATCCCAACCTGAGCCTTTGGCAGACGACACCAGTTGTGGCAAATCCCCTTTGGTAAAGATGCGTCCAACGGAAGCATTCACCTTTTCGACGTGATCCACACCACTGGGGATTTGTTCAAAATCCAAGTAAAACTTGGGATTCATCTTCATCACTTCACTTTGTACCGTTACCGCACCCGCATATTTAAACACTTCAATCTGGACATCTTCTGACTTTGCCTCTCCACCCTCGGTATGGTGCAGTTTCAGCTGGTAGATTCCTGGCCAAGAAAACTTCACTTGAGTGGCAGCTCGCAGAGGGTCTTCAAACCAGACGTCTCCGGGCCCTACCACAACCTCCCTGCGTATATTCTGTGCCTCGTCAGGCAGTTCAGGACTCAACACCACCGTTTGTCCCGCTGCGATTTTTTCCACCCCAAAATCATCCAAGGACGACTCTGCCGCAGCCGTGCCCCAGGCAAGCCACATATTCGCCAGCAATGCCAAAGCTGGTAATCGAAAACGCCACATACACACCCCTTTTCTCTTTTCAAATGGAGAGTATTCAAAACACTTCATATGTTCGATGCAATCTCTATATGCCCAAGGCCTCAAAGCCCCAAGCGCACAACCGCCGCGATCGGAAGGTCACCTTGACATCTTTATATTTTATAACTTATGCAGGCCAAGCTAATCTAAAACCTTGGAATATAAAGAAAAAAAAACAGTTTGCAGCTACATACAAAGGCAAATTGAACGGAAGCAAGGCACAGGTGACACAAGTATCTAAAATCATGGCACTATCATCCAGTACACGCGCACAAGGAGCGAAAAAAAAGTAATTTCGGCAAGATACAGAGACAAGAACTTAGAGTGGTGGCTCGACCTCCAATCCCCCCTCTGCTTGCACAAAGCCTTCTGGCTCCAACGCAAGTTCGGGAGCAATCCCCTGCGGCTCCCCTTCAGACATTTCTTCAAAATCACGGACAAACTCCAAGATGCTCTCCACGTATTCCAGTTTCGGCACCACCACAGAGACATCGGAACTGGCAGCTTGACCTACAGAAGTGATCCATTCTGCGAGTTGAACGGGGGGTACGGGAGAGCATCCTTGTCGGCGAGGTTTGGTTGCTCCTCCATGGGGAACACAAAGCCCACGTGAGCGCACCAGCCGCGTGCAGTCTTCTATCTGGCATTTCTTCACGGCAACATCACCATGCCGAGCGCAAAATCCTCTTGCTTTGACTAAATTACGGCAGTTAGCTTGTTGACAATACTTACCCCCGCCATGCGCAACACACAATCCCTTGGACATCACGAAACGAAAACAATCCAGTTCCAAGCAACGTTTACCCCCACCATGAGCAATGCAAAGTCATCTTTTTATCGACCGTGCTAACTTTTTACAACCGTCTACTTGGCAACGTTTACCCCCACCATGGGCAATACAAAGCTTCCCAGACTTCGCAAACTTCGTACAATTTTCTATTTGACAGCGGAATCCTCCACCATGGGCCGTACAAAAAGCACTGGATTGTGAGCGTCTATGGCAGCCTTCTTGCTGACAGCGTTTACCCCCTCCATGCATAGAGCAAAGCCCCCGTGATTGCACCAGACGCTGACAACTTCCTTGCTGACAACGCGACCCTCCTCCATGAGCAACACAAAAACCACCCGCGTGTGCTGATTTCTCACAGCCTTCTTGCTGACAGCGTTTACCCCCTCCATGGGCAAAGCAAAGTCCACGGGCATAAACAGGAGTTTGACAATCCTGATACTGGCACAACTTACGCTTATACACCATGGCAGACACATGGACAAAACTATACCCAAGGCCAAATAAAATCATGACAAGTGAACATAATCTCAATTTCAAGAAGTACCACCTCACCCTAAACGTATATATTTTATTTCCAAGAGACACACCCCACAGAAACCACCCACAAAGTACTGAATTTAAGATGGGTGCCGCATCACACTAAAGCCCTTGTTGCTCTAATTTTTCAATCATGCACTGAACGTCACGTAACTGTTGGATGTAAAATTCAACATACTTATAGCGTTGTACATACTGGCACTCAGCGAGCTTCACATGGTTACCATCTCGACCCAGCTCACCGTCACGGCCAAAATAATGCGCTATCTTTTGCTCAAGCTCTCTTGAGGACACAAACCAACCTTCAGGGTCCACGACCCCTGAGCTGACTAAACGCGCACGAACTTTATCATACACACGACCAAAAATATCCCTTTGAGGGTCAAGCATCATCAACCACGAAACGGTTTCCGCAACATAGTATGCCGATTTCCCCATCATATCGGTATCTAACTTGTTCATCTGCGCAAAAAACCACTCCAACGCTTCTTCCGTTATATCTGAAGAAGCCATAGACGCACCCACATCCAAATGATCCCAAGAGGCGTCATGTAAAGAGTGGCTCACCGTATACTTTGCATTGGCTAGCGGGGCATCATGGGTAACATATCTTTCTATATACATGACTGCATCATTTTGCGCCTGATCGTCGTCCAAATACTGCTGGACAAGTTTGCGAACCGCGTGCTTAGCATCAATCATCACATCAGAATAGATCAGACTCGCCGTATATGCATAAGCTGCCACTAAGGCTGCCCCATGCAACTTCCACTCCTGGGACGTGGTCAAGGCCGCACTTTTCATCGCAAGAACTTTGGCCAGTTGTTGGTTTTCAAAACGTAAAAACAACTGCAAATGTTTCGGCTGGGTATGATGAGCTTGATTTTCTAAAGCATGTAAAATCCATAAGTGTAAATGCTTGGCAATATGCTGGGGGTATAGGAGTTCGAGCTGTGACCTATGTTGTAAAAATAAAGCAAACATCTCCTGATTGACTTCTGCAATATTCTCAATATCTTGAGGGCTTTCATGCATCACACGCAGCATGATTTTCTGTTGAACATCTAAGGGAAGCTGTTGAAAACCAATGATACGCTGAGCAGCAGGTTTTCCAAACAAGTGCTTCGTTGATCCGACATAAAAAAGTACGATAAATAAG
>JAPPOJ010000289.1 GCA_028817975.1 Zetaproteobacteria bacterium | reverse complement strand
CGTGTGTTTCATCGTACGGTCGAACTGCGTGATACCTGGCAGCAAAAAGCCTAATTCATGCATGAGGAGACGGGCTATAGGGGGATATTGCAGGAAAAATCTGGCAGGGTACTCTCGTCCCAAAGTTGTTGCCAGTATGGGGAGGTGTCCGCTGTTTCCGGTGTGATCTCTGTGTCCTCAGCGGCCTCTGTTTCCTCCGTGGCTTCTGTTGCTGCTGTTAAAGGGGTGGTGTCCATAACTTGCTGCAGCAACTGGCCTCCCTCTTCACTCCAGAGTTCTGGCCAATCGTGTGCGAAAGGGTCAGGCACTTTCTGTTCTGCTGGTGCCGTGGTGGGGACAGGAGTTGATTCCGGTGCCGGAGAAGCCTGTGCCTCCGGAGGGTGCATTCTGCTGTTGTGTATAATAAGACCCCTAGCCGTGGCGAAAGCCACGTTGCACAAAGTGCAGGTGAGGGATTTGATTCTTTCGTGTACCTTGTCGATATGATTCAGGAGCGTGTGCTTTTGGCCAAATCTTTGAGGGCACAGCTTACATTGAAACGGGCGCAGTTTGAGGTGTACCAGGCGGATATGTTTGTCGAGGGCCTGCTTTTGACCAAAGTCTTGCTTGCATAGCTCACAGTGGTGGGGGCGGCGCTGTTCATGGACCGTTTGAATATGGGTCTTCAGACCTGCACGCAGTGCGAAACTTTGCCGACACAGCTGACATTGGAAGGGGCGTTGCTTTTCATGCACGATGCGGATGTGCCGTTCCAAATGCGGTTTTTGGCTGAGCGCAAGGCCACATTGCGGACACACAAAGTTACGTTGCTTAAGATGTACCGTACGGATGTGGGTGCTCAAGTGTCCTTGCTGAGCAAAGATTTGTCCACACGTTCGACACTTGACCGGGCTGGCCTTTTTGCGATGCACACCACTTAGGTGTGTTTGTAAGTGGTGTTTGCGTTTGAAAGATTTGGAGCACAGGTTACAGTGATGGGGTCGTTCGGGCTTGTGGATAGTCTTGGACCACTGCGCAATAGGGATGTCGTCCTCAGCATCCGTAGGGTGAGCTGGTAGTGAATTTGCAACGAGCACGGCGTAGCCAAGGCTCAACAGGTAAATCGTTCTTGAAATCTTCATATTCATTTATTTTTCTTATTTTAAGTGACTTATTTTACCTTATAGTCAAAAAGTATCTCTGAATCAAATACAAAATAAGTTATTGCAATTAAATCAAATAAATACAAGGAGGTGAATGTGCGAGAGGTACATGATGCCATTGTATAATGGGTAAAAGAGAGTCGGCGATACCTGTATGAGGAGAAAAGCTGTGAGGGGTTGCAAGTTGGGGTGTAAATACGGGTTGTGGGGAGTGCTATGGCTGTGCAGCTGGCCGTATATCTCGGGGTGCATGCTCACGCGGCGTTTAGCTGGAACCACACGTAAGCCGCCCCCGATTCAGCCGGCTGTGGGAGCGCAAGAAGACTCTAAGCGCCAGACCTTGCCGCCGCTTGTGGTGGAAGTCCCTGAGCAAGACGGTGGGGCGGCAGTGGGCTCGGAGGCGTTTTGGGAAGGCGAGTTTGTGAACACCCAGGGGCTGGTTGCGCATCAGGTACCTGCCCCCAATGCCCCTATTCGTGCGGTGGTGGAACATTTAGGTGGGGAGTTTGTCGGACCTAACTTAAGTATGCAGGGGAAAGTCTATACCCCTTTGGATTACCCTTCCAAGCTGTCTTTTCTGTTGCACCTACAGTTGCGTGATCCCTATAAGGCCGAGGTGTTGCACACGCTGTTTCGGCAGCAGATGGAGGATGCACAGCTCTCGTTGCAAGCTCAAGATCGTTTGGCTCAGTGGGTCGTGGAGGTGGCTAAGTATCTCGGCTCGCCGACCTACTTCTTGGTGAATTCGAATGACGTGAGTGCTTGGACGGGATTGGAGGGGCCGGAGCAAGGTCGGATGGTGACCGCGGCGAAGGCGATTCTCAAGGAGCTGGCCGCGGTGTTTGCCACTCAGGCAGGGCAAGTTGATCCGGAACGGGTGATGATTCTGACCACCACTTCGGGAGGAGGGCACTTTAGTGTGGCCAAGGCGATGGAGGCTAGGCTCCAAGCTATGGCATTGCGCCCGGAACTGCTGATCGTGGATGAGCTGGGGGACGCCGATCCTTTTCATCAGCTCACCGGGCGTCCTTCGGGAGTTATTTTTAATGAGATCCATCAGAAACAGGGTAATATTCCTCTCTTTAATCAATATATGCAGTTTATCCACTGGTACCTGCTGTACTATCTGCAGAATTCGGAAAATGCGGTCATTCGTGCACGGCAGCAGGCGGTGCGTCCTGTGGCAACCATCAATACGATGGGATACACGGATGCCTATGTGTCCACCGCATTTGATTTAGATACCCCACAACTGGTGGTATCCACGGATTTTGACGTGTGGGAAAGCCTGGACCCGGTGGTGCAAAAGTCAGCCGATGCTTTGATCCGGTTGGGAGTCCCTGCACGTGGTGACACGGTCCTTGCAGCGATCTTGCAAAGAAATCCAGATACGGGGATGGCGGCTGCTTTACAGGAGTTTGCGCATCAGCGTGAACAGCATGCGGCACGCAATGTGGTTCCTTACCTGTTGGGGTATCCTATTCGAGATGCCATCCGCCGTTTGTCTGCGGCAGAACGTGCTCAGAAGCGTCAGTCTTTAGGGCTTGCCGATTCGGACCGCGTGTTGTTAGTGATGATGGGTAGTCAGGGTAAGGCGAGTCTGTTTGATATTGTGCGTACCCTCCAAACGCGTCTCGCAGAGTTGTCTCCGTTGCCGCAGGTGTATATCTTTACCGGGCGTAATGAAGAGCTACGCGGTAAACTGCAGCAGATGATAGCCCAAGCTCCAGCAGCGGTGGCCCCTGCATTACACGTATTGGGGATGCAGTCTGCGGAGCAAATCAATGACTGGTATAACGCAGCAGATCTACTCATCTCCAAGCCTGGAGGGGCAACGGCCGCGGAAGTGCTGGCGGTGGAGTTGCCGCTGATTATGTACGATATCAATGAGGGCGAACGGCAAAACCGTGCGTATCTTGAAGCTTCTGGGCTAGGGCGCCACGCGGATGACCTGCAGCAGATGATGGTGTTGGTGGATACTTTTTTGCAACGGCGCCCGCAGTTAGACCCGGGTTATCGCCCCTATGATTGGCGGCGCGCCTTAGCTCATTTTATTGAGGCGAGTCAGGCACGGTTGCGGCGCCGTCACCTGAGCGAGTTAGGAGAGGGTAAGTTTGTGGGGGCAGGCGTGCAATCGCGCCAGGCGTTTACCTATGGCAAGTTTGATTATTACGCCTCTCCCACGGAAGTTTCCGGTGGAGTGTCGGGTTTTTTTCTCTACCCTCGTCATGAGGTCAAGGATGATGCTCATTTTGAGTTAGATATTGAGATTAAAGGAGGGTCTTTTCCCCACTTGCAGACGAATGTCTGGCAAGCTGGGGTGCCGAGTGAACAGCTGCATGCGCTTGAAAATGATCCCCGGTTATTTTATGGCTTGCAAAAGTTTACGATTGCCTGGCAGCCAGACGTAGTGCGCTTTTATCGCAATGACCGCTTGCTGCGTGAATCTCCGAACACGTATCACCAACCCTTGCACGTATTTATGAACCACTGGGTTTCGGACTCAGGGTGGGCAGGTGAGTTGGAGGAAAAAGATTGGGATTTTGTCCATTGTCTGTATGTACAAAAATGGGTGTACACCCCTTGGGATGCAGCAAAGGAGTCCTTTGCGACGCACAAGGCATTGACCTTTGACTTTGATGATTTGGACGATTGGTGGCTGCAGCACGGGTATACCTTGAGTGCGACCCAAATGGAGCAGCGGCTGGTAGGGGTGACCTCAGACCAGGATACGCGTTACCTGACCCTCAAGCTGATGCATGCTAAGTTGCAGGCCGAGGGAAAGGAGCTGCGCTGTGTGGATCACATTCATTGAGCGGTACTGTGTTATTCTTTGACGATTTCTTGCAGTTCTAAGACAAAGTTGAGTACCGAGTTTGAAGGAATGTTGGGGCGTGGGGCTTCGCCGTAGGCGAGGTCGGAGGGAACGGTAATTTCCCATTTTTCGCCTGGCTTCATCATCTGGAGCGCTTCTTGCCACCCTGGGATGAGTTCGTTGACGACAAAGGTCGCTGGTTGGTTGCGCTTATACGAACTATCAAACTCGCTGCCATCGATAAGGGTGCCGGCATAGTGTACTTTGACTTTGTCGGTTTCTTTCGGCGACACACCGTCTTTGACGGCGGTAATGACGCGGTATTGCAGACCCGAAGGTTGGGCTTTGGTACCTGGCTTTTTGAGGTTTTCTTCAAGGTACTTGGCGCCTTTAGCTTTGTTGGCTATGGCTTCTTTTTCCATCTTGTCACGCCGGCTTTTTTGCAAGTCTTGAAAGACTTTTACCATGCTTTCGGTGCTGAGCTGGCTTTCGCGTCCACTCAACTGATCTTTGAGTGCGGTGGCCATAATGTCCACATCGATTTCTTGTTCGGAAAAATCACGTTTGAGTTGTTCGCCCACGTTGCTGCCAATGGCGTAGCTGAGCTGTGCTTTGTCGGTGGAGAGGTCCACTTTTTGTCCTTTAGTTATTTTGGTTTCGGTACTTTTTTTGTCGGCTGCTTTGGCAGTACCTTCTGCGAATGCGCTGTTTCCCACGATTGCCATGGATAACAGCCCTGCATGTATCCATTTTTTTTGTACTACCATTGTCTTTGTACCTTTCATCCGTAAAAAATGTACGTTGCCTATTTGTGCGTATCTCGCTACAGCATAGGAACTTAGCCTAAAAAAGTTATGCCCACTCGGGGCTATTTTGTCAAGTATGCCGTCGGGGATACACGTCAGAAGGCGTCTTGATCTGCGCCTCAGCGGTTGCAAGCTGCTGTAATTTTTGCGACAATAATGATACTGATAATAAATCTCAATTAATCGTGGCGAGCGCCGATAACAGCTGTGGACGGCGGAGCGTATACATGGAGAAAGTCCGTGATTGTTTGTTTATGTAAATCGCTTTCAGAACGCAAGATTCGGCAATCTATCGCCGAGGGTGCTTGCTCGGTGCGTGAAGTGCAACACTGTACTAAAGCTGGTACGCAATGCGGAGCGTGCTTAGAAGAGATTCAAAACTTGATTGATCAGAGTGGAGCTTCGGGCACATCGAAGGGCGAATTTGTGCATACTCAAGCTCCGCGCTCTCTGGATGAAAACGACGATTAGAGTGAGTCTCATTCACAAGCATGACAATACGTTGCTTTGCATACTCGTATTTTTTCTTTCTGTGTCATCGAGCATCAACTTATTCTCTTTGTGCTTTGATCTAAGCAGAAAATCACCGGTAGTGATCTTCTGATTAAGAGTCAGAGATTGAATTCATATCGTTACTTGTAACTCTTCTCAAACGCCGATAAACAAAAAGACCGAAGCCGAAAAATGGGGGCAGAAGATACATCATCACGTCAGAGCAGTCTTGCATGACCCAGCCGCTCATGTTGCCGATGCTGTAGATGATGGCGGCAATTAGATGAAGTTGCAACAGCCGTGTGGCGGAGTGACGATTGCAGATCCCACGTTCATCCGAGTTACCGCAGATCCACTTGCCGGCGTACACGAGCCAAAAAATATCGAGTGGCCAGAACAGCCATAGATTGGCGTTGTGGTGCAGATCAAGATGGGTGGAGAAGAGCCAAGAGCCGAGCATCACGGTGCCGAAAAATGTGGCAAACAAACCGTACAGTGCGAGGGCGAGTCCGGAGAATAGACGGCGCCGGGTTGCCCAGGCGCTCAGTGTCACTCCCCAGAGCAAGCTGCTCACGATCAAAGCATAGTTGGTGAGTGGAGGTTGTGGCATTTCTGTACGCAGTAACTGGCGGCTGTCGTGGAGCAAGGGGAGATCGAGTGGGTTTCCCTCATCGTCGAGAGCGCGGAAGTCTTGCAGATGTTCCCGTAGTTTGAGGGGATAAAACATCTCATCCCACTTGCTCAGGGGCTGGTCGAGTAAGCTGTTCATGGTGATGTCGAGAAACCAGCCCACGAAAGGTGGTGTATTGAGATTGTGACGTACATAGCTGCGCAGTGTGGTACCGGAGTCTTCTGCGGCATAACGTTGTTTGAGCTTGCCGTACAGTACGTTATTGAGGATATCCCGTGGGATGGTGGCGCAATTTTTATAAAAGTGGTGGTACCAAAAGTATTTGTGTTCAGGAGTCGATTTTTGTTTGACCTGCGCGACGAAGTGTTGGCTTTGGGCGGGGGTGAGGCGTAGCCTGTCTTCCCATAGCGGGCGTTTTTCGTAATTGCGGTAAAAACGTATATGCCAGCCAATGGAGTGTTCAAAGCCGAGCCAATAGCGCAGCCGGCCCGTAAAAAAGTTGAGAGGTAGGGCAGGGTCGCTAAAATCAAACATGCCCCAGTTGTAGGTGCGGTCACGGGGAAGGGTTTTCTGGACAATGCGTATCAGGGTGTGTCCATAGCGCGTATGGATCGCGTGGCCGAGGCCGACAGTATACCAGTAGACGGTGGGAGCTGCGGCGGAAGCCATGGGGCTGTCTTGCGCCGCCTTGCTGGTGGGTAATGCGCAACATATGGAGACTGTTGCGATCCACAGGATAGACTTGGCTTTGTCGAGCACCGGGAGTATCTTGGGTTGAGGATCACAAACCCTGTTGGTGTAACTCTGTTGGTGTGGAGAAAGTTGGCACATGTTCAAGAATAACCGAATGATGTTGGGCATGGGATTCCTCGTGGTAGGCGCGTGTGTATATGCCATCTACGTCCTTTATTTTGCCTCTGAACGCCCGCGGACTCAAGAAAAGAACGTGCTCCAGCAGCAGCTGACAGTCCTGGAGTTTGTGACCAATCCCCAGGATTATAGCTTTGCCACGGCGAAGAAACGTGCTCAGTGGGTGTACTCGGAAGCGGCACAGACATTTTATTGTGGCTGTCCTTTTGAAGCCCAAACGGTGGATGCTCAGGCTTGTGGAGTGGGTGCTGTATCTCCGCACTCCCGTAAAAGTCGGGTGGAGTGGGAGCACTTGGTGGCGGCTTCCACCTTTGGACGTAAGATGGGTGCTTGGGTCAAGGGGCACCCGAGTTGTGTCAATCGTAAGGGAGTGGCTTACCGTGGGCGACGCTGTGTTCGTAAGGTGAGTAAGATGTTCAACCGCATGGAAAGTGATTTGTATAATTTGGTGCCTGCTTTGGCCCAGGTGAATCGGTCGCGTTCGAACTTGCCCCTCACGGTACCGCGTAACACTTTAGCAGCTGCGCCCGTGCAGTCCTTTGGTGCTTGCCAAACCTTTATTTATGGGGACTATGTGGTCCCACGTGAGGAAGTGCGTGGTTGGGTGGCACGTGCTTCTTTATATATGCATCATACTTATCCCGCTTTTCAGCTGCTTGAGGACCCTCTTTATCAACTTTACTTAGAGTGGTTTTTGCAGTACCCTCCTTCCGACTTGGAGAAAAAAATTGCTGCACGTATTTTTCGTGTACAAGGCAATCTCAACCCTCTTGTGACTTACTACGATGATTTGCTTAATCGCGTCTATCCCCAACCGATAAGCCGTCTTGCTGGATCTTCTTTGTCGTTGCGCTAAGGGTTAGGGTGCAGAAGCCTCTAGATGCATGGTGACAACGCCGGCTGTTGGCAGTGTGCTCAAACTCCGGTTTGTGTTTTCCACACTTGGAGTCTACGTTTGTATCAAAGGCATCTGTTATAGAAACAGTGTGCGGCTCCATGCGTGGAGTTCGTACGGGTAAGGAGAAAGAATGCATAGTGAAACTCTGATGAAAAAGTTTGAGCATGAGCAGGTAGTCTATTGTGGGGACCCTTCGACGGGCCTTCGGGCTATTATTGCCATTCATGACACGACCTTGGGCCCTGCTTTAGGTGGGTGTCGTTTTTGGCCTTATGAGTCGGAGCAAGACGCACTTTTGGATGTCCTGCGGCTGTCGCGGGGGATGACCTATAAGGCAAGTGTGGCGGGCTTGTCCTTGGGGGGAGGTAAGTCGGTGATCCTGGGCGATCCGGCGCAGTTAAAAAATGAACAGCTCTTGCGTCATTTTGGCCGTTTTGTCCATTCTTTGAGTGGCCGCTATATTACGGCAGAAGATGTCAATGTGCGTGTTGCAGACATGAATATTGTGGCGGAAGAAACGGAGTATGTCACTGGGATTTCTTCGCGTCCTGGTGGCTCGGGAGATCCCTCCCCTGTCACGGCATTTGGAGTCTTTCATGGCATTCGGGCGTCTGTTGTACATCGTCATCGTGTGGATAGTTTGGCCGGAATACATGTAGCCGTGAAAGGATGTGGAGCGGTAGGCCGGGCGCTGTGCCAGTATTTGTATGAGGCAGGAGCGCAACTCACCATTGCGGATGTACGTGCGGAAAACATTGATCAAACCCTAGAGCAGGTGGCTGCCACCGTTGTCCCCCCTGAGTCGATCCATACGACGGTCTGTGATGTGCTGGCCCCTTGTGCTTTGGGAGGTGATTTGAATGATTTTACGATTCCAGAAATAAAAGCGAAGATCATCGCGGGTGCAGCCAATAATCAACTGCTGGATGAGGCCGTGCATATGCAGATGCTGATGGATGCGGGAATTCTCTATGCTCCGGATTATGTCATTAATGCCGGGGGATTGATTAATGTTTCTCACGAGTTACGTGGCTATGATGCTCAGGCAGCTAAAGCTGAGGCTGCAGGGATTTTTGACACCATGTCACAGGTCTTTGATGCTGCGCTTGCCCAAGGCACTTCGACGTTACAGGCTTCGAACCGTATGGCTGAAGAACGTATTGCAGCTGCGCGGCAGCAGACGGCTTTTATGCAACATACCTATCAGAATCAGAGTTGGATCAAAGCTTCCCAGGAAGGCTAATTCTTCCCCAGGGTATGCCGTGAGAATCCTCCAAAGTCTATAAAATCATCCTCTTAGAGGGCGTGACCCGGCCCATGAGGATCTTTTCTCTTTCTTTTTATTTTAAGATAGTGTAAAATTGCGTCCGGAATTCCCCCTGAAGTTGACATTTATCGTAATTTCAGAATCACTGCAGGGTCTTTTGCTTTTTACACAGGCTTCGAAAGTCTGTTGTGTGTTTATATTTTTAGGAGATTTTATGGTAAGTAAAACGGAAAATCAGGCTGAATTTGGTAAATGGCGTCAGCTACTCTTCCCGATTCATGGGTATGAGTTGCAGAAGTTTATCCCTTTAGCCATTATGTTTATTTTTGTGGGTTATAACTACTCCGTACTGCGTATTGTAAAAGACTCCTTAGTGGTTAATGCTCCAGGTTCTGGTGCGGAAGCCATCCCTTACCTCAAGCTTTGGGGTACGTTGCCGGCAGCGATTCTTGCGTCTTCGATTTACATTAAGCTAGGCACCATGTTGAGCCGTAAAGCTCTGTTTTATGCGACTTTGGCTCCTTTTGTGTTGTTCTACTTTGCTTTCAATTACTTTATTTACCCGAACATCGACGTTCTTCATCCCACCACTTCTGCAGACTGGTTAGAGTCTGTGCTTCCTGCTGGTTTAAAAGGGATGGTGGCCATGTACCGTAACTGGTCATACTCTTTGTTTTACATTTTGAGTGAGCTGTGGGGGTCCATCGTGATGGCTGTGCTTTTCTGGAGCACTGCGAATGAAACTTGCAAAACTTCCGAAGCAAAAAGGTTTTATGGCCTTTTGATGATGGCTTCTAACGTGTTGTTGGGGACCACCAGTTCGTTTATTTCTTATGCGAATCGTGGTTCTTGGGATGAGTCGATGAGCTTTATCTGCAACTTTGTTGTGGTTTCAGGCATCTTACTTGCTGCATTCTACTGGTACCTGAACGAAGTGGTCATGAAAAAGCCACAGTTTATGATTGTTGAGAAGAAAACCAAGAAAAAATCTAAGGTCAAACTTGGTTTTGCTGCAAGTATGAAAGAACTGGCGAAGTCACGTTACCTTGCTTTGTTAGCGATGATTATCCTTTGCTACGGGGTTTCGATTAACCTGATTGAAGTGACTTGGAAGCACAATGTGAAGGTCCTCTTTGCGGGCGACAAGCAGGCGTTTTTGCATTTCCAAAGTATGTGTATCAGTGTGGTTGGTCCTTTAACGGCGTTTTTCTTGTTCTTTGGCTCGGCAAACTTCTTGCGTATTTTTGGCTGGAGAATTACGGCGCTCATCACTCCTGTGATTCTTCTTGTCACCGGTGCTTTGTTCTTTGCTAACTTGACCTTCTCTGAGTACATGACTGGGATTTTGGCTACCATTGGTACCACTCCTCTCTTTGCCGCAGCTTGGATTGGCTTGTTGCAAAACTCTATTACGAAAGCCGGCAAGTACGCATTCTTTGACACGACGAAAGAAACAGCTTATATTCCCCTCGATCCTGATGTCCGTCGTACGGGTAAAGCTGCGATCGATGGTGTTGGCAGCCGCTTAGGTAAGTCAGGTGGCTCTGTGATTAATATGGCCTTGATTGCCATGGTAGGGTCGATTGACGCGGTGACGCCTTATGTGGCCATCGTAACCTTGGGCATTGGCATTGTATGGTTTGTCTGTGTGAACAAGCTGGCGCCGATGTACGAAGAATTGGTCAGTCATTCCCGTGAAGAGACCGCAGAAGCGGATTCCACGCGTGCTGCTCCAAATGCAACTGCACCGAGTAAAGCATAGACGACAAGCCTGAACTGGCTTTTTCCATCTTTCTTAATATACTAAATAAGGGAGTTTCGGCTCCCTTCTTTTTTATATCGTTGAGGTGTGTTGTGGCTTGGGTTCAGGGTTCATCTTTTCTTGAGTGTCCTTAAGAAAGATTTTTAAATCTGGGGGATTGGATGAGATCACTTTTGGCAAAAGTAAGCTTTGGACCTTTTTTTTGGACTCAATTCCTAGGTGCTTTTAACGATAATGTCTTTAAAAACGCTTTAGTTATTTTTGTTTCCATGCAAGCGTTTTCGGAAGCTGAGGTTGGGTTTTGGGTGAACTTGGCCAGTGGCTTGTTTATTCTTCCTTTTTTTGCTCTTTCTCCTCTTGCGGGGCAGATCGCGGATAAATACGAGAAAGGTTGGCTCATTCGTCTCATCAAGGTGGCTGAGATTGTGTTGATGTTGTTGGGTGCGTTGACTTTTTACATGCAAGACATCTTATGGATGACATGCATTCTTAGCTTGATGGGTGCGCAGTCGGCTTTTTTCGGCCCTGTAAAATACTCCATTATTCCCCAGCATGTGGACTCGCAGGAGTTAGTGCGTGCCACGGGGTTGGTGGAAATGGGTACTTTTGTGGCCATCCTCTTGGGCACGATTTTGGGTGGATTACTGGTGCGTTGGCACCCATTATTCGTTGCGGTTGCTGTCGTGATTTTAGCTGTGTTGGGGTATGTGGCTTCTTGGAAAATCCCTCATGCCGCAGCCGGTGACCCTGGGCTACGGGTGACTTATAATCCGTTGCCAGAGTTCAAGCAGATCGTCACCCTAAACCAGGATAATCCACCGTTGTTTTGGACAATTATGGCGATTTCATGGTTCTGGTTTTACGGTGCGACGGTATTGGCACAGATGCCTACCTTCACGACCCATGGTTTGTACGCTTCAAGCTACTATATCACCTTTTTTCTCGCGGTGTTTACGATTAGTATTGCATTTGGGTCGATGCTGGTACACCGGATTAGTGCAGAAAAGATCAATTTAAAGGTTGCGTATATCGGTATTGCTGGCCTTATCTGGTTTTTGTTTGATCTCGGTTTCATGTCTTTGGACTACAGTACGAGCAAGCCCTATGATTTGTTGCAGCCAGGGTTGCGCCTGCAGCAAGATGGTATGCAGGCTTTGTGGCGTGATTGGCGTATTGTGGTGGACTTTACCTTGATTGGGGTGTTTGGAAGCTTTTTTATTGTCCCTCTGTATGCTTTGCTTCAAGAAAAAAGTCATATCCAGTACCGTTCTCGTATGGTGGCCCTGAATAATATTCTCAACTCTTTGTTTATGGTCCTGTCGGCAATCTTTTGTGCGGTGTTGTTTATGCTTGGTGGGGACACTTCAGACATTTTCCAGATCGTTTCGCTGGTTACGGTTGGATTTGTGGCCCTTGCCTATGTGTATCGCCGCCAGTGGCAGCTGGCGTAAGAGGCCCCTGGGCTTAAAGCTTTGCTCTTACAGGGTTTTTTGTCCGGCAGCCATGCTTGACTAAACTTTTACCTCATTCCACCGATCCCTCCAACAAGGTCTAGTTGGCCTTGGAGTGTTTTCCTTGGTACGAAGGTGGTAGAGGTGAAAAGTTGAGTTCGAATCCAAATAAACCAACCCGTCCTTCCCTCTCAGCCGATCAGATCGAAGCGATCTCGGCAATTGCTGCAGATATCGCGAAGGCCGCTGTAGCAGAGACCTTTCAAAGCTGCTTTGAGCAGGCTGTCTTGGCCGAGCTCGAAACTTTGAAGCACGCTGTGGCTCTGGAACATGTGGCTCCAGATGCCGTTGTGGATGAAAAAAAAAATAGCGCCCCACTTCCGGATGAAAAATCTGCAGAAGCAAGTGCGGCTCAGCCAGATCTTGCGTTGGAAGAGCCTGTACCGTTAGAAGAACCGTCATCCTCTCCCGCGGAGGCCGCCTCTGCGGAGTCTTGTGCGCCTCCTCTGCAAGATGCTTTTGTGGAGAGTTCCATACCTTTATTACAAGAGTTTGATCGCTTGATGGCCGATGTTTTTCAGTCGCAGCTGGAGGGTGTTTGCAAGTTGGCAGGAGATACGACGGGTAACATCTTGCAGCTGTCGAATGGTTTTATGGATGAGAAAGCCAAAAATGCGATCATGGATTTTCATCAGCTGTATATGAAGGGTACCTCCGAAGCTCAAGTGACTGCAGAAGGGGTCAATCGCCATGTGGATGTCATTTTCACTAAAATTAACGAGAAGATCAAGCATCAGAGTCCTGCAGAGCTATCGGTCGAAGATTTGGAAGAGGGCGATGATGAGACTATGGCGCGCTTGAGTGTGTCGGGTATTCAGCGTCGTTTGGAGATGATTATTAGTTTGGAAGAAGGCATTAAAGAAAAGCTGATTCCTATTCTACACTCGATGCAGTTTGAAGACGTTTTGAATCAAAGAGTGCAGCATTTGTCCGAAATGTGGGCAACCGTGTTTAGCGGTGGTTACCTTCCTACGGAAGCGAGTATGGCAGCATTGCAAGAGACCTATCAAGAGCTGGCGAAAAAGTGTTCTTCCTTGGAGGAAACGGGTCAATTCTATCGTACGGTGCTGCATCAGGAGCCTCCTGAGGCGCCAGCTGAGCCGAAGAAAAACCTAGTGGACATTTTGTTTTAATCGCAGAGGGTGGGTTAGGCGTATGACAGACAAGCTGAGTAGTCATTTTGAAGATCTCATCGAGTTTATGGACCAGTCCTTTACATGGTGTGCGAAGGAATCTGAGGAAGCTACTTCGCAGGTCAATGAGATTTTGAGCATGTTGTTGGATGATGCGAATCGTGTCGCGGCCATGTCTAAAGAGACTTTAGATGCCATTGGCTCCATGCAAGAGATCATCTCCGCATTGAAACCTTCCGGAGATCGCGAAGCAGCGAATCGTTTGGCTAAGGCTCTGCTCGAAGCCGCTGCGGAGGATCAAGACGTCAATCAGTTTGTCAGCCCCATTATGGAAGCTTTACAATTTCAAGATCGTATTCACCAGAATATGAATAACACCGTCAAGATGATGCGGGTGTGGCGTGATGTGCGTTACAAAATAGCGGTCACGGGCAAGTTTTCCAATGAGGATCGCATCAAGTTTGGCAACACTTTATTGGAATGCACCACCATGGTCGAGGAACGTGATCTCATCCGTCGTCATATTGAAGGGGTTGAACCCGAAAACGCCACGCAAGATGATGTCATTTTCTTTTAGCCTCCTGGTCGGGGCTTTCCACCTCTCTATTTTTTTGCCTACTTTACCTCCTTAAGATGAAGCCCGTTTACGACGAACCCTAGCTTACCTAGTGATGTGTATTGCTTGCTGAAGCATGGGAATGTCTTATGAAGATTCGACCTTGGTGTGGGGCTTTGGCCTTTGGTTTAAGCTGTTTTGATCTTGCTTATAGTGATCCAGTGTATTCACCTCGTGAGCAAGTGCCTTCTGCCAAATTAGCAGAGGAGAAAGCACCCCAGAAAACCCCTCTGAATATTCCTTCGGTAGCAGAGTCACGTAAAGCTCCCTACCCGATACTGGCGCTTGCGCATACTCCCTTTCAAGATATTTACCTACGGCAGATTTTGCGCGATGAAGCAATCTATACTCGGCCCCTTGGTATGACTCAGTTAGGCTATTTGCAAGAAAAGCTGACCGGGATGCGTGAACAGATGATCACGGTTGATCCGGCGAAGAAAATTAATTTTTTGAGATCCTATATGGACGATTTGCTCTTGCTCTCCTACTATTGGGCGGATGTGACCTATGCGCGTACCGAGTCGCTGGCTTCCCCGCCTCAGGCGTTTAAGGAGATGGTGCAGACCCATAAAGATATTATCCGTATTGCGGAAGAAATTATGGAGAAGACCTCTAGCGCTGCCGAACGTGATAAGATGCGCTACTATCTGGCGATGATTTATTTTCAATACGTAGACAAACGCCTGCAAGCTCGATCGATGATTGCGCAGTTGCTTAAAAGTCCTTCGCTAGGTAGCTCACAGAGGTTTTCCTTAAGTCTTATGCAAAACCTCGTTTGGATGCGTGCACGCGACCCACAAGTGGTTGCCAAGGCTTATCATTTTTTTGACAGCTTGAGTCATCATTCCAATCACTACATTGCCACCTTAGCCAATTTGATTTTGGCTGACCATCTTTCGCAAACGCCTCAAACAGGAATGCTGCAGCACAAGCATGTTGCAGAGCATACAGCTCAATTGGGTTCATACCGTGTCTTGCTCAAGTTTGTGAGCAGTACCTGTAATCAGTTTACCTACCCTGAAAAGAGAGAGTTGCTCAATGCGGCGATTTCCATATGGACAAATGCGACGGATTTCAAACAAAATTGGCGCAATATGCCCTTTTATCTGACCTGTTTTGAAAACCAGCCTAAACTTGCTTCCTTATTTGAACGTATTGCTTTGCAATATTGGCAGCAAGGAAGCTTTGTCAAATCAAAAGCAAACTATCAGATATTGCATCAGTCGATTCGCCAAGAAAATAAAAAGAGGCTGCTCAATCAAAGGGTTGTTGAGCTATCGCGTATTCTTTACTTTCAAAATGGAGAAACGGCGGAGTATCAGAACTTAATGATTGAATCCGAGAAGCAATATCCTAATTCTCTATACGCTATTAAACTGGCCGAATTTCATTATGAAATGGTGAACCGTGAAATTGCCAAAGCATTTCAAGACAAGGGAAATACAGCGCAGATTGCGAAAGCGGAATCTGTCGCCGGTAAATTTTTGACTAGCCGTTCCTTTACCCGCCATCAATTTGAAATAGCTGCCCGATTGGCGCAAGTTTACAAGCTAAATGATATGCACCGACAGGCTGCAGAAACTTATAAAATGATGGCAGCTCAGGGATCGGCAAAGAAAACCAACCAGTATCTCAAACAAGCGATTATGGAGCAAGCTTTGTATGCGGGGTGGGATCTTCAAGATCCTTTTGCCTTGTATGGAGAGGAAAAGTCTTTAGAACGTGAAGAGCTGCTGCGGCTTTTTTATCGCTATAAACAGAAACTCAGCACGCCCTCTGATTGGTTTGTTGAGAGTAACATTGGGATGCTCGAACTCAATCTGAACCGTCTCGATGCGGCACTCGCCACCCTACAACCTGTGCTCAAACGCAAGCCTCGGGGGTTGCAGGCTCAAAAGTCTTTGGGCCATCTCCTCGCTTTTTTGCTTGCTGTAGAACGTTGGCCTGAGGTCGAGACGATGGTAGATCTCGGCTTACAGTATAAGACGGAGGCGATCTATATTGGTAAACGTTATGACTTGCATGCGCTCCGTGAACAGGCGCTGTATATGCAGGCGAAGGCATACTCGCAAGCAAAAGACTATGCTCGTGCTTTGACTTACTTGCAGCAATTGACGGCCCAATATGCCCAGCAGCCACGGATAGAAGAATATTATTACTTACAAGGGATCAACCTTGCAGATTCGGGACAGTTTGTTCAAGCCATTCGATCTTTTAAAAAAGTGACCGAAAAAGGTAGCCGTTCAGAGTTTTTTGAAAAATCCTTGCTCCATACCGCGCGCCTTGCCTTGGGCATGACTTTGATTGATGAGGCCATTGCCAACTATACACTTTACTTGCAGGCATTTGGTGACAAGGAAGAAGCGCACAAAGTGAGGCTGCGCCTCAGTGAGATCTACATTGCTTTGTCCAGGCATGAGCAGGCTCTCACGACTTTAGCTAAGATTCCTACGGATGGGGCGTTGTCGAATCGAGTGGAAGATTTACGCAGCCAGATTCTGAATATTTTTCAGTCTGTAGGCTATGGCCCTCAGGCGCTGAGTCGTTCGCAGATGATTGTGGCGTCGACGGAGTATTCCGATCAGTTAAAAGCTCGTGCCTATATGATTTTAGCCCGTCATGCTTTGGAACAGAGGCGTCTTGACCGCTTAGAGGAGTTGGAGTCAGGAGCGTTAAACTTGAATCAGTCTTCTTTAGCAGTGAAAGATGCTTTGTCTTATATCTGGTATGCTCAAGTGAGTTTGACTTCGGGTTTGTTTACGAAGCAAGTCAGTAAGTATTTTGTCCAGCATCACCGAGAAGCTCTGCTCAATATTAAAAACTCCTTTCAGAAACTTAAAACGTCCCACTTGACGGTTTGTAAGCAGGCTCATGCAGCGTACTGTATCCCTTCTCTCCAAGCATTGATGAAAATAGGGCAAAACTTTATTGCGACGATGATGAGCATTGATATTCCAGAATCGGATGCAAGTTTGGTGGAATATCATGCAGAGAAAAAGAAGTTAGTGGAGTTCTTACAAGCAGAGATGACGACAATTCAAGCTCAAGTCGTAGCCAACTCGGCGATTGGCAATACGAAGCCAAGTATTACGCAGCAGATTTTGTGGTCTTACAACTATGATTGGAACTTTCATCACAATCTTAATGCGGGTGTTGGTTTTATCCAGATTCACAGGGAAAAAAACAAACTTTAACATGGTGAGGGAATCTATGTCTTGTCAGAGTATTCTCCAAGTGGGGTTATGTGGAATGCTGGTATGGGCGTGCTCTCATACCCCTCAGCCCTCTTCCTTTCAAGATCTTTTATCCAAGGATGGAAAGGTTTTTTGGGTACATGAAGCCGATGTTTTGAGTACCGAGCAGCAACAGCACCCTCTGGATTTGCAAGATGCTTCTCAGGAGCAAAAAGAGTTAGTGCAGATGTATCAATCTGGAGCGTGGCAAAAGATGGTAAAGCGTGCACGGGTCTTTTTAATGCAGCACCCTTTTGATGAGTTTGCGCTTACTTTGTTGTCCGCGGCATATCTTAACTTGGGCAACGTTGGACTCGCGCATTATTATGCGGATCAGGTGCTGACGGTGAATCAGACCAATTCTGCAGCTCTCAACATTAAGGGGATCTGTAGCTACAAGACAGCTTATGTCATGGATGATTATAGAAATGCGCTCGCCTTATTTAACCTGGCCGTGGGGGCGAATAAAAAGGAGACTGCAGCAGGCACGAATGCAGGGTATCTCCAGCTTGAGTTGGGGAACAACGAGGGCTCTTTGATGGAGTTTGAACGTGTGTTGAAGCGCTGTAAGCACTGTCTTAAAGCGAAGTTGGGGAAGGGTATTGCGACCTACCGTTTGCATAAAAAAGATGAGGCTAGAACGCTGTTTGAAGAAGTCTTGGACGTTGCACCTCAAAATACAGTAGCCATGTATTATATGGCACTCAGTTTTTATAAAGAGAACGTGGAGAAATCGAACTCTATTTTTGAAGATATTATTCGTATCAGCCGTGAGGATAGTATTGAAATTCAAGAAAAATCAAGATATATCATGCGCAACCACTTTCAGGCAGATAAGAATAAACTTTAGTTCGTGATGAGGTCATTCCTATTGTTCAAGGTTACTTCTTCTTGTCGTTATATTCTGCTGGTACTTTGGAGCATGTATGTGGCAATGCCCGATCTACGTGCAGCCTCCCCACAGGTCGAAGCGGGCAAAAAGTTTTTTTTGACCCGCTTAGAGCGCCTACTGGACACCCCGTGGACTCTGGCCACCTTACCGGTACATATCCTTTTTGATGAGAATGATCCTTTTTTGGCAGTGCGGACGATCCAATTAAGTTTGGCTGGGGAAACGCAGCTTTCGGCATACACCCGAGAACGCGGCTATGAGCTGTTGGGGCGATTGCAGCGTCAACTTGCTGTGAGTCGGCAGCACATGCAAAGGCACGCGTACCCTGGGCCGCAGTTGCAGCTTGGGACAGACTATAACACCTATGTGAATGACTGGCGAATGGTGATGCATCTTGTGCAGCAGGTATTGCGTCAGGCGGACCTTAGTGTGTTTCTGCGCCGCAAGGTCACTCTTATCGGTCTGTTGACTTGTTTATATACGCGTGATCCGGTTGCTTTTAATGCCTATAAAAAAGATTTTCCTGGCGAGCAATCTAACCCCGAGGAGCTGTACTTTATGCTTGCCCTCACAGCTGAACTGATGTGGATCATGGGAGATAAGCGGCAAGCTTTGCAGGTCATCGAGAAAGTGAAGGATGACCCTAAGACTTCCTTGGGGGGGTGGTTAGGCTATCGTCGTGGTTGGCTGCAACTGCAAGTGGGGAATGTAAGCCAGGCATACCATACCTTTTACCGTACTTTGCAAGACCTGCCGGAAAATGCTCCTGCTGAGTTGAAGAGTAGCCTCCTTCATAATGTGGTGGCACTTGCGGACCGTAATGAAGAGATTGCTGCGTATGTTCTCGAACACCCTTTGGAGAAGCATCCGGTCTATACGGAGCAAAGCTTATTGCGCGCGAGCTTGTTTTTTTTGCGCCGTCAGTTGTTACAGCCAGCACAAGGTGGTTTGGAGCAAGTATTGCGGGCGTTTCCCATGACGCAGTCTTCTCCGCTGGTAGCCTTGATGTTGCTGGATATCTATGTGAGCCAAGGTAAAATCGCTGCAGCAGAAAAAATTTGGCAACGTCTTGTAGAGTATGAAGACACTCTGGATCAATTGGATGCTCAGCCGCAGCGTATTTTTGTCAGCAAGCCGTTGTATCAGAAGCATTTAGAAAAGCTTGGTTTTCATTATATTCGTGACCTTGCCCGTCAGTATTATAGCTTTCAGTCAGAGAAGCTGGTTGCGTACCAGCTTTTGGAACAAATGATTTTTACTTACTTAAGTAAGTATCCACGAAGCTATGATCGTGAAAAACTTTGGTACTACGCTGCTAAGTTTAAAAGCTATCAGCAAAAAAATTCTAGCGCAAGTCGCATGTATGCCAAGGTTGTGACGCGTATGCACCGTATCCGCAAGATGCGTAATCTAACGGAGTCCGAAAAGTCCTTACTTTTTTCTAGTTTGCAACAGATGTTGTTTACCATTCTTCCGCAAGTCAAGCGCTCTGTAGTGCAGCCCGAGTCTCCTGTGCAGGAGGTGGAGATCCAAGATTTGTATATTCGTCAGTGTCGTATCTACGAAAAAGTGCGGCGCAGGTATGATGCCAATCTTGCAGATTGCTATCACCTGTTGACTTCTATTTATCAGAGTCGTCAGGATCTAGAAAAAGCAGAACACTATCTATGGAAAGTCGTCGCGAATTATCCAGAAAAATCCTACACAGAGCAGGCGATCCAGAAAATCTTATATTTATATAGAGGTGATAAGCTTGAACAGGTCCAGGTTGCCGATAAAATTTTGAAGCTCGCTTCGTTGCAAAATCCAGACTCCTATGAATCTTTAAAGCAGAAGATCGATAAGTATCGCTTAGTACTTGCGTACACCAACCCATTTCATTTGGAAAAAGCACATGGTTTGTTTAACCTGGCGATGCGTGACTTGTCTGCTCCTAGTGCAGTACACCATTTAATGGAAGCTTTCACCATTTTTGATACTCTTAATTTGGTAGCTGAAACCCAAAAGGTTACCAATATTTTGATGCATAATTTTCCAGCCTCCCAAAAGGTGCTGCGTTTGTTGTTGGATTATGCTGAAAAGGAGCACCGTCGCTTTGCCTATGAGCGTGAGGTTGCCATTTATGCCATCTTTCGTAAGTATGCGCCAAACTATCGTTTTATCAACGAAGTTTCCCAGAAGCAGTGTACAGCAGCTATCTTAGCGGACATGGATAAAATGGATCAGCTCTGTGACCTGTCGTATGTGGAAGCTCCGGGAGTGAGTGCCCCGAATTGGAATCGAGTGAGTCGTAAGTACGCACGTGCGGGCAATTTGGCTGGCTTAAAGCGACTGAGTGCGCAAGGCTGGCCTGAAAATGTTCCGCTCAGTGCGGGGGATAAGATCCTTCATTTAGCTAGGATTTATAGGATTTTAGGCCCGCAAAAGCCGAGTTCGCTTCCTTTTGCACGCCAGGCGGTAGAGGAGTATGTGGCGGTTCTGACGCAAAATCCACACACCACTCGCTTTTTACCGGTTCATTTAAAAGCCATTGCAGAGATGAAGTACCGGAGTTTGAATCAGCCGTTGCGTGCATTCACGAATACTGCGATTGGTGGGGATTCTTTGGAAGAGTACTTTGCTAGCTTTGAAGACCTCAATGCCAAGCTGCGGGATTTAGTGGGGCTGTACCAGGGTGTTTTAGATGTGGGCGACCCTTATTGGGGGAGTCTGGTGCTGTATGATCTATATCTTGCCTTTCAGCATGCTGCGGCTGAAATTGAAAAAGATCCCCGTCTTGAGATGAAAGATTTTGGTACTTTAAAGGACAAGTTGCGGAAAGCCAGCCAAGATATTCGCAAACGTGCGGACTCTACTTTAAAAGAATGTGTCAAAACAATGGAAAAAAACTCGATTCAACATGAGCATAGCCGCAAGATTAAAAATGCGTTCTATAAGCAAAAGTCCCCAGAAAAACAGTTTTTGGAGGTGATTGATGAGCCACGCTACATGAGTGTGATTGCCCCTGAGTACTTGGAGGAAGCTTATGCGTTGTAACAAGATACGAGTGGAGTGTGCATATGTATGGATGGTGTGCTTAGTACTCTTGTCTACGTTGCCTTCTGTAGTCTTTGGGCGTTTGCAAGATGCTAAAATGACAACTTTTCCGGTCATGGTCGGGAATGTGCTTACACGCGCTGCATTGAATCGAGCTAAGGATACTTTTACCACGACAGAGTGGGACTCCCGCCTTCAGCAAAGCATCTATGGTTTAACCCATCGTTTGCGTACTGAAAATTTGCCTATGACCGAAGTGTTTATGGAAGTGCAGAAAATCTTTCGGGACTACCAAATTCCTGCAGCAAGCCCTTTGTGGGAGCAGGTGCAGCAAACCCTTGCTTTGGGAGCCTTTCAAGCTCGGCGCCTTGAGTTGGCACGTTATTTATATGAAGGTCTTGTAGCCTCGCAGGAGCGCGAAGTGCGTGCCTTGGCGCAAAATGCACTGGGGGTCATGGCTTACATGGAGCAAGATACGTATCAGACTTTGCTCCACTGGGATGCCGCCTTGCATGAGATCGCAGACTACCCGGCAACCGTACTCAATATGATTCATTTTCACATGCAGCATGGGGATGCTGCCTCCGCTAAAAATTATGCTTTGCGTTTGCATGACACAGATACCGCAGTGGCTCAGTCGGTCTTGGTTGCGGCGGAGCGACTTTCGGGTAACGCATATGATACGGAGTATCTATGTGAAAGCTTTCCACGTAATCATGGTTTTTCGGTGAGTGTTGCCTATACCTGTGCGGTGTATTACTACTTAAACAAACGCAATGCACAAAAGTCACTCCAGTTATTGCAGCAGTTATTGCAGGCCAAAAAAAGTGTTGCTTGGGGGAAGAGAGCGCAGCAATTGGCTCATGAGGTGAGAGTTTGGCAAAAAAACCATCAGTAGCTTTACTCCATCGGGTATTTGGGATCTGGCTGGTGATGGCGGCCGCTGTGCCGTTATATGGAGCCAAGGTACTCTATGTGGACCAGAGCAGCGGGTTTTTCGTGGTGGCAAAAACGTCTTATGCCCAAGGTGAAAACATCTGTCTGCTCAATTCTGCACATGGCTTATTTATCTGTCCAGCCGTGGTGAGTAAGCAAGGTAAGTATGATGCCATCTTTGTGCCTAAGCGTCAGCTTCCCTCTGTGGCAGAAGGTTTGGAGTTTAAAGTCTATCAGTCTTATGTGAAGAAGGACCGTTTTCTTGCCGCGCAGTTTGAGGACTCGGAGCCCTTTGTCGAAGGCCACCGTGTTGCGGATAAAATTCAGGTCTTGGGGCGTATTGCCCAGCAGCAGCAAGCTCTGGATGCCGAGCGTGAAAATGATGCAAGCTCCATACGTATTGTTGGGGACTTGGCTGCTAGTTTATCCCCGTTGGACTACCAGCCGGAGTCCTTGCCTGAAGTCTTTATCCCTAAAATGAAGCGTTCGCGTCGCCGCAAAAGTCAAGAACCTTTGGAAACCGACAACATAGATAAGAAAATCTCATCCTTAATGGGTAAGACAAAGCTGAAGGCGTTTAGCTTTACGAATCCCACGAAACTGCCCAAGAAGCTCCCGGCGGGGCAGCGTTTGGTGCAGGCAGCAGCGCAAGAGGAGGCCGAGCTGCAGTATGCGTATATTGCTTCCAAACCATCTTTACATGAAATTGTGTTAGGGATGCAGATGATTCAGTCGGTGCGTACCCCGGTGCAGTACAATGGTCTTGCGTTTAACACTATTGCTGTTGCGGACCGTGATCCGAGTACTTTATGGAAGGTGAGGGGGAGTGAATATAAGGGTTATGGAGGAATTGCGTTGCAAATGCGGATTCTCAAAAGTGCCACCCATGAGATGAATATTGGCTTTCGTGCTTTTGAATTTCGCCCTTATCTGCAAAAGACCAACTTTGATTTAACCGCAGCCCAATATGCTGCCCATGTGCGGACGAATATGTCGAGTAACGGTTTTTGGTTTACGCGTGGCTTGTGTTTGCAGGTTACGGACCATCTCTTATGGGGTTATGAAGGTGGAGTCGATATAGATCAGTCAAATCTGTTTTTCACGGGTCGCAGAGTCGATACACAGGCGGGTGAGGAAGTCCTGTTTGCTTCGCTGAAGTCGGTGGCACGTGTCTTTTCTTTACGCGCAGGATTATTCACGCGCTACATTGTGCGTAGCACGGGGATTTCTCTGGGGGCGAATATCCAACTCCCCGTGTATGCACAGCGCGAGGTTGCGGGTGCCGTTAATTTACCGGAAGGGATTTCTTTTGCGCAAGACCCTGTGGTGGATCTTAAAGAACGTCTAGGTCATGATAAGTCTTCCTTAGGAGTCGAGGTGATTGCAGCGTTTGGGGTGCCGCTTTAGACTGTCAGAATCAACCGTGGATGCCTTCGGCGAAGAGGGCAATCGGTCCATGCTGGTAAACCCAGTCGTCTTTTTTAGTATCGACCACGTCGACGCCACCCGTATATTGACGTAAGTTATTGTCAAGGTAGCGGAGGAAATTCTCTGCGCCTGGGTCATCTCCGAGTTGGACGAAGCTGATCGCAAGCAGGCTCTCATTGCCGGGAGCGGCGAGCTGGTTTTCGGCGACCATGCGTGAAATGATCCGAATCACTTCTTGTTGGCCAGAACCTGGTTGTCCTGGCTTGTCGGAGGGGTTACCGTCGGTGGCGACAATGATGGAGACGGGTTCCCGGTTTTGGAGCATCTGGTAGATTTTACGGTGATAGAGTTCCTCAAGTGCAGGGCCTAAAGGAGTGATGCGTGTATTGTTGGCAGGTAGATTTTGCTGGAAGAAAGCCGTAAGGTAGTTACGGTTATGATAGGTGGCTGCGAATGGGAAACTCGTGTCTGCAAGAAGCTGCTTGTACATATAGCTTCCAGACCACACCGCGACTTCGACCATGCCGTCACGATCGAGTGAAATCGCACTATCGATGATAGCTTGGGTGAGGTTTTGTGCGGATTGCCAAAGTGTCCCACCCTGGCGTATATCGGGGCCGCGCATAGACCAGCTGCCGTCGATATATACCAAGTATTCACGGGCTTCGAGGCATGCGGTAAATTCCGTTGCATCGTTTGCCAAGTAAGGATGATACACCACTTCTTGGTAACGGTCAGGGCTTTGTTCTTTAAACTCATGGACGTGGGTGACTTGACCAGCTAGAGATTGCAGTTGTTGGGGGCTTAGATGACCATTCTGGTTATTGGAGCGATAGGCTTGGTAGGCGCTTTTGGCCAGTGTTTTGACATAACTAGATTTGCGGGCGCCCACTTTCTTTGCGTTGGCATCGTATGAGCTGACCAGTAGTCCTAAGAAGCTGATGGCAATCCATGTTTTGTGCATATGCTCTCCCGTTGGGGTTGGGGGTGAGTTTGGAAGCTTGGAGGTCGTCTGCTTGGACGACTCCGAAAAATTTACAAAGATAGGAGGAGTAGATCAAGGTCGAAATGCTGTGCTGCATGTTTACAAAGGCTTATTTGTCTTGTTTGAGTGGGGAACTCTGAGTGCGTTAAGATTTTGTGCTTTGGGGTTTTCCTGGGCTATGGCGATGCGGACCCGTTTAAGTTGTTTGAAAATCTTGCATTTTCTCTTGACACGGTGTAATGTGTCCCTTCCAATTTGCATTCTTTGTTTATGCTACGTTACGGAGAGGTCGTTCATGCGTGGTTCTGTGCTAAACTTCATTGCTTTTCTTTTGGTTATTTTGACGATTCTGCAGCTTGTGGGACAAAATAGCTTGAATCTTCCTGCTAACTGTGAAACATATCTGCTGTTTGCAACATTGGTGGTGCTGCTGTTGTTGCAATTAGACACGTTTTTGTTATCCAAACAACATGTGAATTTGCGTAAGCTCGCCGGGTCTTACACCGGTATGCAAACCGAATTGGAACAGCTGCAGGGCAAGTTGCGTGATGAAAAAATGCATACCACGGAACTTAAAGCACGACTTAACAAGGTTGCGGTGCAAGTAGAAGAAACCAAGCAAGATTACGCACAACAACTCCAGCAAGCACAAGCCAAACTGCAGCGCCTCAAGAATGAGTTTGCCCAGCTTGAGCAACAAGCAGCCCAGCAAGGTGCTACCGAGTTGCCTGCCTTACAACTGCTCTCGTTACTCCAGCATAACGGTCGCCTTATTGACTTTGTGATGGAAGATATCACCGGTATTGAAGATCAGCAGGTTGTCGCAGCTGCACGTGTGGTGCATGCCGGCTGTCGTGAAGTGTTGTGCAAGTATGTGGAGATTCACCCTCTACGTGATGAAGAAGAAGGTCAGTCGATTGTAGCACCTCAAGAAGAAGTGGATCGTACTGTGGAAATCATGGGCGAGCATGACCTCGCCGCAACGACGACGGCGACCTTGCTGCATCGTGGGTGGAAAAGTCACGGCATCCATTTGCCAACCCTAACCGCTGACCGTCAACAGTTTATGCTTGAAACGCAAGTTTTGTACCCTGCCCAAGCTGAAGTTAGATCCTAAATTAGAGTAAAGACCATGGTTTCCAATATTTCTCCTTCGGATATTTCTCGTTATAAGCATGTTGTGGGTATTGATCTCGGTACCAGTCATGCTGCAGTTTCCTCTTGGACGCAAGGTGATACACAGATGCGCCAGTGGAAGATCCCACAACTGTCTGATTGGGGGCAGTGGGAAGAGTCGTATACTTTACCTACGGCGTGTTATATTCCGTCCCCAGCTCAGGAGCAAGAGCTGCGTGCGTTGCCCGAAGGTTGGGAACCGCAGGAACAGAGTCCATTGGTATTTGGTGCCATCACTCGCAAGCTCGCGGTCAGTTCTCCAAAGCGTGTGATTGGTTCTTCAAAATCTTGGTTATGTCACCCGTTTGCGGAGCGGGAACAGAAGATTCTCCCTTGGGAAGTTATGGATGAGAGTGTTCCCAAGTTTTCTCCAGTGGAAGTTGCAACGGAGCTGCTACGCTATTTGAAACAGGTGGTGACCCATGGATTGTGTGCTCAGCTAGGTGATGCTCTCGATTGGGAGCAGGATGTTTATGTCGTGGTGACGATTCCTGCTTCCTTTGATGAGGAAGCTAAGAAATTAACATCCTTAGCTTGTACTCAGGCTGGACTGACGCATGTGCGCTTGCTCGAAGAGCCTACTGCTGCCCTTTATGCGTGGATCTACCGGCATCATATGGACTGGAAAAAAAGTTTGTCCTCAGGACAAACGATTCTTGTGTGTGACGTGGGTGGAGGGACCACAGACTTTAGCCTCATTGTGGCGCGTGAGGGTGAGCATGGTTCTTTGCACTTGGAACGTGCAGCGGTCGGTGAACACCTCTTGCTTGGGGGGGACAACATGGACTTGGCCTTAGCCCATCTTTTGCAGCAAAAAATAGAAAAAGAGCAGTCTCGCCCTCTTAGTGGCGCTCAGATTGCTTCCCTGACTGCTTCCGCCCGTTTAGGTAAAGAAGCTCTTTTATCCTCGCCTGTGGACGCACCGAATTATCATATTGCTGTGGCCAGTGTGGGGAGTCGTCTGATGCAGAAAACCTTGCGTGTTGAGTTAACCCCAGCAGAGGTCGAGGCGTGCGTTTTAGATGGTTTCTTTCCTTTGGTCGAGCGGGAAGAAGAGTGTGCGCAAGATGTTTATGGGGTTGCAGAGCTGGGCCTTCCTTATGCAACGGAGCCTCGTATTACGGCTCATTTAGCTGAGTTTTTGCGTGTCGCAGCGTTGAATTGTGCACAGTCAGAGAAGTTTGCCGATCTTCTGACGGAGGGGGTGTTACGTCCAGATTGGGTTTTATTTAACGGGGGTGTTTTTAGTGCCGCTTCAGCGTGTGAGCGGATTATGGCATGTTTACAAAAGATCACCGGTGTAGCGGGGATCAAAGCCTTGCCGAGTCTGCGGATGGACACGGCTGTTGCAGAAGGAGCGTGTTATTTAGGCTCTGCTTTGGTCTGTGGGGAAGGGGTGCGTATTGCGACCGGCACCTCGCGATCTTACTATCTTGGAGTTGAGTCGAGTGCTCCTGCAGTTCCTGGAGTTTTGCGTAAGTTGCAGGGCATTTGTGTGGCTCCCCAAGGAACCGAGGAAGGCAGTGATTTGCCGCCACTAGCCCGTAAATTTGCTTTGATTGCGGGGCGTAAAATTAGGTTTCGCTTTTTTTCTTCGAAGTTGCGTGCAGCAGACCAGGTCGGTGATTTAGTGTCTGAGCCAGAGCAACATTTGGATGAATTAAGCCCGCTCGAGATGGATTGGAGTGCGTTAGCGGAAGGTGGTATGGGTAGAGTTCCGGTTGAACTTGCCGTGCATCTTAGTGAGACGGGTTTGTTAGAACTCTTTTTCGTGGAGAGTGGTGGGCAAAGGCGGTGGGAACTAAGCTTAAACTTACGTCGCCGTGATCAAAGTGCTTTTCCTGCGTAGGCTTGGGTTATGTGTACCTTGTAGGGGATTTTCAGCCTATTTGAAGGGGGCTTGTCGTGCAGCAGACACCACACCGTTACGTGATTGGAATAGATCTTGGTACGTCCACTTCCGCATTGGCTTATGTCGACTTGAGCGAATCGCAGCCTGTGGTGCGTGAGCTGGATGTTTTACAGTGGAGTGGTAAAGAACAGTTGGTAGCGCAAAAGCTCTTGCCTTCGCAACTTTTGTTTCCGCGCAAGCTCAAATCGTATCCTCCTGCTGGCTTGTCAACCTGTGCTTATTTACCTGAAAAACATCCGCTTGCGGAGAGTCGAGTCATTGTGGGGGAAGCGGCCAGGTTATCTGCGTATGATCAACCTGAGCGGGTGGTGCAGTCAGCGAAGAGCTGGCTAGGGAGTACCCCTGTTGCGGATGAACAGCCTTTGTTGCCTTGGCAGAGTCCAGTGGTGCAAGAGCCGATTGACCCTATTGAAGCATCTTCTTATTATTTGGCGTATTTGGCCGCCACGTGGAATCGTGAAAAGGCAAGATATGTTGAGGAAGACCTTATCTTTCGTCAGAAAGTATATTTGACATTGCCGGCTTCTTTCTCTGCTGCAGCGATCGAACGAACTTTAGACGCAGCACAACGAGCTGGCTTTGACCTGGGACATTTGCAACTTGTGGAAGAGCCGATTGCGGCGGCGTATGCTTCTGCATTTGCCTGTCATGGCCCATTACAGCAGTATTTGGCCCCAGCTTGGCAGTTTAAGGGGCAGGGTCACACAGTCTCCAAGCATGTGTTGGTGATTGATGTGGGCGGAGGAACCACGGACTTTAGCTTGTTACAGCTGCACACTTCTGCGACAGAAGAGCAGGTAGGTTGGCGTCGTGTGGCGGTAAGTCCGCACATTTTACTGGGGGGTGACAATATTGACCTGTTTATTGCGCATCGCCTGGCGGCAGCTAATCCGTGTGCCGGTGGCTGGAATGGCCGCTTATGGAATAGTTTGGTGCGTTTGGCAACCGAGCTGAAAGCCAAGCTATTTGCCCCTGTCTCTGAGCAGGTAGCTGTACTACGTGCGAGTATTCAATTGCCGGCAGAAAAGTTGTTTGCGGCAAGCTCTATCCAGGTTGAGATTGAACGTGAGTCTTTAGTGACAAGTATTTTAGAAGCTTTTTTTCCTCATGTGGACCGTGAGTGTGGCTTGTATGACCCCGAGACTCATTTGGTGGAGTGGGGGTTGCCTTATGCAACAGACTCAAGGATTACGGCCCATATTGCAAACTTTTTGTGTGTACATCAGGTCCAACAAGTGGATGGAGTTCTTTTCCATGGCGGAACTTTAATTCCGGATATGTTACGGCATAGGATTCTCGACAGTGTGTCTTCCTGGCAAGTAGGCCCACGTCCCCAAGAATTGCCTTCCGCGGCTTTGGATACCGGTGTGGCGCAAGGAGCGGCGACATATGGTTGGTTGCTTGCTTGCAAACAGGAACGTTATACACGTCAAGAGTGTTCTAAAAACTACTTCCTTCTGCTAGGAAGCCAGGGCAGTGCATCTCGGTTGTTATGTATTCGCCCCCGCGGTACAGATAATCATAAACAGTTGTCTGTGGCTCCGGAGGGTTTGGTGGCACGCATGGGACAACAGGTGCGCTTTGCTTTGATCGAAGAAACGGATCACCAAGGTTTTCAAGCCGGAGACTTGGTAGCTGATCCGCAGTTATGCGCTTTAGAGCCGAGTGTGTGCCTGGTTTCTTCCATGGGACATACACCTTGTGAGCATGACCCCGAGGCTCCTGTAGATGTGGTTGTGACATCTTCTTTTTCTCCTTCAGGCAGCTTAGTCGTGGCTTTGGGTTGCAAGCAGCACCCTGAGTCTACCCTGGCTACTCTTGACTTTGTGGACTCGGGAGAGAGCGCTCCCACTGCCTTATCTAGGCGTCAGGTAGAACCTTCTCGCTTACAAGCTCCTTTGCAAGTTTTCCTTCAGGCGTTTAAGATGAAGTTGCCAACCCCCAAAATGCCAGACCTGGAGAAGGCTTTAAAGCGTCCTTTAGATTTTTTGGAGCAGCAATCTAAGATACCACGAGATAAGTGGAATTTAGCCGAGCTACGTGAGATGTTTGATGTACTGCTTGAAGTGGCGTCTCAAAGGCGGCGTAGCCCTAACCATGAGCGTGCGTTTTTGCAGTTAGTCGGATTTGCTCAGCGCCCTGGATTTGGAGACCCTCAGGATGCCAGGCGTATGGAGGTGCTGTGGCGTATTTACTTGCAAGGTATCTGTCATCGCAGCCACCCTCATGTTGCCAATAGTTGGTATGCGTTGTGGCGTCGGGTAGCTGGAGGCTTGACTGTGGAGCGGCAGCAGAAAGTCTTCCGCTCTTTGTACCCAAAGCTTAAACAAGCAGATCTACCTGAGCAGGCCGTCATGTGTCTTGCGAGCTTCGAGCGTGTCCCAGCAGCTTGGAGAACAGACTTGGTGGAAAGCTTGGCGCGTCAGTTTCAGCGTGGCCGTTCCACCCCGTTGGCAGCACAAAAAATGTGGGGATTGGCGCGTTTGTGTAGTCGAGTGATGCTATACTCCAGTGCGGACTGTGCTCTTTCCACAGATGTGATCAGCCATGTTGTGCAGCAAGTCGTTGCTTGTGGATGGATATCTGGGATTGAAGCCGCACAGGGGCATATGTTACGTAGTTGTATGCGTGAAACCCCTTTGGCGCACCTCAGTATAGCCGTGGAACATCGACAGCAAGTAGAGTCTTTTCTGCGCAAGGGGCCGCGGGTGGCACGTCCTCAAGGCTCTAGGGGAGAGAACATCCTCTTTGTTGCGCGTCAAGAGCTAGCTGCCTTGTTGGGGGACTCAATTCCGCCTGGTTTGGAGATACATGGAGTCACGGCATCGTGAAGTCTGGTTCAAACTTCGAGTAGACGAAACATGTTTTTCTTATAGTCTTCGACGCCTGGTTGATCAAATGGGTTGAGCCCAGCTAGACGTGCAGTGAGTGTACATACACATTGAAAATAGGCGAACATATACCCGAGAGTATGTAGATTTAGACTACCATCGATCTCTAGCTTGAGGCATGGAATTCCGCGGCTAGCGTGGGCCATATAAGCACTTTCCATGGCTACGGAGTTGATGTCTTCCATATTACGCCCTACCAAACGTGCAAATTTATCCTGAGCAGCCTTGGGAGCTGGAATTTTGAGGCGGCGTTCAATTCCCCCTGGGCTGATGCTGCCTGAGTGGTTAAAGGTCATAAAGGTCTCTAAAATAGCTGGCCAGCCTTGTTGGAGATATTGTCCCATAGAATGCAGGTCTGTGGTATACGCGAGTCCGGCTGGGAAAAGTCCTTTGTCTTGCTTACCTTCAGACTCGCCAAAGAGCTGCTTCCACCAAGCGACAAAGGCATCTAGCTTAGGCGTGGTATATGCCAAGGCATCAATACGGATACCTTTGCTCCATGCGGTATGCCGTGCCGCGGCATGTAGCCAAACAGGGTGCGCTTCTGCCGCACTATCTGCAGCACGTAATGAAGTATACAATTGATCGGCACCTGTGAGAAGATGTGACACCTCGTATCCTGCGAGACACAGAGGGACAAGACCCACAGCAGATAAAACGGAGAATCTCCCTCCAATATTGCTGGGGATGACAAAGCTTTTACAGCCTTGCTGTTCGACGAAGCCACATAGATCCCCTTTTTCCACATCGGTAGTGACCACCACACGTTGGGCTATCTCGTCGGGAAACTTTCTCTCGATATAATCGAGTAGGGCGCGAAATGCGAGGGCGGGCTCTGTGGTGGTGCCGGATTTAGACACCACATTGATGAGGGGGTATTTGTCTTGAAGGTGGTCGAGAAGCTCGATGAGGGAACGTTCACACAGATGGTTGCCTGCATAATAGATAGGTTTGGTAGGGGTATTGTGGGTTAGCTTGGGGTAGAGGGCATCGTCTACAGCTTTTGTACCTGCAAAAGACCCGCCAATACCACAAACCACGACGCAGTCGTAATGAACGTCTACTTCTTTAGCCCATGATTGGATAAATTTCCCTTCATTGAAGCCATTTTTGCGTGGTGCGTCAAACCAACCCGTCCAGGGGTGCTCGGCATCTGCGAGTGTCATGAACTCTCCCCAGGAATTTTCAGCAGTGGTGAGCGTGTCTAATACTTCTTGCTGCATCCCGGCAAGCTGGTCTAAATTCAGTGAAATCAATGTATATTCTCCTACATGGACATTCTGCAACTTCCAAGGAAAGATATCTTAATCTTTTTTATCTGTCTATGTAAATGGT
>JAPPOJ010000065.1 GCA_028817975.1 Zetaproteobacteria bacterium | reverse complement strand
TGCGCAAGGCTACGCACACGCCGGGCTGCGGTCCGGCACGATTGTTGCGGGCTTAGTTGCTATTATTGTTGCGGAAGTATTGATGCCACAGTGTAGTCTTTTAGGAAGACTCTTTTCTGTGTGTATTGGATCTGTAATCTTTAGATGGGCTGTTGGAATTGCGTTGAGCTTAGATACGGGTGCTGCTTGGTATTCTTTACAATCAAGCGATTTGAATATGATTACAAGTGCAGTCGTGTTGATGATGTTGATTGCGCCTCGGTGGATGCGTTCGCTGAAGTGAAATAAATACCTAGTTTGACTATTCTTTTCATCTAGGATTCATGAAAGTAGATATGATTCGTTTGCAAAATATTCAGAAAACGTTCCATCGAGGCTCTGCAGTAGAGCTAAAGAGCTTGGACGGGCTGTGTTTAAACGTTGACCCCGGGCAATTTGTGATATTGCTCGGGTCAAATGGTGCTGGCAAGTCGACGCTGTTTAATATTCTTTGTGGCAGCCTTGCTCCAGACCTAGGCACTGTGCATATTGGTCAGCGCGATGTAACTCAGTTAAAAGAGTATCAAAGGGCAAAATATATTGGCCGGGTGTTTCAGGACCCTCTGAAAGGTAGTGCGGACAAGCTGACTATCGAAGAAAATCTCGCTCTTGCTATGAAAAGAAATGCCTGTCGAGGGCTTCGATTTGCGTTGCAGAAAGGGCAGCGAGGTTTTTTTCAGTCATTATTAGAACCCCTCGAACTTGGGTTAGAAAAGCGTTTAGATCATCAGATGGGACTTCTTTCTGGAGGGCAGCGTCAGGTGGTGACTTTGCTTATGGCTACCTTAAATGATCCGGAAGTACTCCTTTTGGATGAGCATACAGCTGCTCTAGACCCGGTGACTGCGGAAAAGGTGATGTGTTTGACCCATAAGTTGGTGGAAAAACGAGACCTGACTGCCCTGATGGTAACCCATAACTTGCAACATGCCTTGGCTTATGGTGATCGTGTGATTGTGATGCACCGAGGTAAAGTGGCACACGATATTTTTGGTCAGGATAAAGCTCATCTGTCCATGGAACGACTTAGAGCTATGTTTGATAAATTAGAGACCTAGATTCTTATATGTTTTGGAGATTTTTGCATGGCTCTTGTGTTTCTTATGTACGCTGCATTTGGGAGTGTGTTTACTGCAGCAAAAATATGCCTTGACCATTGCCTCCCCTTTTTTATGGTGGGCTCGCGCATGTTGATTGCAGCGAGCCTTATACTTGTTTTTTTAGGCTTGCGGGGCCGGTTGAGTTTCCGGCTCCTGAAACAGCATGCCTTCGAAGTGGTCATGCTTGGGGTATTTAACATTTATCTCACGAATGGTCTTGAGTTTTGGGGGATGCAGTTCTTGACTTCCTCAAAAACTTCTTTTATATATAGCCTTTCTCCTTTTATTGCCGCTTTAATTTCTTTTTTCTTCTTAGGTGAGCGCTTGTCTAAAGTACAGTGGGTTGGCTTGGTGATTGGCTTCTTTGGCTTTTTACCTATTTTTGTGCATACCGGTAGTGGTGAGTTTAGTCTAGAGTCTTTTGGTGTTTTTTCTCTAGCGGAACTTGCTGTTATGGGTGCTGCGACAGCTGCGACTTTGGGTTGGATGTTTATGAAGAAGTTGATGCTAAAGGGATACTCTCCTCTTGAAGTTAATGCTTGGAGTATGCTGGTCGGTGCTTTTTTATCTCTTGCTCACTCTTGGGTGGTAGAGCCCTGGGATCCCGTTCCTGTTACAGGATCTACAGTTACATTTATACAGGCCACCCTGTGGATGGTCATTGTTTCAAATCTTTTTTGTTACAATTTATACGGCTATCTTTTGCGTAGCTTTAGTGTAACCTTTATGTCCTTTGCAGGATTTTCGACGGCCTTTTTTGCGGCTTTATGGGGTGCCATGGCAATTGGTGAGGTACCTTCGAGAGAGTTTTTCTTATCCGGCATCGTTGTATTTTGTGGGCTTTTTCTCTTTTATCGTGATGAAATGATCAAGCATGGTATTCGGATTCGTTCTGTATCCTAGACCTTGGGTATGGTGAGTTCTTATAAACGATGTCTATAGCTTGCTTTTGGCGTCTGTGTTGGACTTCTGTTTGGAGGGGAGGTTTCATGGGGGAAGGTATGATGAAAAAGTCTTGCCACCTGTGGGTGGGAATGTTGATTGCTGTTTTCTCATCAACTCTTTGTGCTTGGGATCTACCCGAAGCATTGCTGCAAAAAGAAAAAAATGCTGTTCTAGATAAAGAAAAAATTTTAAACGATGCGCCTTTTGTACTGCATCACGGTATCGTTGGATTTCGTCAGTTTTTAGGTAAAGACTATTATGACCAAATAGCTGAGTATCTACGTCGTGAAGGCTATGAAGTCTATGAGACGCATATTAGTCCATTTGGCACTATAGATTTTCGAGGGCAACAGCTTCAGAAGCAGCTTTTAGATGTTCTTACTTTGAGTGGTAAGCCATTTGTGCACTTAATAGCCCATTCTATGGGAGGCTTAGACGCTCGTTGGATAGCAGCAGCTCCTGAAAATAAAGGAGTTATTCAAAGTGTGACGACAATTGGTACACCTCACTATGGCACTCCTCTGGCAGCTCCAGCACTTAAAGTTTCACGCCTATTAAATGTTTTTTTTAAATCGGCGATCTCTGTGCTTGTCTTTTTACCTCAAGGATCTAAGAATATCCTTGAAACCATGATAGAAAGTCTGGAGCAGGTATTACCACAGTATATGAAGACTGTTTTTAATAAGCTTATCTTAGATGTAGAGGGAGTACGTTATTTGTCCTGGGGTGGGATGGTTGAGCGTCCTATAGGTTCTTGTTTGAAGCGTAAGCGTAGCCTTCTGTTTGCTGCTACAGATATGTACCTTGACCGCTTGGGACTTCAAAATGATGGTGTGGTGCCTTATGAGTCCACGAAGTGGGGTGTGGTGGGTGCCCCTTTGTGGGCAGATCATTTAGAGTTGGTAGGGCAACATTGGCTTGCCCTACCCTTAAGCTTGCAGCACTTTTCTCCGCAACAATTTTATTTAGAGCTTGCTCAGAGTCTTGCTCAGGTATCCACATAAACTTTTCTGCCTACGTAAATTTTGTAATCAAATCTTCTGTCTTCACTTCATTCATATCAGGGTATATTTTTTTCTCATTTTCCTCTATAAAGCAGCATATACGATTTTGATGTAGTTCAGGTAAGGATACTTTGTATGATTCATTCGGTAGTTCTCATACTCGCGTTATATTTGGGGGCTCGTGCGGGAGGAGTTGGTCTAGGTGTGTTTGGAGCATTAGGGCTTTTATTTTGTAGCCTAGCTACTGGCTTGACACCGACAGAGCCTCCTACTGAAGTGTTGCTGGTCATACTGGCGGTGGTGACAGCTTCTGGTGCATTAGAAGTGATGGGAGGAGTAGACCTTCTGGTTAACCAAGCAACACGCTTTTTAGAAAAACGGACTCGCTGGATTACTTTTTTGGGTCCATTGGTATGCTATGGACTTACCTTTTTCTCAGGTACGGGTCATGTAGTGTATGCTGTATTACCTGTAATCGCTCGTGTTGCACGTAGCTGTGGTGTACGTCCGGAGCGTGCATTAACTGTTTCAGTGATTGCTTCACAGCAAGCTGTTACAGCAAGTCCAATCTCTGCGGCGACTTTAGCTATGGCTTCTATTTTGATTCCTTATGGCTACAGTTTGGTGGATATTATGTTGGTGAGTATTCCTTCAACTTTAATAGGTGTTTTTAGTGCAAGCTTGGTGATGTTTCGCTATGGTGAAGACATAGAGCCTGTGCCCTCTATGTTGTCGGAAGGCTGTTCCCAAGCCTCGTTAACTTCACGGGAAGTCAGACAAAAAGCTTACTTGGGACTTGGCATGTTTATGATCGGAGTTTTGCTTGTGATTGGACAGGGACGTCTAACTTCTACTGTTGCGAATATTCCATCAACTAAGTGGATTCAGCTAACCATGCTGAGTGTGGCTGCTGCAATTCTTTGCCTGGATTTGAAGAGTGTTCAAAAATTACCACGCTCTCGTATTTTCGAAGCTGGCATTCAGGCTATTATTGCCTTATTGGGTATTGCTTGGTTTGGGGATTCTTTCTTACAAAATTACTTGCCTTCGTTTTCTTCTTGGTTCACGAGTGTCGTGAATGCATGGCCTCTCTTTTTTACATTAGGTCAGTTTTTATTATCGATTGGTTTATTTAGTCAATCAGCTACGATACGTGCTGTCACTCCTATTGGAATGGCCTTAGGTATTTCTCCACAAACTGCGTTAGTGAGTTTTACAGCTGTAAATGGTTATTTTATTTTGCCGAATTATCCCACAATGGTTGCAGCTATGGAGTTTGATGAGAGTAAAACGACCCGTGTTGGTAAGTGGCTTTTTAATCATAGCTTTATGTTGCCGGGTATCGTGGCGGTTTCTGTTTCTGTTCTAGTCGGCCGGTTGCTTATTTATTGTTACACCTTGGCAGATATTTCTGTTTTTGGTTCAGGCTCATTCTAAGGGGGTGAGGAAGTGAAAAGCATCATCAGTGGAATTTTATGTTTAATATGTCTATACACTCTTCCATTATGCGCTGAGAAAGTTTATCCACAGGAAGCTCTTCTTGCTAAAGATGCTTCGGTACTTGAGATCTCCTTCTTAGTAGATGGCTTAAGCGAAAGCACGTTGCATGCGTGGTTGCAAAGGGATGTGCTACAGCAAGAAGTTCAGGTGTTATTTAAAACGATAGACTCAGCCCCCATCCCATATATAGAAGTGGGGAAAAGTCCCAAGATGGATTGGAACTTTTCCCAGGACCCACTGCAGGTACAGCAAACGGACTACTTGGATTATCAACTCCAGGTCTCTTTGCGTGTTTCTATATGGAGTCGGGAGATACGTCAGCTATTATTGAACAAGTTACAGCAGGGCTTGGAATTGAGTCTATTGATTACCTTCAAAGGTAAGGAAGGTCGACCAACTCTTCACTCTAGCCCTTTTTTGGTATCTACATTGGCGGCATTTCCTTCACAGCAGGTTCCGGATTTTCGTGTGCGTGGTGGGCACAAAGCAATTTTTGTGGACTGGGCCCACCAGGATACGGTTCAGCATACAAATGGTAAGGTCTACCCAGTCAGAAAAGTAATTCTATATGTAGTGGATGCAGATCTCCAAGAGGTTGATCTTGCAGCTTCAGCATTACAGCAATTGGGACAAGGTCGTTTCCAACTGGTGGGTGGTAACTCTAAAACTTTGCGTATTTCCTCAACGAGAGGTGCCCTGTTATTAAACCAAGAGGGATCTTCTCCTCTGTCTTTAGATTTGCAGCAGGGCGCAGCTGGAGTCAGAACTTTGATTGCATATGAGCAGAATGGTCAGGCTGTTGTGAGTGATTTGCAGCCTCAACATACATACTATGTGATGGCTCAGTATGAAGATGGAGTTGTACAGACTCCAATTTTGTCAGTAGTACCTGTGAATAGTTTGTCTATGAGTGAGTATTATGGCGAAAAAGAAGGAGAGCCACGTGATTTACGTTGTTTTATTTTGTCTGCCGCGTATGGATCTGTATTAGATACACGTGTAGATTATTTCCGTCAATTTCGTGACCAAGTGCTGCTTACTTCTATCTGGGGAGAAAAGTTTGTGGCTTTCTATTACTATTACTCTCCCCCTATAGCGAGGTGGCTTGCTCATTCTCCACGAGGACAAAGAGTTGCACAAATCTGCTTGGCACCCGTCTTGGGCCTGTTAATGTTGTGGGCTCATTTTCCTTATCTTTTTGTTATTCTCAGTGGCTTGTTGTTGTGCTGTATAGTTCATTTCACTAGAGTACATGTTGTGCGTAGATTTGTGCACTAGTTTTGTTATCACAGTTGCTGTTGAAAGCTCCTTTAAAAATTATTGTTGATAATTTCAGCAAGAGTGAGCTCAAGCTCTATTTGTGCAGCCTTTGGTCCTTGGTTTGTAGCGGTGTAACCTGGATATTCCGGGTATATTTTCTCTGTAGGGGACAAAGAAGTTGGATACCAAGGTTGACCTGGGCTTGTGCCATGCATAGGGAAAAGCTTGCTATGAAGGTGATTGACACCGTAGCTTTCTATGATAATGGAGCAGTTTGCGATAGCTAGACCAGATGCTAGTAGGCGGGATGCCTGTTTCGAAGCCAGCATAAGGTTAAGAAAAATGGTTTCATCCACATTGCTGGGATCATTTGGATAATGTTCTTTGGGGATAACGAAGCTGAACCCTTTTGTGTTTGGATGCCTGCTGAGAAATGCCATGTGGCCTTCGTCTTCCCAGAACACATAGGACTCTTGTTGCTTTGTTACAACGTCGCAGAAAACACATTTTTTATGTGGCATACGCACCGCTGCCTTGAGAAAAAGTGAGTTAGGTATCACTGTTATCGCTCTGTGACTCTATTCACCTAGCTGTAGAGTCAAACATTTAGTTGCGCCACCTGCTTTTTTAAACTCTGGCACAGGGGTTTCTTTGACTTGATAGCCTAGGAGGCGAAGCCTGTCTTTGAGGCCTTCAGAAGCATTGCCTAGTATGATTTGTGTACCTACATTTACAGCATTGAGACTGAAATTTTTAGCATCTTCTTCGCTCACATCTATCAGTAGTTCCGAACCTATTTGGGTTTGGATTAACCGCTGCGAAGCTGTTGAAAACGCTTTTGAGTAATACATAATATGTCCTAGATCTAAAGGACAAAAGCATGTATCTAGGTGATAGAATCGAGGATCAACAAGCTCTAAGGAAAAAACTTCCACTTCTAAAAGATTTTTAATCCATTCGTGAGAAGCTTTTGACGATCGGAAGCCGTACGCAGCCCAAAGGCGTTTGGGCTGACAACGGTCAAAAAGAGCATCCCCAGCTCCTTCGAAAGCCATATCTTCAGGGACTTCAAATACCTGAAAACCGTTTTCTTCAAACCAACGCTTAAAGTATTGGCTTTCACCCTGTCTTTCTTTAGGCTTAAAGCGGCTAATAATAGCTTTTTTATTGTGTATAAGCGCACCATTCGCCGTAAAAACCATATCAGGAAGTTGGTCTTCTGGCTCAATCAGCTTGACTTTAGCGCATTCCTTAAGAGTATTTTCGAGAAATCCCCACTGCTCAATTGCCGCACCATTTTGTGCGAGATTGATGTTACCGACCATCCAAGGGTTTATCTCGTACGATACGTTGAAAAATTTGGGGTGGCACATTAGTATTTCCGATTGAGGCTCCATACACTCTCCCACATGTCTTCTACCTGGGTACATCGTTTTGACATCAAGATTAAAACATACTTGGGTATGGCCTTCAATTGTCATTTAGCAGGAATAAGTGTGTATAAATAGCGAGTACGTGCGCTCACGGTAATGATCAGTATGATAATCCATATTTGTGCGAGAAGGGGGAATTGAGAGGGATACAGTAGCATTAAGGTATACATAACTCCTGTTTCTCCCCCTTCCGCAAGCCCTGCTGCCAATCTCATGCTACGATTATTTTTAGACACTTTTGCGTGTATTGATTTTTTATATTTCTCTATGAGGGAGCCTGCTGAGAGTGCAGTTGTGATACAGAGAGTGTATAGAAAGAGGATATATTGTGTTAAGTCTGCGTACTGAGGAAATGGATGGCTTATGCAGATGATCATGAAGCCATATGCTGCCATGTCCAGGGAAATGTCTAGGTAGGCTCCTAATGCAGATGTCGTGTGTGTTGCGCGTGCGAGAATTCCGTCAAATCCGTCCATGGCTCGACTCAGCCACCAAAAGCAGAGCGCCATATGAAAGTGCCCTGCTGACGCAAAGCTACCACTCAAGACTGCGAGTATAAATCCGCCTAGGGTGAGGTGGATGGGATGAATGTTATATTTGCCGAGTATGGATACTATCGGTTTGCTAACTTGCTCAAGTTTTGCACGGAAGAAATCATCAATCATATTTTAACTCACCTGGTCGTTATTTGCCTATCTGAATCATATCATCTCTGCCGATTTACGAAACTAAAGGTTTAGTTTTTAGAATGAAGTAGAGAAGATCACTGGGGAGTTTATGTGAATCTGAAAGAACAGCTTGAGAAGCTCGTTTTGAATCCTCTTGACCATGATGCTTATCTGTGTATTTTGTCCATTTGTGATCAGTTAGACCCACAAATTGTTGGTGTGCGAGCCTTACAAAGCTTATTTGCCAAGCTGGAATCAGGTGCATGCTCTTTTGTTGATCTTGATATAATGGTTGCCCCACTGATATATGAACATTTTAAATATATTGAGATTGTTTCTGATGGCGATGAGGCTTCATTGCCATCTACCGGTGTACTCAAGGAAGAGAAGCTTCATTGTGCTCCGTCAGATGATCTCAAATCTGTTCAACAAGCTAAAAATGATTTGCAAGATGAACTTGAGGATGATGATCTGTCCAACTTAGATTCTATTCAACTTCATGATTTTTTGAATAAAGCTTATGCTATTTGCTTGTTTCTGAGAAGACAGTTCAAAGATTCTGATG
>JAPPOJ010000268.1 GCA_028817975.1 Zetaproteobacteria bacterium | reverse complement strand
GTTTCTGAGGTTGACCTTGTCGATCCAGCTGCCGACGATAGGAATGCACACCGCTCTGCCCACAGTCACTAAGCCGTAGACGCCGCCGATCTGTTGGTCGGAAAAGTGATAAGCCTGTTGGAAAAACGGAATCAAAAAAGCGATAAAAAAAGTCTGCCCTAAAGAGGAAAAAAAAGAGTGTGCCATGGCGAACAACAGCTTGTGTCGCTCAGGCCACCAAGTCTCTGTAAAAGTATTCCATTGCATGTGTAGCACCACCGCTGCATAGGCTAGGCATAGGATGTGGTGGAGGAAGCGGTCTCACTTATTTGGGGCGAGCTTCTCCTGAGTACATCCAATTATACATGGTTTGTACTTGGAGTTGGATGTGTGCATGGTGCTGTGTGGGAGTTACCGTGCTTAAAAGTTGAAAAAACTCTCCGATCGACTTTGCCCTGAGGATAGGTGGACAAAAGTAATCTGCCGGTAGGCTAGAGCGTAAGTAGTTATAGAGGAGTTTGACGCGTCCGAGGACCTGGCGTTCGGCTTTGGGCTGTTGCGGGTAACGGTGGATGACCTGCTGTAGCTTGGCGCATATCTGTGCAAGGCGTTCGGGTGACACGGCTTCTCTATGCGGGTAAATCTCCTGGGTTGTGAATCTGATGAGCTGTGGAAGGTCTAAGCGATAGAGTAAGTGCATGTAGGCGTAAATTTGGAGGTCTGTGCTGATTTGATCCAAGCTCATATGGGAATGCTGAGCGAGCATCCATGGGTTGCGAAGGAGGCCCCTACCCATGAGCATCCCAGATATTTTGGGAAACATTTGGCTTTTGTTGCGGATGTCCTCCATGCTTAAAATATCTCCGCTGGCCCACACAGGATAATCCAACACCTCCGCAGCTTGTGAGATCAGCGTCCAGTCTGCTTGGCCTGTGTATTTTTGTTGGCGGGTGCGTGCGTGAATACTGAGTCGAGCCAAAGAGGTGTGTTGTAGTTCGTGGAGCAATGCCCCAAATTCGGAAGGGCAGTGGATACCCACACGAATTTTGGCTGCAAATTGCGTGTGACCCAAGTGATGACTGAGGTCTTGTAAGAGGGTGCCGAATTCACCGGGGTGCGTGAGAAGGCCACTGCCTGCGCCTTTGCCATACACGGTGGGGGAAGGGCAACCACAGTTTAACTCGACGAGTGGGGAGTGCTGAAGAATTTTGGCTCCGACTTCCTTTAGCCGTTCGGGATCAATGCCCATAATTTGTGGGGTCAGGGTATAGGGGAGTCGCCCATGGAGGGTGGGGTCGAAAAGTTCGGGTGCCCAGGCGAAAGGGATATCTCCGTGGGGAAAGCTTTCTGTTACCCTTAAAAAGGGGGTTCCCATGCTGTCAAAGTGGCCCAGTAGGCTGAACCATAGACGGGTGGGAAACTCCGTGACGCCCTCCATGGGCGCGAGCCCAAGAGAGGGAAGGTGCGTGGGTAAACGTTTCATGGGATATGGGTGTGCCTATGTAGTGGGGGATACTTAAACAATAAAACAATCTAAAGAACATCATATATCACATCATAAACAAAAAATCAATAAATATAATTATTTGCTTTTGTGGTTTATTTTTAAAACCTTGCTGCGTTCGATCTCTTCTTCTGCAGTGGCAATAATGTAGGGTGAAACCGTCAACACACGTGGAGCTTTGAGGTTGCGCATACGCTGAAGTAAGATCAGGTCTTGATCCATAAAGGTGTGCGGCTCGCTAGATGCTTGTACTTGCTGTGAGGTCAATGCAGGGGCGAATGAGGTGCCATTATGCTGGGCGGAAGGGTAGTCTTCGAATGAAGATGGCATGTGAGCATTCGCCCAACTTTGGTGGATAGGACCATACAGCATTAAAAATCCTAGGGTGGTGGAGCTGCTCGTCTGTTCGCTATTGGTGGCTTCAGGTTCGAGAGAGAAGGTGTGATTGCCTCCTTGGAGCTTATCTGGACTTGCATGGACAAACCCGACCAGAGTATCTGACTCGGTGTCTTCGTCTTTCTCTTGTGGCCAGGGGTTAAGGTTGACCCACTCGCTGTCTTTTTTGTGCTGAACTTCTTCTAAAAAGGGGTGTAGGAGAAAGTGTTCTTCGGGTGGTTTGCGTTGAGGCCTCCCTGTATCTGTGAGTAAGTGTGGGGCTGCAGAAGAGACCAGGTTGGGCCTGGGGGTAAAGCGCCCCCGTACCATGATCAGTGGCGCATACTCCCCCGCGTGCGTTGCATTTTCGGTGATACGTAGCTGATGTGCATATTCAGAAGGGTTAAACGTGGAGAGTTGTTCAAACCCAATAATGGGATAGTGGCGATCCACATGTTCATTCAACTGGTTGCTGTAGCGCATGATTTCTGCATCCTGTACATCACGGAAAGCGTGTACGAAAATGTCTGGGTTTTGAAAGCGCAACGCGCCCAAAAGAGTTTGAATATTGTGCGCCCTGGAAGAAAGTGAAAAGGGCAGCCTCCGGTTAGCGTGGTCCCAGATTTGCCAAAAGTCTTCGATACGTTTTTCAACCTGTTGAGTGCGGTATTTTTTTTCTTCAGCGTATCGGAGGTTTAATTTTTCGCTACTCTCTTGGAGGTAGTTCGTGTACTCGCGCCATTTTTCTTCGAGTTGGAGACGGTCTTCTGTTTGAAGCCAAGTTGGACGGTGGAATTTTATGTTTAACAAAGAGGCTAACTCAATAGGCGCGTAGTTTCCTGCCATGTGTTCGATGAGATTATTGTCATGAAAGCGTATTTGATTTTTTTTGATCAGTGCGAGTCGGCGAAAAAAAGTTGAGTAGGAATTTTCCAGGTAAGGTAGCCCGGAAAGGAGAGATTGTAGATTCATGCCGGACACCGGGGTATACTTCTCGGTTTGCTTTAAGTTTGCTTCGACAGCTTGCCAGAAATCCTCATGGCGTTGGAGTTGATACTTGAGGGTCAGTTCCCGGCGAATACGCGTGGATTCCACACTTTTTTGATAGCTCTGCTCTAAAGACTCCAGAAATTGTATATATCTTTCTTGATTTAGCTCATGTGTTTTGGCGTAACGGTGCCGTCGTGCTTGCAACATGTCAAGATATTGTTTTTCTTTGGCCTCGTGATCGAGTTGCCGCTCGATCTGGTCGCGCGCAGCCAGAATACGTGTGAGTTCACGTGCAGCTGCTTTACGGCGGAAGAGTAGGTCGAGTTCTTTATCATGGCGTTGGGCATAGGCGACAAAGAAGGAGCTGCCTTCGAGGGATTCGATGATCTTATGGTTCCACTGGAGTGCAGGGTGCTGTTGAATATAAGCCGGAATTGCGGGCATGCGTTCGTCAAGGGATCTTGCGAGAGGGTTGATTTGTGCTTCCCAGTTGTGGGTGTCGGCACCTTTGTAAACATAAATGCGAAATAGTTCAGATGGCAGCTGATTGTGAGCGTCTGTTGTGAATCGAGCGGTGACCAGCGTGTCCTCACGCAGCCGGCCTTCCATATTTGGGGTGGAGACCATCTCTGTTTGCGCATGTTCCAGTTCCACAGGGTGGCGGAATCTCTGTGAGTCTGGAGTGACCTGTGTCTCTAAAGACTTGATAATTTTACCGACTTTAGCCACGGAGTGCCTTTAGGTTGGTTAACAGAGCTTCACCTCTTCTGCCTTGTCGGTTCGAGAGACAAAACAGTCAAGCAGTGATCTTATAGAAGGATAGTGTATCGACTTATGGTTTGTCCCTGATTTTGGGAGGGAAAAGAAAGGTGGCAGGTATTCTTGGGTATCTGTCCAATACTAAATGTTTTTTTGCTTTTGGGGGGAAACTTGGAAACTTCTGTCGGGAGATGGGATCGCGGGTGCTTTAAAACTTGAGCCCTGATTGGGCCAAGCTTAGCATATCTTCCATGCTTTCACGGCCGACCAGTGTCCCGATGGTGGTGGCGCTATCTTGCCAAACGACCAGATTGACCCGGTCCGAGGCGAGCACAAAGTACTGACGGTTGTTATAAGTCACGGATTTGCCGAGTGCGAGTTCTTTGGCTTCGCCGTAAAAAGTGAAGAGGAATATCTTCTCGGTTTCTGACTTGCTGTAGACGGCAACGCCTAGCTTTGCCACCTCGTAGTCAATGACAGAAGCTCCGGTGGGCTTGAGACCTTCCGGAAGCGTGTCGATGACCCGTGGAGTGAAGTCAAGTTCCCTACTTTGTGAAAAATACTTGAGAATATCTTCGTTGTTGTCGCTCGGAAAGTAGATGCGGTCACCCCGGCCATCTTGCTCAAAAGCTAACGCCTCATAAGCAATAATGTTGAGTGGGTCGACGAGTCGTGGTGACTTATTCATGAGGATGGGGTAGGCGATCACTCCCGCAATGGCGAGGATGACCGAGGTGAAGAGGAGTTTGACCACAAAATTATGACGATCAATGCTGGTACTCACATCACTAATTTCAGCGTCTTCAACAGCGTCAATCGTCTGTCTGTCGATGGCCACATCGCGTAAGGTTGCTTTTTCACCTTCGGAAAGTGCCACGGATTGTAGCTGGATTTGCAGGAAGCCGCGTTTTTTCTTCATCTCGCGGGCTTCTGTGGCGTACTCTTGTTGATTGAGGAGGTCTTCAAACCGGACTCTTTCCTCGGGGCTGAGTTCATCGTTAAAGTAATGATGAATGTAGGTAAAGAAAAAGTCGTGGTCTGAAAGTTGCTTGCTCATGTGTTCTTATCTCCGCAACATATAATCTCAAGCCGATTCAAAGGGAACTCTGCTATCCTTACTCAATATTGTGCTTTTGTAACTTTTCTCTGCCACGTTCTAAATTCTGCATGAGGTCATTTTTGTCCCAGTGGGTGATGCTCAAAATATCTGCTTCGCTCAGACCTAAGATATCGATACCTACCATGGCGAGTCGTTCACTGCTGTTATAGTTGGCTAAGAAGACAGAAAGTTCGCCGTGATCTGCGGTATCAGGCTCGATGCGGTTGGAGATCTCACGACACGCATCTTGCCAACAGACTTGAAACAAGTACACTCGAAGGTCTTTGGCTTCCATTGCTTCTTCGAGTGAGGTATAAACTTTTTCGTATACCGCGGAAAGATGTTGGAGAGCGTTGCTGCGTGTGCCTGTAATGAGATATAAAAATCGAAAGGCTTCGTCCGCAAGGGGATAAATCTCGTTGAGAAAAAATGATTGACGGCCTTCGTAGGACATCTCGGCTCCCTATGATTCTGACAGGTATTCTACTCGGAAGTATATCATGTGCTATTTGCTTTGTTTGACAGCTAAATAGGTCCGATAAATGCCCACTTTTGATCCTTTCTATAGCTATAAGGAGCTTGCTGTCTTGAGGGATAAAGATGAAAAATATAGTTCTTGGACATCCTTAGACTTGTCTCAGTGGTTGATTGTCGTTCCTGCTCGCCTCGATTCTTCTCGCTTGCCACGGAAAGCGTTAGCTGACCTTGGAGGTAAGCCTATGGTGGTGCGGGTGTGTGAAAATGTCCAGCCTTTAGTGCAACAGGGCGCTCGCCTGATTGTAGCGACGGACAATCAGAGTATTGTGGATGTTTGTGAGGCTTATCGCATTGAGAGCTGCTTGACGCGTGGCGATCATCTTTCAGGAACGGCGAGGTGTGGAGAAGTTGCGGAAAAGATGTCTTTTGCGTATATCCTGAATTTGCAAGGGGATGAACCTTTTGTTAGGTGTGATGAACTGAGGCAGCTGATGGTTTCCCATCAACGCCAAGGGCGGGGGGCGATGTCAACGATGGTGCATCGTATCGAAGACCCGCAAGAGCTTTACAATCCAAACCTTGTGAAAGCAGTCATGTCGCAGCAAGGTACGGCGCTTTATTTTTCGCGTGCTCCCATCCCTTATCTGCGTTCGCGAGAACGGTCGGCGGATGCTTATGGTCATATAGGTGTGTATGCTTTTGATCGAGAGGTGTTGGCGACTTTGTTAAGCTTGGAACCTTCTCCCTTGGAGTTGGCCGAAGGTTTGGAGCAGCTACGTGCGTTAGAACATGGGATACCCATTCGTTTGATCCATGCTGCGGGAGCGAGCTTGGGTGTGGATACCGCAGAAGACTTGGAGCTTGCCCGCTTGCAGCTACAAAAGAAATTACCCTGGTGACTTTATCGCCAACATAGGACAATATTGCACGGCAAATGTGACTTGCATACCTCTATCCTTATAGTAAAAAGGCCGTTCGTAATCGGGCAGCTGACTTTTCGTGTTAGAGGGCCTGTATGTGTAAAAAAAGTATTCGTCTGTCTTTATATCGGAGTGTGCTGCTGGGGTTTCTTTGGCCTGTGCCTCTCCTCGGTTTGCCGGTAGGCTTTGGCTACAATCAGGGTGCCAATCCTTATGGTGAGATTGGTACCCCCCATTTTTGGGTGTATCACCATACGAAAGCTCCGCATGAAGGTGCGATGGTGGCGAATGCGATGGAAGCTGCCAAACCTTTTCTTGATCTCTGGCTAGGTAAAAAACGTACTCATAAGCTCCCTGTCGTGCTTTCGGCAAAATCTTCAAATGCTTCCTTTGCAAATTTTGTCACTGATGCGATCGAACTTCAAACTTTGGCCCGTGGTGGTCGTGATCTTTTTTGGCATGAGCTGGTGCATGAAACCATGTACCGCCACTTTGACTCGATTTTTGGGACTGCAGGTAAGGTCTTGTACTTACCTTGGTCGCCCGCGTGGTTTATTGAAGGTTTGGCGGAAGCTTTGACCATGTCGGTTGGCAGTGATGTTATTGCCGCGACCGAACGTTATCATGCACGTACCGGTCGTTGGCCTACTTACGACAAACTCTTCAACCTGTATGGTAATCCGGATTTTTTTGCAGAAGGTTATGCCACATCGGGGGCTTACTTAACTTGGATTTTGCGTCGTGGTCTCAACAAAGATCCGCGCTTTTTGCGGCGCTTGCTCCGTCGTCTCACGGCTTATTCAAGTCCTAAATATTATCCTTGGTCTTTAAACCCTTTCAGTGACTTTATGCCGATGCGTGAAGCTTTGCGCAAAGGGTTGGGTGAGGGAGGTAGGAGCTTATATGCAACCTATCAGAAGGAAGCCACGGCATTTTGGCAAGGTCACACGCGTGCATCTCTGATGTTGGCCCAGCCTGGGCGTAAAAAGCTCTCAGCTTGGTTGCCGCAATTTGGGAAGGCTCCAGACGGATTACAGCATTTGGTATCTGTTGCAGGTCGCTCACGCCAACAGGTACGTGGAGTGACGTTTGATGCTTCGACGGGTTGGTGGATGCGTGGAGATGAGGTTTTCGAGACTGTAGACAGACGTTTTGCTTCCGCTCACTTCATTCACCGTGAAGGCCTGCAGGTTTACGTCGATGATGAGACAGATTCTTTTACGGGAGAGAAGTCACAGCACTTAGTTTTATATGACCCAGAGGCGGATAGTTATGACAGATGGGTGGATATTGAAGGACGTGTACAGGCCCTGTTTGAGACTGTGGAACGTGTTTATTGGGTTGAGCAAAAATATGAGGCTACTCGAATATGCTATTTGCCCAAGACGGAGTTAGAAGAGCCGGGAAGTACCTTGCGTTTAGACGTTAAGTGCAGTGTGGAACTGCGTTTGCCTCACCACCTCGATGTGTTAGGTTTTCGCTATAAATACTATCCAGGTATTGCTGTGAGTCCCCGTGCTTCTCAAGATATTCCTTTGGTTTCCGAACTTATTTTTATGGATCGTGAAGAAACCTTGCATGGTGATCGTTTTAAAATGATGGTATTTGAGCCGAGCAGTGGTAACCTGAGTCGACTCAATTACACGGGGGGGGGACTACCTACTTCTATGGCGGTATTTGACCGTCATTCCTGGCTGTTGGTCCGTTCGGCAACACATCAACTTTTGAAAAAGCTAGATAGGTTTGGAGCTTGTGAACGTGAAGTGATTCTTGATGATCCTGTGGAAGCGGTACAGCAAGTGGATCATCAGACCATTGCTTTGACGATGAAAGCTCCGCGGGGATATGCGGTGCGTCGCTTAGATCCTCAACGCCTAGAGGGCCGTGCTTGCCGTACATCTGCACGTCCTACTTCTCCATTGCTTTGGGCTATGGGACAGGGGCAGTTGACGGGTTTACGCGCTGCGGTTAAAGCTGCAGATTTGTGGACATTGACGCAAGATGTCAATCAGGACAAGTTGGTCTTTGCTCAAGAAAGGCTTCTGCAGATTGGTGCGGGTTTAGATACTGCAAAGGGTCCTGTGGGGGGATTTCCTGCGGCCACGGCGACCCAAACCAAACCACGGGCGTGGCGTGCTCGTCCTCTTTTCTTTTTTCCTTGGATTGGTGCGGACGATGCCTTGGGAAGTCAGTTTGGACTTCTATCGGTCCCTTTGATGGATCATATGCAAAATGAAACGTTGAGGGCCAGTGTGCTGGTGGGCGTGAAAAGTCGTTATCCAAGTACAGAAGTTACCTTGAATTCAACGCGTTACGGGCCCACCTGGGAAGTCTCTGCCTTCCGCCGCCAGCTGTGGACGGGGTACTGCCAGCGGGAAGGGTCCACTCAGGAACAAGGCAGTTATATGGACGACCTCGGGACGCGTGTGCAAGCTACGCTTCCCTTTTTTGGAGAAAACAGTGGTCTCC
>JAPPOJ010000223.1 GCA_028817975.1 Zetaproteobacteria bacterium | reverse complement strand
AAATAAAACTCACAAAATATTTTTTCAGGAGAAACACACAAAATGAGTCGTTATTTTATCCTTTTTTTCCTATGCTTTTTGACACATCATGCTGTTGCCAGTGGCTCAGGTCACAAGCACTTCCTCAATAAGTATGTGGTCAAAAACGGATGGCTCCATTCTCCTGGCAAAAACATCCGTAAAAATGTGCCTATGCAAGGCTTTAAAATCCATGTGAGTTGCCCTCTCGACAGGGCAAAGCGTGAGCGAATGCTCCAGGTCATCCTGCCCACGTTACCCGTACCTCATAAGGTGAATATGGATTTTCGTCAATATGAAGATAAAATCCGTCAAGATTCTACCAACGCAGGCAAATGTATTACCGTCTACCCCACATATGATATTCCTGCAGCAGAGCTGGTCACACAAATTAACCATGCTTTCACTGAGATGGAAGGCAACGTAAATGTTTTAGAAGCGTGGGAATTCCCTAAAATCTCCGGTGACCACATGGTCAATCCTGCTGTTTTCCTCCGTTACGGCCAGTTCTATAATATACACCACACAGGTGTCCACGATCTCGCACGGGTAGATTCCCAGGATTTACTGAGTCACTTCAACCCTAGTGGCGAACTCCAACCTGTGAAGTTTTCATTTGCTTTCAATCTCAGCGGATTAGAGGGTTGCTTACCCATGCGTAAATGGGTCAAGGAGAACGAGACCATGAGTTTAAATGAATTATCCAAAATGGTACAAAAATTAAACCGCTACGCTTTAGACGACCTCTATCGTATTCTACGCCAAAAGAAGATTTTCGACCTTGATAGTCGTGCACGTAGTCACCCTAGCTGGCTCTCCACAACTCACACCCGACTGCTCTCCGAGCCAGATGCCAAGTAAGCACTAACCAGCCACAGCTGGGGTGATTTTACCAACAGGAGTAAAGCACGCATTGTCGCCAACGACTCCCCGCTTACAAAATAAGTTGCCCACATCATGTGGATGACACACCCCTGTCCACCTCGAACAGCTGTTTGTTCTTCACCAAGACCCTCTTTTTATGTTACATGGATGATTCATGTAACCTTAATGGAAAGAGACAACGATGAAAAACAACCTGGTCTGCCTGCTACTTCTGTGTACTCCACTTCCCAATGTGTGGGCACACCCAATCCCCCCAGAAAATACACGACAAGAGTTACAGAAGCTATCCCTCACACTCACCGATCTCCCCGAAGATACCCAAAAAGACATCTTCACACAGGTGATTCGCGCCAGCCGCGATAATATCGCAGCACTACTCCTTGTCCACCCCACCTTTCCTCCGCTGATTCATGCGAGTTGCCAACCCTTTCCTTATATTGCCAAAATCATTGTCAATAAAGTCATCTGGACACAACAGGCTGTGCATGCCGCCCTAAAGCATCAAGAGCCGGAACACCTCCTCCAACTTGCCGAATTTGAGACGACCTTCCTCCTCGAAAAGCTACTCCAAGCCAAAGAAAAAAGCTTAAACACTTCTACAGAGTGGAAAAAGCATGGTCTGGCAGCTCTACTCACCATCAGCGCGGCTTGGGACGCTGCCAAAAAAGCGGCCATGCATGCAACCTGGGATACAGCCCCGGCCACCTCCACCCGCCACCCAAGCTCTACACACGCAGCTTGGGATGCCGCACGCAGAGCCACCCAAACACTCACCTGGCACACTAGCTGGGATGCCGCCAAAACTGCGGCTTGGAACGCCGCCTGGGAAAACGCCAAAACCGCAGCTCAAACAGCCGCTTCCCACGCACTCCAAACACATACACATGCACAGCATACCGCTAAAATCGCCTACCGCGTGGCCGAAACCCATGCATGGATCACCTTTGCGGACCCTGAAAAGCAAGCGCTCGAAAAAGCCTATGACGCGGCCTATAAGCACTTACCTGATCATGATCTGTCCCCAAATACCTGGAATTGGTTGAGTTCACGACAGAGCCTAGAGGCAAGTATCCAAAAACATTTTGGCCCTCAGAGCCCTTTAGGCAAAGATGAAAACCTGCTTGTTTCCCAAACCGAATATCAGTACCGCTACCAATTTGTCCAACCCTTGATCCAAAATCTACGCCGTATTGTGGCCCAAGCCGAACAGCTCCAGGCCCAAGGGCTCTAACAAACACCCTGCCATGGCAAAAATACAGCATGGAAAAGTCAACCCTAGACGAACGCTCGAATCTTTTTTTGTCCAGCTAAGTAGCGATATTCACGAAGCTTACGCTCAAATGACAGCCTTTTTTCAGACAACTCCGACTTCCCTCCCCTATAATTCCCTCAACCTTTGCCACCTACGTGCCGATAAGACCCAGTCCTGTGGGCGTTTCACATGCTCTCCCCTGCTCTAGTCCTCAGCCGGAAAGGAAACCCTCCTCGCTCATGAAAAAAGTCATTCTTGCCTCTATGCTGCTCTGCACTCAGTGCGGCGACGAAAGATCACGTCCTCAAGCTCCAACAGCTGACTCACAGTTCTCCCACTCCGCAGATGCAGAGCAGTCTCAGGACCCTACACAATCCGCAGAAGAAAGCATACTGCAGTGGACACTCAAAAACATCTTTAGGTCCCAAGCACCCGAGTCCTCATCCCCTCAACCAACTGTGGAGACCAAACCTAAGCTGCCTGCGCATTCTCCTGGAGCAGCCGTTTACACCGCACAATGCGCTGCTTGCCACGGCCAGGATGCTGAAGGAGGAAGTACAGGCATCAGCATGTATACGTGTCCAACTTGTACTTCTGCAAAGCAGTTTATTCAAACAGTGGCCACGACGATGCCTCCACGAGATCCAACTAGCTGCGATAGGGGTTGTGCCGAAAAAGTTTTCGCTTACCTCACAGAACTCAAGCAACAGCCTGCTCTCGATCAAGACTCTGGCAAAGGCCTTATGATCGAGAAAGTTGCAAAATTAAGCCCGTTGAAGTTGCTCGAAAAGATTACCCTGCGCATGGTGGCCCGTACTCCAACTCCACAAGAATACCAAGCTGTCACCACTCACGGCTACAACGCGCTAGAACCAATTGTGGATACTCTATTCCAAGACCAAGCGTTCTGTTACGAGAAAATGCGGCAAATATATATTCCACGTGTTTCCACCAACTTTTTTCACGAGCAAACAAACAAGCGCATTGCCGGCTACACACGCGGCAGTCAACCCTTTAACACACTCAACACACGCAGCGAACTCTATCATCACTTAGTGGAAACCCCATTGTCATATGTCACCCATATCACTTGTGCAGACCTTCCTTTTAGCCAAGTCTTGCTCGCAGACAAGATTTTAGTCAACAAAGTCACAGCTGCTTATTTCCCTAAAGCAAGTGGCATGACTTTTTCGAATGACCTCCGGCAATATAAATTTGTACCCAATGCGGTCGATGAACCTGTGGCGGGTATGCTGACTGCCAAATCGTTTTTAGCGAAATTCCCCACCAGCAAAACCAATGTGAACCGTGCCATCGCCAATGCCGTACTCACCCTATTCCTGGATACCGACGTCCAAGAGTTTAATCAATCCGCGAACACCTTAAACGAAGAAGACTTGACGAATTTCCAATATCCCGAAGTCGAAAACCCCGCATGTGCCACCTGCCATCGCATGCTCGACCCCATTGCACATCTATACTCGCCTTACTCTCACCCCGGTGGGTATAGGCAATACGATCCTAATAACCGCAGATCAAGTATTTTCAACCCTGGGCGCTTTCCCTTTATGTTTCCAGCTGGATACTTTCATGAGCGCATCCCAGAAAACCAAAAGCGCAATGCATTGCCTTGGCTTGCACGTAAGATTGTCGCCGACGAGCGCTTCGCCCTTGCGATCACCAAACATATGTTTGATGGGCTTTCCGGAAATCGTCTTGTTTTCAAAGAAGCCGAGACATACCGAAGCATTGCATCCCAGCAACGGCGTTTTCTCCAAGCCAAGGCACAACAGTTTAAACAAGAAGGCTATTCCCTACGCCAACTAGTGAAAGCTCTGACACTGCATAACCCATGGTTCACCGCAAACTTCAGCGAACAAACCTGTCCTACGGCGACTTGTTTTGTCACCGATTCCACCCGTCCCTTATCTAGCGATGAAATCGACCTGCGCCTGCGACAAGTTTTTGCTTCATCGTGGTATCTCAGCAGCGGTGCTTCTCCCACGGAAAAATCGAGGTTTACAAAGATTTTTGGACCCTTGACCGGAATGCCCAACCTCGCGACCATGCACGTGTATCCCCAAAAAGTGGCGATTGTACCTATTCGTTCGGTCATCGACGTCGCACTCGCCAATGAGGTGGCTTGTCAAGCACTGGTAGACGACAGCCGCCGCGCCACAAACCAAAAAAAATATCTGCAACATGCCAACTTAAACCAAAGGTTTACCGCCCAACCTGAAGCCATCAAAAAAGACTTCGCTCAGATACTCTCCAAACTGTGGGGAAAAACACGCTTTTCGACACAAGAAGTCGACGACATCTATATGTTTGTGCAAGCCCAACTCCAAACACCTTCCACAGGGAAAAGATGCCGCCAAAACGGCTCCTTTAGCCACGCTGCCGAACTCCATCGTGGTTACCTTCAACTTATGGTGTACGCCCTCATGGACAGCCGCTTTAACTTCCTCCTTTAAGACAAGGAATCAACCTATGGCTCGCGCACTCACTGAAAAAATCAACCGTAGAGAAGTCATCGCTCACATTCTGGCTGCTGGAGCAGGCTCTAGCATCTTACCCTTTATAACTCCCAAGGCTCTTGCTGCTGCCGACAACCGCGACTTGTGGATCATTTTAGGACTCAATGGAGGGATGGACCAAACCCACTTTTGTGATCCCAAGGCCATTGGTACACGCTCTCCTTTTAGCGCGAGTAGTATCCGAAAATATGCGGGTATCCCCTTTGGGCCAGACTTTACCCGCACCAGTGGACAGCCTGATCGGTACGCACCTTTTTGGAGCAAATATGCACGGCAAATGCTCGTACTCAACGGCATCAACCACCAGACCAATGGCCACCGCACAGGTAAGATCGTCGCCTCCACAGGCAACTTAAACCGAGGCTACCCACACATTGCCGAGATCATTGCCTTTGCCCATCTCAAACCGAGTGACGCGTTATCTTTCCTCGCCATGGGATACAACAATTCCACGGCCGGTCTGGTACCTTCCTCCCAGCTCACCGTAGACTTTAACGCCGACCAACGCATTGTCGACCCCTTAGGCCAAGGTATGCTGCACCGCCAGGAGTACCTGCGCTTACGAGAACACTTACATCAACGCATGCGCCAACAAATGCAAAGTAAATCCCTCTCACGCAAGCACCGCCAACTGCTCGCACAATCCATTGCTGCCCAAAAGCAGATGGAAAACATCAGCAGCCTTGGGCAACACCTCCCCGGTCAAAAAGCACGTGACAATAATATCCACCGGATCGAACTGATTATGGCCGGCTTTGCTGCCGGATTAACAACCGCAGCAAGTATGGACATCGGTAAGTTTGACTCTCACGACAACAACGATAGCCGACAAAACAGCGAAATGCTCAAGGTCATGGCAACCATTGACTTTGCTTACACGCTAGCTGCACAAAAAGGCTTGGCCGATCGGCTTCACATCGCCATGATCACCGACTTTGGACGCACTGCCTACAACAATAATGAAAAAGGAAAAGACCACGCCACCACAACTTCTTACATGTTTATTGGCAAAAGGTTTGCTGCACTGCAAGGAGTCGTGGGCCAAACCAACAACCTGGTACAGCCGATGAAGCTGCACCCACGCACACTTCGCCCCGATAGCAGCGGCCTGGTTCCCAATGCAGCCGCAGTCCATCAGGCATGGAGAAACTTTGTCGGGTGTCCCGCGAGCATTTCGCAAAAGTACCCACTCGCGCGGTTCTCCGAAACATCCTCACCTCTACCATTCTTTGGTTAAGGTGCTCTAGGGGTCTAGGGAAAGCAAATCTCCTCTTAAAAAGAAGAATCTGGCTCCTGCAAAAAAGCGGCTTCTTCAGCAGTGGATATACGACCTAAAATCGCATTGCGGTGGGGGTAGCGTCCAAAGCGTTCAATAATATGTAGATGCTGCAGTTCATATTCTAAGTCTAAACCGTATTTTTGCCGTAGCTCTACAGCACGCTCATGGACCCATAACGACTCGCTATGCATATAAGGGAGCAAAAAATGATGCTGATAGGACGGGTTGACAACATCTAAGGCCCCCTGAGCAATGGCCTCCTGTGCTAACACGAGGCTCATACCATCATAAGCAAACGCCTGGGGAGAATCACGAAAAAGGTTACGGCTAAATTGATCCAACACAATAATCTCAGCCACCCGTCCGTCAAAGCTCGTACGCCACTCCACCAGCTCAGCTAAGGTAGCTTGACGGTGCAGCTCACCAAAACGCTTACGAATAGAGGCATCCAAATCAGGGTCTTTGGTGTACCACTGCGACATAGTCAGCTCTTCAAACCAAAAATGCAGCACATCTTCTACTTGCAGCATAGATCTCCCTTTCACCCCCCCACATATCCTTTGTATACCATTAATGCGCCACGGGGCGGGTAAGCCCCAACTCACCCAGCTGATACGCAGGTAAAGAGAGGTCCAAATGACACAACTCAATTCCAGCCAGCTGTAAAATGTCTCCAGCCTCCGTACAACGATACATACGCTGATAATAAACTTTTTTCACCGAGCCGAGATTAATCAACCGTTTCGCGCACATTTTACAAGGAAAGTGGGTGATAAAAACCAATTTTTCGACAAAACGCTGAGAGTCACAATTAATGACTGCATTCTCTTCCGAATGCAAGCAGCCGCATTGACCAGGAATCGTAGTATCACAGTCATTCTTGAGACCCGTGGCATTGCCATTGTAACCTACAGCAAGCACCTTCCGGAAATCCGTGCTTGTAATCACAGTCCCTACTTGCAAACGTCGACAGGTTGAGCGACGTGCCAAACTATCTGCTAACTGCATATAAATCGATTCAAAACTAGGTCTAGTCATCTGATCCCCTCCCACCAAACATGGATTGTTATGGCCCTCACTTTTCAGCATAGGTGACAAAACTCTGTTGCCAAATATTGTCACCATCGAGGGACCAACTGCCCCACAACTTTAAGTCCCACTTAGGTGACTGTGCTTGCCAGAACACAGCTCCAGGAACAGTACCCAACTCGCGCTGGTTTTGCAGGAGATGCAGCTCATCCACCATCTTTTGGGAGAAGGCCCCCTCCCACAGCCCTACTCCTCCTTCGAGTAAGATCGTGGCTACCCGGTGATGCTGGTAAACCCAAGTGGTAAAGACATGCCAATCAAAGCGCGCACCCACATAAGCATGCGAGAACAAGATAAGGCTCTGTTCCTGGAGAGCTTGCTCCAACCAAGGAGTCATCCGTGTTTGCACCTCTACAGCAGCTTGAACCTCCGGCTGCACCGCCCAAAAGGAGTGTCGCCCGGCTTGCAGCCAAGCAGGGGCCTGCGCACGCTCACAAAAGTGACGTAGAGCTTCTCCCTGAGGGTCCACCACAAGAGTATCGGGTTGACGCACCTGACGAATGAAAGGGGAGCGCACCGAAAGGGAGGGGTTATCCACGCGTGCCGTGCCACAACCAATCGCAATCAGATCTGCACGCTGGCGCAAAAAATGACACTTCACTTGCACTTCAGGGGGAGTGATCTGAAACTTAGACACCTTATCTACCCCCACGACTCCGTCCCTAGACTGTGCTGCTTTAGCCACCACATGGGCACGACCATGATATTGGTTGGTCGAGAACGAAGCAATCATGCTCCGCGTGTAACGCCGATAAAGGTCAGGTGTCTCCACCACAATTCCAGCTTGACGCAACTTCTGCGCCCCCTTGCCGGAAACCTGTGGATTTGGATCTTGATCTCCGTACACCACCTTAGCCACAGGCAAAGCAGCTATCAACTCCGTACACGGGGGAGTCTTCCCGTGATGGCAACACGGCTCTAAAGAAGAATACAGCACCGCACCTGACAAGCGCTGCGCATATCCTGAGGCCCGCACCTGCTGAATCGCAGCCACCTCTGCATGGGCAGCACCATAACCTGCGTGCCACCCTATCCCTATCAAAATACCTTGGCGATCTAAAATACAGCAGCCCACCATCGGGTTAAGTCCAGTCAACCCTAGACCACGCAAGCCCAGTTGCACTGTAAGCAACATGGCCTGCTCAGGTTGCAAAACTTCCCCGAGAGAAGGAACGGGCATGTTATAAAGATCCATATCTGCTTTTGCTATGCTCATGCTATGTAAACCTGTGTAGCAACAGTTGGGACACACGACGCGATGTAAGGAGAAATCGTATGGCACCCCGGTTTAAAACAACTAAGCTAGTTGTCGACGCACGTATGATTACCCGGAAGAATACTCATGGTATAGCCAGGTATACACTCGAATGGCTGAAATACCTAGCCCAAAATCCTTCTCCTTACCTCGTCCCCGTGATGCTGACCGCACCGGACTTCCCCCAAGAACAATTTACGTGCTCCACCGCAATAGCTCAGGTGCAAACCTCCATTCCCTGGATCAGCCTCCAAGAACAGCTGCTACTGCCTCTCCTACTCAAAAAAATCGGTTGTCAATTATTTCACTCACCATCTTTTATGTCCCTCATGTGGACACCCTGCCCATTGGTCATGACCATCCATGACCTAAACCACGTCCACTTACCCCACCATTACGGTATGGCACAAAAATGGTATTATCGACTGCTCGTTGCACGGGCGATCTCACGCGCGCAACTTATCTTTACCGTCTCCAAGTTCTCACAGACAGAACTCGAACGCATTTATCCAGCGAGTAAAGGCAAAATTGTGGTGACGGGCAATGGGGTTGCGGAATGCTTTCGCTTGGAAACCAACGCACCCGCAACACTTGCCCCACACCTTGCCCACACAGGCCCTTACTTTGTCGCGATCGCCAGTGACAAGGCTCATAAGAATCTTGAATGGATTGTCCAAGCCGTCGAAATCATGCACGACCACGATCCTCAACTCAAGGTCATTGTCTGCGGGACACGCCCTGAGCAGCTGTGCAAACAAATTGACGAAAAACGGCTCCGCAGCCGTTTCATCTTCACCGGTCCCCTCAACGATCACGAGCTTGCGTATGTGCTACGCCACGCAAAAGCACTCCTCTTTCCCTCCATCTACGAAGGCTTTGGTCTCCCCGTCCTAGAAGCCCTGGCATGCGGCACAGCAGTGGTTTGCGCTCAAGCTACCAGCTTGCCCGAAGTCGCAGGGGAACACGCATTCTATTTTGAGCCGACAAGGTTCGAATCCTTTTACAGTGCCATGCACACAGCCTGGAAAGCGCACGACTCCACCGCCCTCAAACAGGCACGCAGCACACACGCCCATACCTTTTGTTGGGATGCATTTGGCCAACAAACTAAATCCGCCCTTGAAAGTCGTTGTCTGTTCCTTGCCCACTCCCCATCTGTTGCTGCTACCTCGAACACCTAAGGGCGTTGTTGTGAGCACACCGCAAACGCAACGTCCTCTTATACAGCTTCGCGAATCCGGCGATCTAAGACCACCACACCGTATATCCAAGCAAAGAAAGTTACCGCTAAGATCGGGGCAATCAAGAACCCTGCTCCAGAGAGTACATGTCCCGAAATTTCCAAAGCGATCAACTGTACCCAGGAAGAACCTGACTTTGCCATCCGCGAGGACAACACATCCACCGCGGCCTTACCGCGGACCTTTTCATCATAGGGAATAGGGATCAGCGCCATTTCCTTGGTGGGGTCAAAAATAGTGTACTTCAGCACCTTAGCAGAAATATTGTGGATCGAACCTAAAGAGACGAGCAGCATCATCGTCGGCTGCCACGTCGTCCATGATTGCATATCACTGTAGTAGCCAAGATAGGCGAGCATAAAAGTCATCGCCACCGCCCCAATCAAGATCGGAGGCGTCAAAGCATTGGTGCGCCACGAGAAAAAACGCAACATAGGTACCGAGACAAACAAGGCCATCAAGAAAGACATCAAGCCAATCTGACCAATCACGTCTCCCAACACCGCACGATACATCGAGGGGTCCGGATACAAGGTGCGCAGTGCGTCTTTCCAAAACAACTCCACCATATTCATGGTAAAGCTAAAACCCGCCACCACAAAAAACACTGCCAGCAGATGCTTGGAACGCATCACAATCCCAAAAGCCTCGAAGAACCCGCCCACATTTTTCTTGCTCGGCTTTTGGCTTGCCGCGACTGTTTCCATCTCTCGGTCCAAGCGTAGCAAGCACACATACATGGCCAAGGAAAGGAGGATCGAAATCCCCATCAACACCTGAGTCTCTTGCTGAAAATCACCGATAGAGCGGGTCACATACCCCACCATCAGCCCACTGATAAAGGTGGCAAAGTTTCCCGCAGCAGTGTAGAAAGCATAATGCTTCTTCGCATCTTCTAGCCCAGAGATGGAGTTGGCCACTCCCCAGAACAAGGTGACAATCATAAACTGTCCCCATAGCTCGGCCACAATAAAAAAGAGCGTGTGATACCAGTGCACCACCACACCATACAGATAAGAGCGTTCCTCGCCCAGCAGAGGTGCAAAATAACGCTTCACAAAATCAAGCTGGAGAGAGTCTTGATAGGGGAAAAGCAACCATCCATAGACCAAAAAGAAGCAGGCAAAGAAGATTAAAAACCCCTTCATCGTTTGGTGTAAGGCGTACTTGGCCGTGAGTTTGCCATAGTAACCCGAAATGATGAATGCCACTGCCAACATCACCGCGCCTTTGAGCACCGGTATCGCGGCAGGGCCCAGGCCTGGTGTCGTTACAATCAGCGTGTCCTTGTTGACAAACACAGCTGTATACACAAAAGTGGACAGAAACTTCATCAAGCCCAGACAAAGCACTCTTGCTGAAAACATAGGCATCCCACGCTAAAAGGAAAACAATTTAAAAAGATATGGGTTTATAAAAAGCTCCACAAGTGATACCCCAATTTGTGACAAATAGCAACAAATCATCCGTGGAAAATCTAAATGCCCATGAGGAATGAACTAAAGACACTCTCATAGTATCAGCATCTACCTGCTGTACCACAAGAGCAACCGTACAGGCACGGCATATGTGCAGTTTAAGCAAGGAGATCGATTTGGTGAGATAAAAAGTCTTGAAAGAGCAGCGCTTCTCCTCCTAGTTGCGCTGCAGCAGACTGTCCCGCAGGAGTTGGCAACACACGTCCCAGCTCGACCACTTCAAAAGCAACCCCCAGCTCTGCGGCCTGCACCCACGCACGTAGCGATGCCACCGTGTCTGACGAGCAGAGACATAGATAGGATGCCGGCACCCAACCAAAGTCCTCTCGACATAAAGAAGCATCACGCTGCCAGATCACATCTTGCTCTGCCAACATCGTACAAGCATTCACGAGGACCCCTTGAAAGCTGACATCTTTCACGGCATGCAGGGTAAAATCCTCTGCAAGCAGATTCAAGATGAGCTGGTGCGCGGCTTTTTCGGTCACAAAATCGAGTGGGGGCAGCACTTGCGTGGAACATGCTGCACGGGCGTAATGCTCCGCTATCCCCGTCCCCCCCCAACTCACTTGAGAGGCCGCAGGACGTACCCAGAGAAGACGAGCTTCCAAGGCGGAGGACAACTTGGCAGGACGCGCGTGATGAATATTGGGCACCCGTGCCACCCCACCGAGCATCGGTGTCGGGGGAATATGCCGTGTTCCAGTGGAGTTATACAAGCTCACATTACCACTCACAATCGGCACATCCAGCTGTTCACAGGCATGGGCAATCCCCTCGGTGACCTCCCGAAAAGCACCCAAGACATCCGGGTCCTGGGGAGAGCCAAAGTTGAGGCAGTCAGTCAAGCCTAAGGCTTCTCCTCCCACACAGGCCAAGGCCCGGAGGACCTTCGCCACCGCATGGGCGCCTCCCTGATAGGGCTGGTGCTGGCACGGGGCTTCCAAGGATGCTTCCGCATAGGCCAAACCCAACCCGGGAGGGATTTCCACCTCAACATCGATGGGTTTCTGCGCCAGATCGAGTAAGGCTGCCCCCCCATGCTCGGGCCCGAACACAGACATCGAACCAATGTGGCGGTCATAACAGGTGTAGATAGAAGGTGTCCGCACCTGCATCTGACTACAGTGCTGCCATGCTTCACACAGGTCCACCTCTTGGAGCTGCTGTTGTACACGCTGCTCCGACTTTAGATAATCTTCATACGTGGGGCGCGGGTAGGTCGTGCAAGGTAAGTCCGCCTGGGGGGCAAAGGAATCCAAAGCCGGAATCGGAATATCGACTTCAACCACGCCGTCTAAAGTGGCCACAAAACGATTCGAATCCGTCACCACGCCAATAGGAGAACAGTCCAGCCCCCAAGCAGCACAGATCCGTTGTAGCTCAGCCGCACGCTCCGGAGCCACCACCATGGCCATCCGCTCCTGAGTCTCGGAAAGCAACAGCTCATAGGCGCTCATGCCTGGAGCACGCGTCGGAACCTTCTCTAAAGATAGATGCACTCCGGTGCCTCCACGAGCTGCCATTTCTAGAATCGAGCTGGTCAGACCCGCCGCCCCCATGTCTTGCAGGCCACTGACCACCCCTTCGGCAATCGCTTGTAAGGTGACTTCTATCAGCAGTTTTTCATAATACGGGTCACCCACCTGTACGGCAGACCTCTCCGCATCTTCCCCATCCGCAAAAACATCCGAGGCCATCACCGCACCGTGAATCCCGTCACGTCCTGTGGGCGCACCCACATAGTAGATATGTTGCCCGGGGTGCTTCGCTTCTCCAAGAAAGATCTTATCTTCCGCCGCCAAACCGATCGCTCCGGCATTTACCAGGATATTGCCGTTGTAACGCTCGTCATAGCGGACACTCCCCCCAATATTGGCAATGCCCACACAGTTACCGTACTGACTAATCCCCTTCACCACCCCGTGGGTGAGCCAACGACTTTTCGGGTGCTCCGGCGCCCCAAAACGCAAGGCATTGGTCACCGCAATCGGGCGGGCACCCATACAGAAGACATCGCGTAAGATACCTCCGACACCCGTCGCTGCTCCTTGCACCGGATCAATGTAACTCGGGTGATTATGGCTTTCCATCTTGAAGACCACTGCACACCCTGGGGCAATACGCACCGCCCCAGCATTTTCGCCCGGACCAATGAGCACATGCTTGCCCTGAGTCGGCAACTTGGCCAAATATTTTTTAGACGTCTTGTAACTACAGTGCTCACTCCACATCACCGAGAAAACACCCAGTTCGGCCAGAGTAGGATCGCGGGCGAGAATGGTCGCAATATTACGCCCCTCCTCCACACTGAGACTATGCTGCGCCAACACATCGTCTTTTAAAGACCACGTCTGGGCGCGATTTACCGGCTCCTGCATCATATCTTAGACACCTCTTCAACCAGAATAAACATATACAAAGAACACGCATGAGTTACACAAAGGTAGCCGCAAAGGCACGCAACAAGCACTGTCCATCCGTACCACCAATGTGCTCTAAATAGGCTCGTTCAGGGTGGGGCATCAGCCCAAAGACCTTGCCATTTTCCGAACAGATCCCCGCAATAGCCGCGGTGGAACCGTTGGGGTTGTCCGCATAGCGGAGAAAAATTTGTTGCTTGGCTTCCAACTGCGCCAAACCATCCTCATCGATGTAATAGCGCCCCTCTCCGTGAGCAATCGGCAAGCGTAGGGTTTGCCCACGCTCCCGTCCGTGGCAGCTTGAAGGCCCTGGCTCGTGCAAGCATTCCACCTGGTCACAGACAAAACGCTGCCGCGCGTTCGGCAATAATGCCCCAGGCAGGGCACCCATCTCCGTCAAAATCTGAAAACCATTGCACACTCCCATCACTGCACCGCCCTCTGCAATAAAGGCCTTCAACGCGGGAATGATCGGCGCAATGCTGGCCAGATGTCCCGCACGCAGATAATCTCCGTAGGAAAAACCTCCGGGAATAAAAACCGCATCTGGACGCCGGGCAAAAGCTGAGGCACTCGCGTGCACCACTTCCAGCTGCCAGCCAAAAACGTGCGCAAAAGCCTTCTGCGCATCCTGATCACAGTTCGAACCAGGAAAGGCCAACAGGGCCACGGTCGGGCCGTCTTTGTGCTGTTGCATATCAGGCCTCCTCCTCTGCCGCACCCACCCGGTCAATCTGAAAGTTCTGCGCCACCGGATTGGCTAAATGCTCTGCCGCAATTTGCTGTGCACACGACCAAGCCTCGGTTTCACTCACCTTCTTTGGGTCAAACTCCAACACATAGGCCTTGGCCACCGTCAACGTGTCCACCTGTGTATGCCCTAATCTCTGCAACGAGGCTTGGATCTCTCGTGCTTCGGGGTCTAAAATACCTGGCTTGAGTTGTACCGAAATCTGCAGTTTCATCTTCCCCTCACCTCCCACAACAACCTCCAGGAGTTTACGTCCGCTATTTTTGAGTCCAGCTGGTATACAACTGGTGCAAATCCAATACTGATCTAACACATTTTCACGCTAAGATCATATAAATAAAGGATTTTCAAGGAAAGCAGGAAAAAAGATGGGGCTGAACATCCCCCTCGCCACAACTAGTAGACGTAGTGGAAGTACTCAAAAGCCATCACCACCGGCAGCACGGCCACAAAGTAAGCGTAACGCAACGGCGAGAGTTCCCGCCGTGTCACCAAGCAGTACACCATCTGGGAAGACAAGGGAATCGAAGTCACAATCAGCACTTGCCCAATCGACAGACTCCCCGCCACAAAGGCAAAACCCCCCATGGCCAGCAACACAAAAGGCAGGACCATCCGCAACAGCGCCGCCTTCAGCAACAGCAGCATCACCCACAAGCCCATTGCCACCAGGTTGCCCCCCAGCCAATGGGCCACAATGGTCAGGCCACCATCTTCTAACAAAGGATGGAACACGTAGTAGAGGCCCACATTCAGCAAGAGAAGGTCAAAACCCAGACGCGCGCGGAGATCAGAAAGTAGCACCGAGACCATACACCCAGGCGTGATAAAAATCAGTGCCCGGGTGGTATCCAGCGGTGGAAACGTCGGAACACCCACAATCGCAATCATCGAGATAGTAAAGAAAACCACAAAGGTAAGCAGATCGAGGTGACGCCCTCCGATCAAGGGAAAGAGTTTCCAATCGATCAAATACAAGACCCCAAGACCGCACACCGGCAGTCCAAAGATCATCAGCTGATTTAAGACAAACTCAAACATCTATCCTCTCCTCAACCGGCATGGAGGCTTACTTACGCAGCGCTTCAAAATAGAGATCAATGTCCACTTTATGGCCAATAGCCGGCTCGGGCGAGTGCTTGATCCCAAAGTCCGTCCGGTCAATGGTCAGGTACACGTTGCCCCCCGTACGATGTCCGCCCCAGGGGTCTTTACCAGTGGTGCCACGCACCACTTTGCCCTTCACGGTTTTGGTCACCCCGTGCATGCTCAGCTCCCCGGTAACTTGGTATTCCTGCTCGTTAACTTTTTTCACCTCCGAACTGGTGAAGGTGATTTGCTTAAAGCGCTTGGCATTAAAAAAGTCGGGTCCTAACAGATGATCGTTGCGCTTCGGATGAAAGCTGTCGAGGGAGTCCACGTCAATGGTCAGCTTAATCTCAGGCTTGGCCTCATCTTTGCCATCGGCACGAAAGCTGCCTTTGACTTCTTTAAACACCCCCGTGAAAAAGCCCTTGTCAAAATGCTTAATCCGGAAATACGCATAGGTGTGAGATCCATCTAGCTCATAGGTATCGGCCATTGCCCAGGGAGCAACACATAACAAAGCCATAAACATCGCATATCGAAGCGCCATCGGAGACTCCTTACCTCAATTACATCGTCATGAAAGTGATTAATTCACCTCAATGATAACGTAAGTCAGAGTCCCCTCCTAGGTGTAGGAGAGAGCACAACAGACCAGGAAACTGGATTTATAAAGGAGGGTAAGGCCTTTTAGCCTTGTGCAGCCAAACGGCGACGCAGCGTGGACGCACGACTCGGCGCCGGTTGCCGCTCGGCCAACTGCGCTTGATAGAGGCTGTCCAAGCGTTCTTTCAGCGTCACTCCAGGGTACTTCTCGGCAAAGTCGGCGAGTTCTTGGAGAATGTATTCCGGGGTGTCGCGACGTCCATCCGTCAGGATCGCCTGCTGCGTATCTCCCCGAGAGATGCCCCAACGGTCCCGGTAATGGTTGCGTGCGAAGAAGCGCTGCAGCAGCACTTCCGCATATTGCGAGCGGTAGGTTGCCAAATCTTGGTTGCGTTGCTCATAGGCCGCACCACCCCACCTCAAGCCCCTTTTCCAATCAATTGACACGTCCAAAGTAACATAACGCGTAAAAGGTTTTAAAGGAGCAAAGTCCACATCACGCCAGTAGGTCAACGCCGCCAAGTAGACCCAAAAAGAAGCTTGAGGGCTGACCTCCCTGTGAAGATAGTCATCATACTCCTCTAGGTAAGAGCGAAACTCAACCACATTACCCAAACGACTGATAAAACCACCCAGGCCATCGATAAAATCAAAACCTTCCGGCGCTGATTTGGAAAGGCAGGCCACCAGCTCAAAAGCTGGCATTCCATACCAAGGTGCCTTAGGCCGGGGGTGGAGGAACTGCTCCCAAATCTGCGCCTGTAGCTGCGGACTCATACAAGCGCCCTGTGCAGCCGACTGCACCACCCTGGCGGGCTGTGCACTTCCCAACACCGGAGCAATCAAACCAAGCATCAGCACCCCAAAACCCACATACTTGCGGAAACATACGTTCATTCTCTTAAGCTCTCTTTCAATTTTGTGGCGCCCAAATTAATGTCAGCGCCGGGCTATTCTCTTGCGAGGTCTTTAAGGTCACCACCTTGTCCACACCCTCAACATGGTACACAGCAAGGCGCTGATCCTGGCGCAAATTCACATCTTGTCTGGTGAGGCCTGCTTTTGCCATCATTTGCTCAAAAGCAGCGAAGTTAGCTTCTCGATTTTCAACACGCCTACGCTGCACCCCAGACGGGATCGGGCTGGGATCTAAAAAATCTTCCTTCGCCGGCTTGCTCAGCCCCAGATCAGCCTGGCGCAAGCGCAAGCGCCGGTCACGCAGACTCACTTCCGTCAGCGGCAACACGTATAAGGTCCCGGCACTTTGCGGATGCTCTACCTCTAAGGCGATGCCATAGATATAGTCTTTTTGCACCCAATTGACCACCCGACCAGGTAAGGTAGGCTGAGCTTCCGGATAAAACCACACATAGCGACGCCGCGTCACTGTGCGCCCACCGTCTCCATTCTCCACATCTGCTCCGGGCAGGCGGAGGCGGTTCACACCCAACAACGCACGCACCAGCTGCACTGTTCCTTGTTCCTGTGGTTGGGTCAAGCGCTGCTGCAGCTGCTGCTCGATCTGCTCAATCACCTCACGAATCCGCACAGGTTCACGCGCCAGGCGCCTACGGGCGCAGATATACATATGCTGCACCAAAGGGGGTAACAACAGCATCGCCGCTGCCACGGCTGTGGCATTCTTGCCCTAACCAAAGCCCTGGGCCAGCATCTGAGCCCATCCCTCATTGCCACTGACATCCTGCAAGGTGGAGCATACTGCCGAAGCTGTGGTACACGCAAAGCCGAGGTAATCGGAAAAGGTCACCGTATGGCCTTCTTGCTCCTGCTGGGCAGCCAGTTGCCGCGCCATTTGGCATGCCTGCTGACGCACCTGCTGATGACGGTAGTCTAGGGCATTTTCCACATAGACTTCCATCTGCGTTGCGAGGTCACGCGTCAACACCGCTGCTTGCTCAGGCTCCAGGCGCTCGGCAAGATGCCGATTAAAAACCACTTGGAGATCGCGTTGCAACTGCTGGGTGTGCGGCAAGGGAAAAGCACGGGCATCTTCGTACACACTTTCCGCACTTTCTCCCGCAGGTGCCGGAGCAGTGGGGTCCATTGACCAGCCTTCCTTTAGCCCGACCACTACGCCCAATAGCAGAAATAGACCTAGGATCTTTGCCTTAAACATTTTATGTCCTCTATGCTTAGATGGGTTCAAAAACTTTCTAAGCACATCGGTAAGGATTATTTATCACTTAAATTGCGAAAAATCAATATTGGCAGGGTTTCTGGAGACCTATCTCGTTGATTTCATTATTCTTACAGGTGTTTATTTACTCGCAAGCTGGAGAGAGGGCGAAAGCAGGAGAGGAGAGACCTTCTTCCTCGACCTGCCCCCGCACCTCACTTAGCTAGCCGCCCAAAAAGCTCGCAATCTTCTCTGACAGACTGTCAAATATCCGCTCCCCAGCGCCAATGGAACTCCCAAAGTTACTACCATCCGCACGCGACTCACGTTCACTGTGCTCATAACACTTGTCAGTGTCTCTGTCGCACTTTGAAACATCACGATCACGTTCTGTCCGCGCTTCTGCCCTGCAATCCTGACGGTCCTTGTCACCCATTTTGGACTCGCACTTTTCCATTGCTTTGTCATACCTTGTATTCGAGTCATTTACACACTCACGCTGTTCCTTGCGACAGCCTGAAGCCCCATCGCCCCCTCCACGCAGAGATGCATAAGGCTGCACCTGCAACGGGTAGCCCTGACCATCGTCCTGAATCGCAAAGCGGCCCCCACTATCCACATACACAGATAACGCCGTGGGGTAGTCCAACTCAGCAGGCAGCCGACCAAAGCGAGTCGCCCCAAAGGGGATCAAGGTCTCCCCATGTTGGCCACGTACATAAAAGCCCACATCCGTATCCACCTCCATGGTGTACGCCCCACGGGTTTGGGGCGAGAGATACTCGGAAAAATCTTTACGCGCACCCTCGGCAGATAAGGGTAGCAACACGGACAATAACCATAGCTTACGCATCCACGACTCCTTTAACATCAAGCTGTTATCCAGATTTACGCTGGTGTGGCCATAGGTAGCAAAAACCCAGGTTTTTGGGCAAGGAAAAAATTTTAAGCATTTGATTTTGCAACGCAAAAATTTATGAGCGGGGTAAAATCCCGCTCATAAAGCCTTCGAGTCTGCTCAAGGCGAGAGAGTGGGTGCTGCAGCCACAACACGAGGACTAGATAGCGAATTCGATGCACGGCCAAGGCGATAACCACACAGCATCGGCTGTACCCATGGGTACCCCAAACTTAGCAACACCTTCCTACAGATAGGCATTGAGTGTGGTCCCCACAATGGTGATGAAGCCACCCAGGTTCAGGAGTAGCTCAGGAAGGTGACGATGGAGAAAACGCCCCTTGCCATGGATTCTGTTGGTGACTTCTGCACCCAATCTCTCTAAAATCTGCGTAGCTTCTTCAGTGTATTGTGGAGAAAAACCTTGAGGGGTTTTTGCTTTATCGAGCAGCTCAAAAATCTGTTGGTGATAACTATTATGATCTTCAAAAATTTGATCGTAGATATCACTTCGGAAGTCTGACTCCTGGTATGCGGTTGTTCGAAGTACATGAGATCTGATACTTAAACGCTCGTGGTTCAAATCCATTTGTTTAGATTTAGAGATGATTTCTTGAACTCGTTCGAGGTACTTATCAATAAGCTCAGCTTTCACCTTATAGAAAGTCTCAGCATCTTTACGATGCATGCTGAGTACCCGGCTGCCCATAATCAGCACCACACCAGAGATAGACAAACCAAAGCCTAAGTGTTCTTTGAGTCCTTTTCCTCCTGAAGGGCTTGCTGGAGCTGCCGAGTAAGCAAGCTGGCAAGCATCCACAAGGATGGAACTAGCTACCGCAGGACAATTGTACCTGTGTAAGGCTTCCGTAAAATTGAGTTGTGGGTTGGTCATGGCACTTCGACACGAGTGCACAATTTTAGAGACATTTACATAGGGACAACCCAAATGAACAATGTCGGCCACAAATTGATGACTCATGCTAAACCCCCACACTGTGAAGGAAGCATGAAAGAGAACAAGGGCAAATACTTTACGCATGATGGATCTTTCTATGAAGTGGAGGACAAGTAAAGTGTATTTTCTAAAAGCCACTAAATGCTGTAAGCAGTTTGATCCTCCAAGCTAAACCCTTGACACCCCTGAGTCTAGCCCCCTTAAATTTAGCTCCCTTCAAGGTGGTATCGCGGAGGATAGCCTTGGTGAGGTTTGCATAACGCAAATCAGCATTCGTGAGGTCGACTCCCGTAAGGTCAGCCCTCGTGAGATTCGCCCGAGCAAAGTTGATGCCGGTTAGACCTGGGGTATCTTTTAAATCGATAGCGGTAAGGTTTGCACCTGCGAAATTTCTATGACCTCGGGCATAAAGCTTACGAACTTGACGTCCAGATAGCTGGGTATCAGCCAAGCTGGTTTGATTGAAGATCACTCCTGCGATGTCTGCTCCATGGAAATGAGTATCCTTTAAAATGGCTCCCGTAAAATCCACCCCTTTCAAATCCGCATGTGCAAAGTTCACACGGGTGAGGTCACTTCCTCGGAACTGAGCATCCTCCAAATAGCCTCTTTGAAGTTTTGCGCAACATAATCTGGTATTGCAGAGATTGGCCCCTGCTAAACGTGCACCTTGAAGATCGCAGCTCTCTTCGAGACTGCTTGTAAAGTCTTGCCCCTCCAAGTTGGCCCCACTCAAATCGACACCTTCACGGATAAGTGCCACAGCTTGCGAGGAGTTCAGCATGGTGTTGGTAAAATCGCGATCTACAAGGGCCAAGTCCTCCCGATTTTCAAAAGGTAGCTCGCGAAGATCCGTATCAGAGATCGTCTGATGATACTGCAAACGAAAATCTAATTGGCTTCGAGTTAATTCAACCGGGGCCGCCAGGGCGCATGTTTGAGGAAACAAGATGGCCCTAAAAAAGGAAACCAGAAGTAAAAAATATCGAGAGTAGAAACGTAACATATCGAAAGCCTAAAAAATCATTGTAAACAACACATATGCTTTGGCATCAAAAGCACATAATTTGAGAGAGATGGTCTATGGATAGGTAATTTGCAAACCATTTCTTTGGGCTAGGCCAAAAACGCGGTGTAGAATTTTATGCGCCCAAAGGCCTCGCGTAGACTGCAGATCTGTACCTTGAAACTGGACGCCTTTGTGATGGGTGCCCTTGAAGTTCACTTCAAGAAGCTTGGAGTTTTGAAATCTTGTATTGTGGAGTTTAGCATCACTCAGCAGAGGCCATTCTAGGGATATCTCCTTAAAGAGAACATCACAAAGATTTGTCCCTCTAAAGTCAATGCGTTTGAGTTTGGTCTGACAAAAGCGTAAACCACTCAGGTCAGCATCCGCAAAGTCAGCGTCTTCCCACACTTGATTGAAAAAACCGTCTGCTTTTTCGACAACGACTTTCCGAAAATCTCGGCCCCCCTGCTCATACAAAAAACAGACTTGAGCATCCGAAAGATGGGCTCCTTTAAGGTCCACCACAAGCCTAAGCCGATCTTCTTCGATAGACTCCATCTCACGACGTTGCTTGAGGCTGAGAAAGTGATGAGCACTCCAGAGGGCATTTTTGATATCTGCGCCTGTGAGCTTAGCATTCGCAAAAATCGTTCCGTCCAAATTTGACTGCGAAAATAATACACCATTCAAGTCTGTGCCTGTAAAATCAGCATAGTCAAGAGTAGCATCGGTGAAATCCACTCCTGTAAGAACGGCATCTTGAAATACGGCCCCTTCAAGGATCGCCCCTTCGAGGCTACTAGCTTTAAGGTTAGCTCCAGAAAAGTTAGCCCCCGCAAAGTTAGACCTCGCAAAGTTCCCACCCGAAAAGTCAGCCCCCGAAAAGTTCCCACCCGAAAAGTTAATATCTGTAAGGTCGAGAGATCGAAGGTCAAGATTGGCAAAGTGTCGCTGCCCCCCCGCGTATTGTGCGACTAGCGCTTCTTTGGTAATAGATCGTTTTGTGGACTTTCTTTCTAAACCTTTTCCTTCTAAGAGAGTATTGTTCCACCAAGCTTTTGTGATGTTTGCATCGGTGAACACAGCCCCATGTAAATTTGCATTCGTGAATATCGCTCCTTCGAGGTTAGTTTTTGCCAAGTTGGCTTCGGCAAGATCTGTGCCTTTCAGAGTAGCACCTCTGAGGTTAGCTCCGGTGAAATTGACTCCTCGTAGAACTGCGCCGGTAAAGTCTGTCTGTAAAAAGTGTACTCCCGAAAAATCAAGCCCGGTAAGGTTCTGCCCTCGCAAGCAGTTGCCGTGAGCCACTAACTGGAGTGCCTGTTCGCGATTGAGTTCAGCTTTGGGTAGACTTACCCCCTTTACACTGATTGCACTGAGTACAAAAGATACTTTAACAAAATTTTTAAAGTGTGTTTTAAACATTTTTATTTACCTAATTGGAAATATTCACATAAAATCGACGCAATTATATCTTCAAGGTGCTTTTTGTCAACTTAACTTAAATATTTTTAAGCCCATCGCAAAAACGGAGTCTTCGGGGCGAGGATAAAAGTTCAAGCTTTACGTTTGCAACGAGAGGAAAGTGTGGACGGGTCCCAAGCCCGTCCACAAAGTAGGCTAAGTTGTGAACAACCAGGCACTCTCAGCAATCCCAAAAACGAGAGGACTAGGCAGCCACTTCAATGCGCTGTGAGGGCTGCGACCACAACAGATAGTGCATCAAGGGCACCTGAGCGTCATCATCCAAGCACAGGTGCAGGCCAAGGCTGAGCAGGTGGCGTCGCAAGGCTAAGCCACTACCTGCCAACAACGCCAAAGGCATGTTCCAACGCTTTTCTACTCCATCGGCATCGTGAAAGACCAACTCACGCCCCCAGCCGCGGCCCTGGGCATCCCGGGTCATGGCGGCTACCCTGAGCGGGTCACACAACCAGCGCCGCCGACAGCCATCTTCGGTTTGCAGTACCTGCCACACCCCATCCCCGTCACAGTCAAAGCGCTTATAGATCTCATCCTGGCGTTTGCTGGCTTCGGAGAAAGCGCGCGGGTCAAGTTTAGGGTACGGTTCGCTCGTCCACACCCGCAGGTGGGTGCCCACATCGACAAAGAACTTACTCGCATCTGCATGCCGGTCGAGGAAGAACACCTCGGTTTGCAGGGTTTCCCCGGTGACACTCATATTGCGCGAGCAAGGCAGGCGAAACAGCCGTGCCGGGTTACGGCAAGTCCGGTCAAGCTTGTACTGCTGGCGTAACAACACTTCGAGCAGCCCACACCAGCGCTTGTACTTGGTCTGATAGGCCGTACTCGAAGACAACGCCAGCGGCGTGCTCAACTTAAAGTGCAGGTGCAAGCCCCGTCCACTATACACTAGCATCCACAACGGCAGACAGTTCTCCTTGCACGCCGCGAGGATAAAGTAAGCCGCCACCTGAGCGACGCGGTACTTCTGCTCCTCGTTCATGGTGACAAAGTCTTCCATGCTGTCGGCGAAGTTGAGGTCGAAGCTTACCACCGACTTACGCCGTACATAACGGTCGGCCAGCATGCTCTTGTACGGGTCGGCACAGATCCGCTCGTGCTGCTCCGGCACGCCTTCAAGGTCGGTGAGAAAGGCCACATTCTGCTGGCTTTGCGCCAGCTCATGCAAGTCTTCTGCACTCACCTCGCCGTGTAAGGTGGCCACACGGTAGTGGCTCAGCCCGGCCTCGGCACGGGCAAACGCGGTCTGCCCGCGGCTGTGGTTGAAGTGCTCGGCCAAGCTGGCAAACACGTCCAGGTTGGCCACATCTAAGTCTAATCGGCATTGATTTCCCATCTTCCAAACTCCTTGTAAATAGATGATTTTTAGCGTTTGGACAATAGCTGACCACATTCCGTAGATCTCTAGTTTTGCTCTGGAAGGAAGTCTTGTTATGATGGGAGTGGAATCGGCAAGGAGGACGCCTTTTTATCTCCGGAAAAAGATATTAGAAAAGGTGTTCTCCGCAATTCCACTCACGCACTATTGTCGTGTCCGAATGAGTTCGATTCCTCCTTCTCGCTCGCTAGGTGCAACGGACGTACCACAGGGCGCCAGCTTACCACCTTTAAGCCTACACCGGATCAGGCGATCCACAAAATCGTGCAGAGGGAAAGACCGGCAACACCACGAGAGATGCGGACCCCCTCACTGGGCGCATTTTTCCGGGTATCTCTTAAATTTTGAATCACCCTACATATTCATCTGAATGGCGAGATTGACCGCGTGATGGGACTTGGCATCCGCCAAGTAAGGCCGCGAGGCCATGTAGGAAAGGGAAACCATTTGATTGACCAGGGCCAAGCCTCCTGAAAGACTGCGGCGGGGATGCTCCCCATGCAACTCATGAGCATAGCCTCCAAGAAGCATGAACATGTCGTACATGCGCACGGAGAATGACCCGGTGGCCATGTCTTCAGGCCTACTCATATCCGGGCCTTGATAGGGTGCCTCGGCAGTGGCCAAAGCGATTTGCTGCCGCTGGTATTCAAGCTCTTGCGCCACACGTTCACGGCGATGCACATCCACGTGCAGAGTCACCGAACCGCCCATCAGAATCACGGCCACCGAGCCGCGGTAGACGGTGGGAGCCAAGTCCATCATGGTCGATTGGTTTAAGTTTTCCGCCGAGACCCCAAAGCGAATCATCTTGGTCACCAGCCCTGCTGCGCCGAGATGGACGCCAATACCGCGTTGCTTCGGCACCTCTTCTAAGCCCTGCCAACGTTCAAAGGCCACCGGAGGAAAGCCTTCCACAAACTCCCCCCCAATGCCCAAGGCAAAGTATTCGAGCGGCATGGCAAAGCCTAAGGAAGCACGGCGCTCAATTGGAGAGTCAAGTAAGATTTGTTCTTGTTCCGCAGAGGATGGGGCACCCGGCAAGCCCTGCGTCGAGAAAGAAGCCACCCCTTCGGTATAGCTTACTCCTGCAGCCACCGGAGAGGTCTTGGAGTCCACCACGCCGAGCTGATAAAAGTCTCTCCCCGAACTCGGCCAGTGATAGCCCGCGTGTACGGTATATTGCTTTTCTACCGCGAGCATCGCCGGGTTGGCACGCACCGAAGAAATCCCACTCGAAGCCACCGCTCCGGCATTGCCAAAACCAAGAGCATGCCCTCCTTGACTTTCGACCTCATCTGGAACTCGCGCCCAGCTTAGCGAAGCACAGCAGCTCAGGCTGAGCAGGAAGCCTAACACATAGGTCAAGACATCTTTCATCTGCACTCCTCCATGCACGCGCAAGCGCACCCCTCTCTCTTTGCGTCCTGCATTTATTATATGCTATGCATTGCTTTTGGCTTTGGCGCCCGCTTTCGCCGACTTAGCCGCCTTCGCCGAAGAGACCAGCTCCTGGGTGTTACGGGAAATGTGCTCTTTGACAATCTTGAGGTGGCTGCCGCCCGCATCAATGGTGACAAAGGCTTCCTGTACACTGCGCACACGTCCAATAATCCCACCCGAGGTAATCACCTCGTCGCCAGGCTTGAGTGCCGAGAGCAGGTCGGCATGGTCCTTGGCTTTTTTCGCCTGCGGACGAATCATCAAAAAGTAAAAGATCCCGAACAAGATCAACATCGGAATCATCGACTCAATCAGCGACGGCTGTGCGGCTGCCGTTTGCCCTGCCGCCTCGACCGCTTGTCCCGCTGCTTCCACAGCCTGTCCGGCGGCTTCGACCGCCTGATCTGCATATGCTACGCTCATAAAACTCATTTTTTTTCTCCATGATTTGTGAATGGCGTGCTGGCACGCCCCATACCCGAAAGGCCAAACACGTTGCCAACTTGCAACAAAGGACGGAAACTGTTCTGTACTGCGTATTGGAACTTCGCTGTTATTTGGCAGGAACCCTTGAGCGCGACTGATAGACTTGCTTGATGGCACGATCGACGATCCGCTTGGCATATTTCTGCGCCGAACGCAGACCACGATCATCCGAGCGATCAATATAGTCGTGGATAAGCTTGGCATCTTGCGGATGCAGTTCTTTCAATGCCAGATATCCGCCACGTACCTTTGAAGCGCGTTCCAAATAGTCTGGAATCAGATCTTCAAAGATTACTTTTCTCACACTCTCGCGCTCAAAACCCTCAAAGCTTATCACATTCAAGCGTGATCCCAAAGCATCAAATCGCTCATCCACCAGACGCGAAATCTCAAAGTTACCCGCCAAAATAATCGAGTCCGGCAGGTCCACCATATCCCCTAAGAAGGGGCTATAAAACGCGCGCACCCCAGGATCAAAGATTTTCAAAATGTGTGCTAAGAGCGTCCGCGACGACTCCGTGCCTGCGGTCAGCAAGCGATCAAACTCATCCATAAACAGAATACGACTCTTGGTATTCGGCCCCTTCTCATCCGGACCACGAGAAATGATCGCCTCCAAAAGCTTGCCGGGTTCTTTCGCCGACCCCTCAATACTGGCCACCGTCGCTCCATCCAAATCCACGGTGCTAAACGGCATCTGCAACGACTCCGCCAACTGCTTCACCGCATAGGTTTTACCGGTTCCGGGAGACCCCACAAAGTAAGCCGGGAAACTGAAGCTCAACGGTCCTTGCCCCGAAAGCAAGATACGATTGCGGGTAAACTCAGCAAAGGCAAAGTCCACCAAAGCTTCTTTTAAGTCCACTTTATGCCGTGCCAACCTGCGACGGAGGTCCGCTTCTTTAAAGTAGGCCCGGTGGCGCACATGGGGCAAATCCGCTGCCACGGCGAGGGTCTTCTTGAAAATCTTCACCGGACTGTGCGGACTATGATCGACCCCTCCTTCCGCTGCTTTCCACGCCTCCACCAACTGAGCATCCAGCTTGGCCACGATTTTTTTACGCAGATAGTGACGAAAGCTCAAGTACTGCTTAAACTCAGGCATCAGCGCAAAGCGACTTACCATCGCCACGCTGCGTGGGTCCTGGATAATTTTCTTGAGTTCGCGCCGCTCTTGAATCCCATCAAACAGCGATTTCGAAATCCCAAACATCGACCCGAGACCCAAGATAGCGCCTCCTCCTCCCCACAGGGAAGTAAACCAACTCGATGCGGGCCGTGTGCCACGCGGAGCTTCGGTGACTTCCCCCATCTCAGACGCTGCAATACTTGCAGCGTCCGCTTCGGGCGACTGTGCCGGCTTACGCCGCAGCCAATTGCGCACCCCCAGCACTCCGTACCACAACGGCGCCCCAATAGTGGTCACCGCCATGGCTAATCCAGCCACCCCAAACACCAACCGATCGACAAAAAACTGCGGCGACGTCATCGCCTGTAGTTCCGCCATCAAACCATGATGCATTTCATAGAATTGTGTTTCGACCTGCTGGAGCAGCTCCGCATGGGTGGCAGAGCCCGACTCACTTGCAGCCAACATTTCCACCAGATCAAAGTCATAGAAGACTTCATTTTGAATCATGAGCGTGGTGTAGATACGTTCAAAGGAAGCAAGGGCTTTTTTCTCACTCTCACTGCGGGTGACAAAATTATAGTCCGCGACAGGCAGGACTTCGCCATCCTCGCTGTATAAACGCGGGTAAACTTCCCGGTCCACCCCCGGCACAGGGAGTTCATCCTGGGTGGGCGGCCGTAACGGTGTAGGCTTCTCCTGGCCTGACGCAGGTGACTGTATTTGTTGCACACTATCCGCAAGGGTGCTGACCCGTGACGTGTCTTCCCGAGCCAAGGCCGATGAAATCAGACACACCCAACTCAGGGAGAACAGCCACCCCCGACATGCTTTTTGCAACTTAGCAGATATCATAGCTTCCACACTCACGCAGATTAAGTATTTCCCACACCGCACACCCCCAGCTCATTCGGGCGGCTAAGACAACAATATAAGACGAATTTGAGGGAAAATACTACCACGTTTGCCACCCACATTCAAACTTAACCACAGCAAGGGCTGCAGGAGGTAGGAGCGCACCATAGTGCATTTAGGGAGTGAGCCACTGTTCGAGCGTCGCTTGCCGTGCATGGTCTTGCAAGGAAGGACGCAACGGCGTCACGGCAACATACCCTGCACGCACTAAGTTGACTTCAGCAGTCATCTCCGTGTCAAAAGAGTGGGGGCCAAAGTCCAGCCAGTAATAATCCGCCCCACGCGGATCGGTCTTCTTGACAAAGCACTCCTGGAAAAAACGCTTGCCCACATCGGCGTGACGCACCCCTTTAACATCCACAAAAGGGATCGCAGGAATGTTCACATTCAAGCACTTCAACCCCTCTTCCTGGACTCCCCAGGGCCGGCGCGCAAACAGCTCGACCAGTTGCAGGGCACTTTTGGCAGCCTCCGTGTACATTTGGGTGTCTAAATGCCAGGTTTCGAAATGATGCAGAGAAAACGCCATGGAGGGATAGCCATACAACGTGGCTTCGAGCGCGGCCCCCACCGTACCCGAGTACAAGGTATCTTCGGCCATATTGCCACCCCGGTTAATCCCCGAGATCACCAGATCGGGTTTAAATCCGGGCATCGACGTCACTGCAAACTTGACACAATCCGCCGGCTTGCCATCCACCTCCAGCATGCACTGGATCTTACCCGGAGCGTCCAACTCCACGATCCGCAACGGACGCGTGGTGGTCACACTATGGCTTTGTCCGGAACGCTCACGCGACGGCGCCACCACATAGACATCAGCCACCTCCGCCACCGCTTGGGCCAAGGCTTGAATGCCTGGGGCATGGACACCATCGTCATTACTGATCAACACTTTCAGCTTCGTCAAGGTCATCTTACAACTCCACACTAAACGAAAGAGACAAACACAGGGCGCACAGCACCCTCCACGTCGCACGCCAGCGCACCACGTCACCCCTTCTATTGTCAACATAAAAGAGGGAAAAAGCTTGTGGGGTTCGTATAAATGGTGGTGAGACCCTGTGGAGGAGTGCCCATAGCTACACTGGGACGAGCCTTGATCACAACTTGCTGTAAGTTAAACTCCAGACACGTGTCGCGATATCTTTGATTCGATGCAAATACATCCTGATTTAATTGAGATTATCTTTTACAAATCTGAACTGACAGCCCTTATAGTGTTTTTTCACTTTATCTAGGTATTTTAAATCCAGCTCCTTGGGGAACAAAGATAAAAGTTGACGACCAGCTGTGGTAAGCTCATGAGTATAAATAGACTCATAAGGCAAAGCATACTTGTCTTTATCTTTATCATCTTTGCCTTTCTTCATTTTTATACTTAAGCATCCATTGTGATACTCAAACTTTGTTGCCGATGACTTACGAATTTTAAAGCACCAACTCACAGACGGCCACCCCCCATACGGATGCAAAATACCCATTTCAGATAAATATAGAGATTTACTGCGACTGATTGGAAAATCGTGATTGCAGTATATTATGTCACCAGAAACACTACAGTATGGGCTGATCTCTTCTAATAGTTTCACATCCTCCGAACTCATCTGAGCAAAAACGTCTAATGTACGGATATGAAAAGCTCCAGGTGATGCTAATTGGAAGCGTAAAATATTGGCCCAATAGTAATCCTTGAGGGGGTCCTTCTCATCATCATATATTTTCTTGGCATGATCCAAAAAGGTTCTTCCCCAAGAGGATTTTAATATTTCCGTAAGAGGCGAGCTTTGCGCACCTTCCTCAAGAGCAAGGCCTACAATGGATTCCATATTCCTTTGATATTCTAAATTTTGCTCTGTAAGTGCCTCTGATGTTCTTTGAATTAAAGAGGTCCGTTGTTTGTCCAACATCATAGTTAACATTCGACTCTTTTGTTCTTGACTCACATCATGCATTTCAACACTCATAGAACAATCCTCCTATTATTTAGGTATTCATATTTTAATATAAGGAGAGAAATGCAGTGGCTACCTGGCGTGGTTTAGGACTGAGAGTAAGGGATGCAGGCGCTGCAGCAACAACACATTTGTTATTTTACCAAGAGTAAAGCTACCCCATACTAGCCATGGATTGTGAAGTAAAAGACCAAGTAAGAAAACGGGTGCTGTCACACACCAGGTACTCACATTCTCGGCATAGTTTGATTCTTGAAGCCTGGCTTCGGCAGCGGCTTTTCCCACAAGCATCCCACATAAAAAGCTCAAGGGAAGGTACAGGGGGAGTAACCACACCCAACCACGTAACCAACGAAGTGCGACTTCACCAAGTTCACCCAGAAAAAAATGGAATATCCAGCGGTCTATCCCCACAAACATGAATGTCAACAAGACCCCCAGACCTCCTAGCCAAAAAAAGCTCCTTTTCAAACTTTGGTCATAGCCAAACTTCTTCAAATAAATCGTCGTTGCTCTAGTATTTGCAAGTACAGGAATGAGTAGCAAGGCTTCAAAGGAAATCACAAAAGAAAAAAGAGGCAACAGATTCAGCGGCAGCCATTTAGAAAAGTAAACCACCAGCGAGATACTCACTAAAGCAAATATTTTACTACTTAGAAGACGTAAAGACTCATGCTTGGCCTCCCAAAAAAGACTTGTCACATTCCTCAGAATCGCAAAGGGATGCGTGAAAAGAGATTGAAAGCGAGGATTAAAATGGCTTTTTGTTATGAAGATCAAATTTAAAACAAGATGCAAGCAGGTTAAAGCCTCTGTCGCCAGAAAAACTCCTACAAAACCAGTATCAAGTAAGTCCCTAAAAAAAACATTCGCGGGTACATTTAAAAAGAGCAGAAGGCATGCAATGGTAACGGCATGGCGCCCGGCTCCCATAGCATGTAATGTCATTGAGGTAACGAGTTGCGAGAGCCTAATAGGTATAAAAAGGCTACGCACCAATATGGCTTGTTTGGCGTAAACCACAGTCTGAAGATCTTCTATAGCCACATTTGCCCATAGCCAATATAGGGGAGTCGACAGAATACAAAGAAATAAGCCACCAAAGATCGAAAACTGGAGATAACGCTCAAAATCTTGACGATAACTTTCTTTTGCTGCAAGTGACTTCAGAAGAAGAGGAACGATGGAGAAAGCAACAGTCGAGTCAATAAACATAATATGAGAGGGAACCGCAAAGGCACCCACAGCAGAGTGGCCAAAGTCTTTGACCATCAACAGGTCAATGACCTGCATAAGTCTGTTAACTCCCATGGTGACAAAAAGTGGCAGGACTATCTTCCAGTAGGAAGAGCATCCCCCTTGCTTATATTCTTTACGGAGAGCTGGCATCACTTTTTGCATGGTAATCCTCATCTCCTTGAAAAGGATCTGGTTTGGCCCAACTATCCTTTTTCATCGGCATAGCCCCACTATAAGAGTCTCCACAAGTCGTGACCATATCAGTCCATATACGACTGTCGGGATCACCAAAGTGCTTTTTGTACAACTTCAGTGTCTCGCCGTAGTAGTGCCTTAACTCAGCACGGTTGTCATCATTCGCAGTGATATGCAAAAATTCACTCATCATTATACCTCCTGTCCAAAGGGGTGGTGACGAAAACCGCCAAACACTTGATTACAAAAATGATTATAAATATCGACATTCAGGATAAGAAAATGTCAATACATATCCACAGGCCCACTCAACGCCCATTTTTCTTGATCAGAAATAATCATCAGGGCAATAAACTTACGAAACTCATTTTCCAACATAATAGATGTTTCTAGGTCATGCTTCCCCAAATGGGCAATGATAGGGTACTTCTGCTCTGGGGCAAAAAATCTCCCTTCATCTACAAACCTTAAAGTCACTGTAGAGAGATCATAGCAGTCAAGTGCCTTGAGATTTTTTGCCTTTTTATGGTTCTGAGGCTTAAAGTAATTCCAAGACTCAAAAACATCATATGTTCTCTGCGGATCTGGTACTTTTAGTAGGTTCTCTTGATACTGACAACGACTCCCGTAGACATTCAGACTAAATCTTTTATACACTCTGGTGTTAAGAATGAGGAAATGCCAATACATGTCCACAGGGCCACTTGGAGCTATGACCTTATCCGGATACATAATGGAGAGAGCCATGAAATTACGAAATTCTATTTCTAACTTACGTGCCTCTTCTATCTGAAAGCGACCAAAGTGTTTTTTAAGAGGCCAAATCTGCTCAGGGCTAAGTTTAGGCCCTTTGTCAACAAGCTGCGAAGTAATGGAACTTAAGTCGAATTGATAAAGATTTTTGAGTGCGCGTACTTGAGAAACAAAAAGGCCCTTCCTATCAAGTTTTGGTTTGACAGATTCAACGAGCTACATCATAAAGGTCCTTATAAAGTAGCAAAGGC
>JAPPOJ010000271.1 GCA_028817975.1 Zetaproteobacteria bacterium | reverse complement strand
CTTTAAGGGTTGTCTTCCACTTCTCCCCGCTTGCGGTTACTCAAAAAAACTTGCCTTAAAAAATATGTTGAGTTAGAATGCGCGCAAACTTCGTGATAATTGCATAAGTAGAACCCAGAGGATTAGAATGCGCGTTTTTTTCTATGTTTTGGCACTGATGATGAGTGCCCACCCCCTCGTCGTGGCGACAGGAATCGAGAACCATGCCTCACACAGCCTGGTGCAAGTGGTCGACCCCGAACAGTCTCCCATCCCTTTCGATTGTCATATCTGCCTCGACGATCGCTGCACAAATATGGTCGAGTATACTTGCAAACATCGACTATGTGGAGCGTGTGACCGCAAAATGCTCCAAACATCCAAACTCAATCATCTGCGTGGGACCATCCACTGCCCTTGGTGCCGTCAACAGGTGCAGCCACAAACCCTCTTGATTCAAGCGGACGTAGATCCCACCACATGTTCCACACTACGCACTGCCATGGAACAAAGAAAAGCTAGAGCAGCACAGGTTGACAAACTGCGTCAAACATACCTCCCCATGGTACAAATCCCCACTGCTGCACTCTGGGATAGACTGCGTCGCCTGCGCACATCATACCTCACCCTACGTGACCACCCCAGAACATTTCAAGGCGCGTGTCTTGCTACAATGGCTGGAAGTGCGTACGTTATGTGGCAAGAAGGAAATTACCTCGAAGGATGCGTGCTAGATGGCGAATGGAGTCAACCTTGCATCCATATTTTGGGCGCATCCTTTACGATGATGGTCGGCGGTATGGGTTTAAATGGGGAAGCACTGCAGCGACTGCTGATGAGGTACTTGAGCGAAGCTCCCCATCGTGCCCCTGTACTCCCGAGGTAAGCTCAGTATACGGATCACTTGCCGTCATCTGAATCTTCGGCAAAGTTTTTTAGCTTTTCCGAGATCGACTCCATATACAACTGCTTTTGCTCCGCGCTCGGCTCAGTCGAAGCGACTTTAGACACGGGGGCAGGTGCTGGTGCCATGGTCAGAGCCACACCTTCACGCTCTTCCTGAGGGTCCACAAAATGGCTGCCTTTACCCACAATGGACTGATTAATCAGCCCACTCAAGTGGATGAGATCGGTATTGGCTATTTTGGTCGCTGTCACGCTATTTTCTTCCGCGGCAGAGCGGAAGACATCGGTAGAGCGCTGAAAGTCATCCATAGCTGCACGAATCTCCTTAAGCCCTATTTTCTGTTCGTCACAGGCATCATCAATGGAGCGGGTAATGGAAATCAGTTCTTTGTTACCGCTGACCACTGTGTTCAGGCTTGACTCCACGACTCGACCCTTCGAAACGGCTTCGTCACTCATTTTGAGACAAGCCTCCACATCAATCCGAAACGAGCCTACCTGTTCCGTCACCGAAGTACTGACACTTTCCACTTTTTTACGACTGGTACTCAAAAGCTCATGAATATCATCGGAACTTTGGCCCGTAAGACGGGCTAAATTCCCCACCTCTGTGGCCACCACCGAAAATCCTTTCCCATGCCTGCCTGCACGCGCTGCTTCAATGGAAGCATTGAAAGACAAGATCTCTGTTTTCTGCGCAATCTCGGTGATGACCCCTATTTTGCCACCAATCCCCTGGATGACCTCACCGACTTCGGAAAGCTTACGCGTGGTGTCTTCCTGAGTTTGCACAATTTTGTTAAACAGTGCACTGACCGACTGATTCACTTGATTGAAGGTCTCGATCATATCATGCACCTTAAGCTTGCTCTCATCCACTTCCTCACTCACTTGCTTCGCATGATTTTTACCGGCCCGTGTCGCTTCGACTGTACGGTTGACCATACTATTCAGCTCGGTCATCGCCGAGATGGTTGCGTGTAGCCCCGAAGCTTGATCTTCTACCGCACTCAACATGCTGACCGAGCCACGATCCAGGGATTGGCTATTTTTCTTACTGTCTTCGGCAGAGTTCAGCAGAGAACGGCTCACTCCCACCAATCTTTTTAAGATATGGTGCTCGACTTTCCACCAGAAAAAACCACACAATAAGAAAATAAAGAAAATCGCCAGATACTGAAATTTCAACAGTTGATCGACTTTGGTATTCGATTCATTGGCAAATTCCACCACAGAGGCATGGGCCACTTTATGAATCTCCATATTGTCACGTATAAAACCTGGTAACTGTGCCGTGTCCCCGCTGGCAATAATCAAGTCACTTTGCTGAATCGACTCCTCAAAGAGAGCTTTTTGTTTGCGCAAGAGACCTTCGAGCACGGGAGACTTGATCCCCACAACCAGCGCCGTTTTGCCACCTCCAAGAGGGATCTCACCACCATAATGCAGCGCTTGTACCGTACTCAAAAAGAGACGACGCGTCTTTTCAATCTCTGCAGGAAAGCCTAGTTTACGCAATAAAGTTTCTTTGGCATGACGCTGATTCAACATACGTTGACGTCCAGCCATATTAATGATCGTCGCATCCGCCCTCTTCATCTGGATTTTAGAGGACGTGTTAACGACCATGACACTTACCGTTATCAGAATACAGATGAAGACAAAGCGTAAGATTCCCTTCAAATGCAAGTCACGACTCATAAAAACGTTCACCGGTGAAAACCTCCTAAGTTTTTCCAGCTGTAATCAGCTGTCTAATTTGATCTTTTATCTGTGCAGGGCTACCCACAAAGTCCACAACCCCAGATTCAATCGCTATTTTAGGCATCCCAAAGACAACACTTGACTCCGCATTTTGTGCCAAAGTAAAGGCCGACGTTTTTTCTTTCAATTCAATCATGCCCTCAGCACCGTCTTTGCCCATACCTGTCAATAACATGGCCACAAATTTAAACCCCTTACACTGAGAAGCTGAACGAAACAACACATCGACACTCGGGCGGTGCCCGTGCTCACGCTCGCCAAAATGTTGCAGTACAAACACTTGATTATTTTTTTCTTCCAAAATTAAGTGATAGGACCCAGAAGCCAAATAAAGCGTCCCCTCTTGCAACTGAGTCGGTTCCTGCACCTCGGTACACACCAAGCCGGATACGTTTGCTAAGCGTTCGGCAAAACTACTCGCATACATGCCTTCAATATGTTGCACCACCACCACAGGTGGACAGTCTCCCGGGAAATCCTTTAATACAGCACAAATCGCGTCGGGGCCACCTGTGCTGGCACCTATCAAGATCGCATCCACCTTTTGTGGGCGCTCAAGCTGTGTACGATAGGTCAGTACGGATTGGCGGTTTTGAATATAAATCTCACACAGTTTTTCCAGGTGACTCGGATCGATCGGTTTACGCAAAAACTCGGAAATACCGGCTTCTTCCGACCTTTTTAATAAAGAAGGATTGGGGTCCCCCGAGATCATAAACACGGGGGTATCCTTGTGTTGACGCAGTATCCGGGAGCACAGCTCCACTCCGTCCATCCCCGGCATGCGAAAATCCACCAGCATTAAATCAAAAGAATGGGTACGCGACCAATGCAGTGCCTCAACAGGGACTCCAAACGCCTGGGTTTCAAAGCCTGCGTCCTTAACGATTTCCTCTAGAAATTCCCGCGCATGTTCATCATCCTCGACAATCAACACTTTCTTGGGCTGCTGGGTATGCTCTTGGACTTCTTCGGCATGACTCGTGGAGTCGAGGGGGTCGGCGCCATAAATCGCATTTCCATGGGGAAAAATCTCCGCACGGGTATGATCTATCGAATCACAATGCCCTAAAAACAGAAGTCCATGTCTGCCCCAGTTGGTTTTTACCAACGCCAGAAACTCTTCGATCTGTTGCTCAGAGAAATAAATGAGGACATTGCGGCAAAAAATAAAGTCGAAAGGTGCATGTTCTTTTTGCAAAAAGTCACGAATCTTCTGATGCACAAAGCGCGTCCGCATCGTAATCTCGGGAGATGGCGACACCATGCCATCTTTGTGCTGCAAAAACTTTTGATACTTTAAAGGTATGGACTTCAAACATCCCTGTGGATACACCGCACGCTGGGCACACCGGGTACTCACGCTGTCAATATCAACCCCCGTCAAACTGTAATCATAGATCAGCTCTTCCTGACGCAAGGACTCACACAATAGCCCGATCGAATAAGCTTCTTCCCCAGTAGAACAGCCCAAACTCAGAATTCGCACCCTTCTCTTAGGCTGCTGCTTCAGCAAATTTTCTAACCGGACAAAATGATTCGACTCACGAAACCAAGAAGTGGTATGGATGGTGAGAATAGACACCAGGAAATCGAGTTCTTTAGGGTCGCGGTGCAAAATTTCGAGGTACTGACCAAAGGTAGCTTGCCCCAACTCTTTAATGCGACGTTTTATCTTGGACACCGCTTGGGGTGTTTCAAAGTTAGGTTGAAATTTTTTCGAGCCATACAAAGACTCCACAAACAGTGGCAACGCTTGCTCGATTTCGATGTCCAAGCTTTCGTTCATGGGAGACTCCCAGGCACTGCGGGAGCATCCGTATCTTGGTCGAGTAACACCTTCTCTAAATCCACAATGGTGACAATGGTTTCCTCAATATTCACCACTCCTGTCACAAACGAGTGGTTAAAAATTCCGCTGAGCGCATTTTCACTTCTGAGACTCGTACGCAGTATGGTTTTCACATCCACGGCTTTATCCACTAACAGCGCCATTTGCCCTAAATCTGTTTCACACACCAAGTACGCCTTGGTGGCATAGGATGTGGTGGACGTCGCGAACTGTTGGCGCAGATCAAACGCACCGATCACACACCCACGTAAATTGAACACTCCAGCAAAGGTATCTGCGGTTTTAGGCACGTCCTTCAACTCCTTAGGTTCGACGATTTCCTTTACCTGGAGGAGAGGGGCCGCGTAGCGCTCCCCGCCCAAATCAAACAAGAGTAAGTCGAGGTTTTGCTCGTGATACAAACGCTCTTCTTCTTCCTCTGTCATTTCTTCAATTGCGGCACCTGGATTCATTTAACGCTCCACCAAACGAGACAAATTTAAGACCAATGCCGGCAGCCCATTCTCCAAAATAGCCGAACCTAGAAAGTCCTCACGCTGCTGCAGTTTCCCTTCAATCTGACGGATAAAGATGGTCTGCTCACGCACGATCTTCTCGAAAACCACTCCCTTGAGTCCTCCTCGACAAGGAACGGTTACCCCTGTTTTGCTCTTGTCCAAAGAATTGTCATACGCCAAAGTCCTCCCTAAAGGAGTAATCGGAATACACTCCTCCCCACGCAGAATAGCCGCCGTACCTCCTTCAAACTCCTGAGCATTTTCTTCGGCCAGTACAAACACATCACTGACCGACTCCAAGGGCAAAGCGAAGACATGCCCCTCATCCTCCACAATCAGGCTTTCGACAATGCTGGTATTGGTGGGGATATGCACCGAAAACCGACTGCCTTTACCTTTTTCCGAGTCTATTTCAATCTTGCCCCCCAGGGACTCGATAGCATTCTTCACCACGTCCATACCGACCCCTCTCCCCGACACTTCACTGACCTTGTCCGCCGTGGAAAATCCCGCAGATAAAATAAACTGGTGGATGCTTTTATCCGAAAGAGAGTCTTGTTCCTCGATCATCCCCAGACCCAACGCTTTACGCCGAATTTTATCCGTATCCAGCCCCTTGCCATCGTCGCGCACGCGGACTACCACTTCCATCCCCAGCACTTCGGCACTAATCCGGATCGTAGCAACACTTGGCTTACTAACCTGCGTCCTCTCGGTGGTCGTCTCGACCCCATGATCCACCGCATTGCGCACAATATGCATCAAGGGGTCTTTGAGTTTTTCCAAAATCAACTTATCAATCTCAATCTCCGCACCAATCAGGCGCACCTGTACCTGCTTGTCCAGTTTTCGAGCCGTATCATAGGTGATCTTCTCCATACGCGAAAACAGCTCGCCGATGGGGGAAAGTTTGAAGGACTGACCTAACATACTCGACTCACGGGTCAACCTTGCCAGCTCATCAATGGCCTGCTGCGCCACCACAGAGTCCAAACTATGATTGTTTTTGGCTGATTTTAAAATTTCACTGGTGACCGTCATCTCACCCAGCGAACGAGCCAGGCGATCAATCAAATCCAATGGTACCCGTATGGAGCGATTCAAAGAATTTGGGGGTGTCGACTTGGTCTCTTTAGGAGCTGGCGTGGCCGCGACAGGTTTAGCCTGTAGGGCAGCGGGCGAAGGCACCGGAGAAGGTTCCTCCTCAAAAAAACCAAAGCTTGCTTGCTGCTCCTCGGAAGAGGTTTCCACAGGAGAGGACGCCGCCGCAAAGGTGGCTAACCTGTTACGCCACGACTCGATTTGCTCCGGCACAAAGGCTGCATCTTCATCCAAGGCATTGCGCCAATAGCTTAAAAACTCGTGCAACTCCTCAAACACCGCGGCAAGCTCGGCATTCCAAATGGAGGGGTCCTGTTTGACCAAGGTCAACAGATCCTCCGCAGTATGGACAAAGCTGCCAAAGACATCTAAGCTGACCGACTTACTCGACCCTTTGAGAGAATGGGCGGCACGGAACAACTGATCGATACGGGCTTCCTCAAACCCACTTGCCAAACCCTGGATCGCCTCTTCCCATTCCGTCAGAATATCTTTGGCTTCATCTAAAAATGTTTCTAAAAAATTCACGACGTGTCCCTCGATGCAGCCACAAGGCTGCCTTCGAGGTGTCGGAACCATAGCCCATATATTTAGGTATTTTTTTCAAATCAAGTAAAAAAAACTAGCATCCACAGCTAAATACCATCCGCTTTGTGGATCTCACGCAAAATCCTTGCCACGTCTTGCATGCTTGGACGCAAGTCAGGGTTGTTATGGAGCATATAACGAATCAATTCAGCTTCATCTGCAGGAATGTGAGCCAGGTCGGGCTGCAGCTTCTTGAACAGCTTCTCCCCATCAATCACCATCCAATCTCGCCCCTTCGCCCGCTTCGAACAACACGCATCCATGACCGAGCCCAAATTATAGGGCCCTTGATAGCGCAGCATCAACATCGAGAGACCCGCCGCAAAAGTGTCTATTTTGGTCACATCTCCCGCAATGTCTTTGTCACCCAGACGGACTAAGTCAATGGGGACATAGGTTCCTTGATAGTGAACACTGGGGATCTCACCCGGAGTAATCTTTTGGGCAAAGCCATAATCCCCCAGCCGCGTCTGATCACCCTTGTAAAAGAGGTTTTCCGGCTTCAGGTCCAAGTGCACAAAGCCTCCCGCATGCATGGCCTGGAGACTATCCGCCATGCCAAGGATCATCCGCGTGTGGTCTTCACTGGCCTTACGCCGCGCCCCATCCCAAGAGCCATCCACCGCTTCCATCACCATATTGTAATGGCCATCACGAATCGGGTAAGCCCCATAAAACTGAGTCGCATTCGGGTGACGGCTCATGGCATCTAAAAACACAATGTCCCTATACATCTCTTCTTCCAAATCCTCGGAGATCTTGCCCGCCTCCAAGCTCTCCGGAATCGGCTGCTTCACCGCCAACTGCAGCGGCTCGCCTCCTCCTTCTGGAGTCACCCGCACCAAATACACCTCGCCTGCAGATCCCCTCCCAAGGATTTTCGGGACCGATACCGTGTAGGACTTACCCTCCACGGTAAGTTTGCTCTGGAGTCCTTGCTCAAGACGTAAATTCGCTTCGCCGAGTCCACGCGTCACCGCTAATTTTTCACTAAATAAGGCATCACTACGAAAGGTGGCATCGGGGACAAACGTCTCATCCGCCTGCATCTTGGCCTTGAGCACTTCTAGACGCAGCTTGGGCCGCAGGTCAAATGCCTGCACCACTGCCGATTGCTCTGCGGGGTTCTCCCGCAACAGACGCAACTCATGGGTCCCCCGAATCACCGACTGACTCGGCGAGGCCAGAATATCCTTGACTAAGGCACTTTGATTCGACCCGGTCAGCAGTACTGCCGCTTCTCCTGCGGGATATTCGATCTTACTCAGATCCGTCAGTGGCCGGGCTGGGGTCGCCTCCAGCTTCTCCTGCACCAGCTGCCAAGGCGGTACGTCCTGCTGTTCGAGCACACGACGCTTGCGAATAAAAGCGTCATATTCTGCCGCTGCGGCCCGGGCTTTCGCTCCCGGCCCTTTGAACAGCTTGCCATGCTTTTTACCCTCACGCGGTCCCTTCACCACCTGATCCGCGGTGAGCTGGTGATCGGCAAGATTCTCAAAGTTAGCCGCCGGGGCGTTCTTCTCGGCCGCTTTATTCTTACGCAGGAAATCCTTGAGGAAACCGTGCTGTGCTAAGGCAAGCCCTGCGCTCTCCTCATAGCGATAGACTCGGGTTACCTGACTCAACAGCAGAGGGTCGGAGTAGTTTTTTACGGCTGAGGCCTGCGGCCGTTGCGCCGCATCATGCTGCGCCGAGCGACGGGTCCGGCAACCGAGCTGCAGCCCTAAGACCACACATAACCCGTATAAAACATAGCTTTTTGACCATCTGTTCTTCATCATCCTGCCCCTTATGGATTGCATCCACCTCGTTCTCCTGACTTCCGCATGGTCGGCATCCTGGTGCGATAACCTAAGCTAAATTTGGGGAATGGCTCTGGGGCACAAAAATGGGGACCCCCGAGGCAGAACCAAGATATAAGACTGCAACGTTTTTTACGGTTTAAAGGGTGTTATTCA
>JAPPOJ010000159.1 GCA_028817975.1 Zetaproteobacteria bacterium | reverse complement strand
GTTTCTTGTTCCAAATATCTTTGTCAAAATCTTCATTTTATTTAAGCCTATTCTTACTAAACCGCCAGAAGGTGGCCCAACCTAGAACATGGGTATTTACACCAACCCACGGCTGGTTTGGGGCCTGAAGCTCTTGTATTGCTCAGCTAACTTTAAAGACCACAGAAAGTTTAATCTAACACAAAATAGAGTAAAACGCCTGCTAAATGTGGGGTTCCTTACCCGCCTTGTCAAGGTGAATGATTTTGTAAAGCTGATTTTATGGCTTAAGAGAACCAAAAAATGGTAGACAAAAACAAGGTCTAATGATAGATTTTTCGCGAGACCGTCTTAAGAAAAAGGAAATAAAATGAAAAATCAACCGCCTCACTCGCAGTGGGCGTCACGACTTGGTTTTATTATGGTTGCTGCAGGTGCAAGTGTTGGCCTAGGCAATTTGCAAAGGTTTCCACAGATGGTGAGCCAGGGGGGAGGGGCCGCTTTTGTAGCTGTTTATCTTATTTGCGTGCTCGCACTTGGTCTTCCTTTGCTATGCCTTGAGTTTGTGTTAGGGCGTGGTGCAGGGACGCAACCAGCTCAATTTGCTTCTGCCTTGATTCCAGGTCGGGATGAAATACGTAAATGGAACTTGATAGGCCTCTTGGGAGTACTGACAGCCTTTAGTATTTACACCTATTATTCTGTAAACGTTGCATGGACATTGATTTTTGCAGGATTTTTTGCTCTTCAACAGACCCCTCATTTTGAACAAGTAGCCAGCTCTCTTAACTTGGTTCTGCCAGGTTTTTGTGTGGTGCACTTGGTAAGCTTTTTGATTGTGCGTCGTGGCTTACAACGGGGTGTGGAAGCTTGTAGCAAATTTCTGATGCCTATCTTGCTTGTTTTAGTGTTGTTCCTTGGCGTCTGTGCCTATAATTTTGTTGGCTGGTCGGCTGGAATGGCCTTTTACCTGCGCCCAGACTGGTCTTTAATAAGCTCCCAAACCTGGATTTTGGCCCTTTCTCAAGCATTTTTTTCTTTGTGCATTGGCGAAGCGGTGATGTTGAGTTTTGGAGCGAGTACTCCCAAAAAAGAAAACTTGTTTCAGTCGGCGTTATTGATTGCCTTTTTTGACACATTTGTCGCACTAAGTTCTCGGTGTATTCTTTTCCCTGCGCTTTTCTCTAGTCCTGGAGTCGACCCGGGTTTGTCCGCGCAGCCAGGGTTTATTTTTCACATTATGCCATTGGTGTTTCAGGGCTTGCAGGGGGGAAATGGCCTAGCGTTCCTATTTTTTCTGGTGCTTGCCTTTGCGGGCCTTACAACTTGTATTGCTTTAATGGAAATGCCTGTGCAATATTTGGTGGGCTCATGGGGACTGCCGCGCAAACGTGCTGCTGCAAGTGTTTGGGTGGCGGCTTTGATCATAGGTTTGCCGAGTTTGCTTTCCCATGGAGTTCACGAGGGCCTGTCGCAGATGACTTTTGCAGGTATTCCAGCGCGTGGTGTACATGCTTTGATGGACTTTGTCTGGGGAGGGTTGGCTATGGTTATAGTTGGCCTGTTGCTTACTTTATTTGCGGGTTGGGTTTGGGGACGTCAGGCTATGGAAGATGAGTTTCGTTTGGGTCTTGAGAAATGGCGTTGTCTTGCGACTCCTTGGGCGTGTTACACCCAATATGTTCTTCCGCTACTGATACTTGCAGTGTTATGGTCTTTTTTTGCGGGAGTGTAAGTAGATTTTTGTTGTCGATGGTGACTTCCCTACGCGTCGTATGTGTGTGGCGAGGAAGATAAAAACTGATGAAAAAAATCAAAGCTTTGCAGGTCGTTTAAACGTGGATCACATAAGGAAGTGTAGTGCTGATGGAGGTGCTCTTGTAGGATGGGCTCGTAGAGGCCACCGATGCACTCAGAGACTTTCTCGCTAGATAATTCTAAATGTACTCCAGCGAGTATTGCGTCATGTTCTGCTAGAATACGGCGGCACAATTGGGCCTCGTGCACTATATTGCTAAAGTCACGGGTTTTGTATCCGCTCGGTGAGGTGCGGGTGTTGCCATGCATAGGGTCGGTCATCCAGCAGATAGAGATTTTGGCTTGATGTACAGCTTCTATGAGAGGTGGAAGTGCAGCTGCGATCTGATCTTTCCCCATTCTTAGAATAAGACAAAGGCGTCCGGGTGTGTTTTTAGGGTTAAGTGTTTGGGCTAGCTGGATAACCTCCTGTGGCTGGGACTGTGCACTGATTTTGACTCCTATCGGGTTTTGTATCCCACGCAAGTATTCGACGTGGGCTTCGTTGACTCTGCGGGTGCGTTCTCCTAGCCACAGCGTGTGCGCGCTGTAGTTGTAAGGGAGAGAGTTGTGGTGGGTGCGTGTAAAGCATTGTTCATAGCCGAGGTGTAGACACTCGTGTGAGAGGTAGACCCTATGCGGGGAATGCAAGTGCTCCAGTCCAGCTGGGTTGCTGTGCGCGGTGTGGTATGTTTGCCACCGGTCGAAAGATGTGCTTGGAGAGGTTTCCCATAGAGAGGGGGTGGTGACTTGTTCCAGGGACTGTAGATGGTGAGCCGTTTGCGTTGCATATTGGTATGCTTGCAAAAGTCGGTCAGGATCAGCGGCACGGCTGGCCAGGCACTTTTTATTGCTATTAATCATGTCGCCCCGGTAGATGGGTATCATGCCGTAGGGCCCTTGCTCGTAGGGTTGGCTTCTGGGCTTGCCGTATTGGCCGGCGATTCTGCCAACCATGGTGATAGGTATATTAAGTCGGTTCATTAGGAAGCTACGTATCCACTCTAGGTGCCACTTTTTGCGCTGGATGATTGGGAGCTGGCACTCTGAAAAAGACTCTGCACAGTCCCCAGCCTGTACAATAAATCTTTTCCCCTTAGCTGCCTCAGCATACTCCTGCTTTAATTTTTCAATTTCATTCTCGGACACGAGCCCAGTTACCTTGCGAAGCTGTTGGTACACCCGGTTGAGATGGGCGGGATTTGCATAGTGGGGTTGCTGAGATGCTGGGCGTGTTAGCCATGAGGTGGCATGCCAGGAATCGGTGTCAATATGTTGCGTCATGTGCGAGTCACCTTAAATCGGCTGTTGCTTCTATCTGTTCCAAGGGAGTTTTTGCTTGGGTATGGAGTCCTTAGCGCTTCATTCACAGTTAGAATCATAGGGGAACAGCCCTCAAAAAATCAACTTTGACATCCAAAGTGAGGGAAAATGTTGGATAATAGCATATATAGATAAAATAAACAAGAATAATTGTTAAGGGGGTGAGATGATAGGCTGTCGGTGGGTGCCGCTGTGGTGGTCTTTTTTGTTTGCTTCCTGCTTGCATGTGTCGCGACACCGTTATGCGGAGGGCGAGTGCCCCCAGGAGATGGTGCGGATGCGCTCTCCAGTGCGTAATCGCGATGTTTGCGTTGACAAATACGAGCTGTCCGTCTCACAGGGGGGCCTCCCCGAGCTGCGCCCCTTGGGCCACCAAAGTTTTTTGAGCTGTCTCGAAGCCTGCGCTCGTCGTGGCAAGAGATTACTTTGGAATGATGAATGGTTGCAGGCATGTGAGGGAACCCCTAGGGCGCGTTGTAATATCTATGCACATCATCCTGTGTTAAAAAAATTATCTCAACCAAGTTGGGTTTACCGTGGTGTGGACTGTCTTCATGGCGCAAATGCATGGGGAAAAACGTGTATGAATGACCCGAGCTTAAATCAGGGTGCGGCTGCTTTGGCAACAAATCATAAATATTCGGGTTGTGTTTCGCGTATAGGTGTGGCGAATATGGTAGGAAATTTAGGGGAATGGGTTATGAATGTGCGTTGGCAGCGAGGGAAATTGATGGGAAGATTTAACGGTGGATTATACGCGCAAAGAAAGTCCTCTTGCAGTTATACGACAGTGGCCCATGACACAGAATATGCGGATTACTCTCTGGGTTGTCGCTGTGCCTTAGATATGCCCTTCGAGGAGAGGCTGCAGCTCGCCTTATCTTTGCCTTTTTAGATGAGCGAGGGGTGTAAGCTTTTTTTAAGTTTTAATGACCTTTTGAGTGGACGAAAGAGATGATGTTTGCAAGCCAACTCTGTTTTTTAACCTATGCTGTCAGTTCGGTTTTAGGAATCTATGATTTGCGTCACCGAACCTCTCAGCATGGCGCTCGCCCCGTGCGGATTATCGCTTTTGCTTTGTTTTGTGTGGGGACTCTGGCGGGGGCGATTGCGTTGCAAAGATTTGCAGTGACCTCTGGAGGTGCACGGCTACCAGTATGGTCTCATGGTCTAGCGTTGACCTTGGCATTGCTAACCCTTGTGGGTCATTACGGCCTGCGTATGCGCTACCTTACCTCATTTGTGGCGCCTTTTTTGGCTCTGTTGTTATTTGGTGGACTCTACCTGGAGGAGTTTCGAGTGGTGTCTGGCTTGGACGCTGGGCAGATGCGGCAGAAGTTGGTTGCATTTCACTTAGCGGGCGCTATTCTAGGTCAAGGCTTCGCTTTAGGAGCCTGCATTGTTGCTTCCCTTTATCTTTGGCAGAGATGGGCTCTAAAAGAGAAGCTGTTGCGTCAGTTAGCGACTCGTATACCTGCCCTGGATCAAATGGAGGGAGTCTTAATTGCATGTTTGTGGGCTGGATTTCTCTGTCTTTCTGCAGCTTTAGCAAGTGGCTGGGGAGTGTTGCGCCCCGTCCATGCGCAAGGGGAGCTGTTTGATAATTACTTTGAAAAGCTTGTTTGGGCTGTCTCTGTATGGTTGTGGTACTGTTTAGCCCTGTTGGGACGTATTTTTGTACGCTTGTCTGGCAAAAAATTAGCTCAAATGAGTGTGGGCGGGTTTCTTCTTTTGGCACTCGCATTTTTTGGTTTTTTCTTCTGGGATCAGGGAGTATTCGGTGAATAATTCTCTACCACAGCCTCCCACCTTATGGTGTGCAGGAGTAAGCCATCATACAGCGGCATTGGCTTTGAGAGAAGCCCTTGCGGTTTCCGCAAAACAGCTGCCGCTGCTGTATAAAAATTTAAAGGAACAATTTCAGTTTTGTGAATTATGTGTGCTGGTGACGTGTAACCGGTTTGAGATTTATGCTGTGACTCAGGGTAGTGCAGCTCAAGAATTTCGCTTGTCGGAAGTCTTGCAGGCGGTACTGGAGGTAACCCAGCGTCATAGTGTGCCTCAACGTGAGCTGCTAGATCATGCTTTTTTGTTTCATGGCATTGCCGCAGTAGAGCACTTTTTTTTGGTGTGCTCGAGCTTAGATTCTTTAGTGCTCGGAGAGACGCAAATTACGGGTCAGGTGAAAACTTCTTTGCACTTGGCTAAGCAATGTCAAAGTTTGGGAGTTAGCCTCACACGTTTAGGAATTCATGGCTTACGCTGCGCAAAGGCAGTGCGTACTCAAACAGGGATTAGTAAGGAAACGGTCTCGATTAGTCACGCAGCCATTGACTTGGCTAAAAAAGTCTTTGGCCGGTTGAGTGAACGTTGTTTTTTACTGGTGGGTGCAGGGGAGATGGCTGAAACAGCCTTGCGTTATGCGTTGTCATATGACCCACGTGAGGTCTATGTTGCCAATCGAACGTTGTCGGCAGCGCAAGCTATGGTGGACAGCTTGGGCCATGGCACTGCGAGTCCTTTGGCTGAGTTAAAGCGACTCTTGTTGGTGGCGGATATTGTGATCAGTTCAACAGGGGCCGATTCCTTTGTGATTTCATATGAATTGTTGCAGGAGGTCATGCAGGAGCGCAGGCGCCTGGGAAAAGGTGCCCTGTTTATTGTTGACATTGCGGTGCCAAGAGATGTCGACCCGAGTTGCAATGAGCTTGAAGACTTATATCTTTTTCAGATTGATGACCTTGAAGATGCTGTGGCGGAGGGGGCGCAAAAGCGTCAGAAGGCTGCAGCTCAGGGTAGGGTTTTGGTTGCGAAACAGGCCGCCCAGTTTTTGCGGTGGCTACATGATTCCTCAAGACGCGAGAGCTTGAAGGTGTTTCGTGCCTATGTTGAAAAAAGGATGCACTTGGAGTTTGAGAAGAGCTTTCGTAAGCAGCCGCTCTCTGCATTAACCCAGGATGAGAAGGACGCGGTACTTAGGCTCCAAAAAGCGATTGGCAAGCGCTTAGTTGCGGACATGGCTACTCTTATGGAAGAAATTCCTGAGCCGGACCAGCAAGATTTATTTGCGGCAACGTTGCGTGAAGGATTTGAAGAGGACATGCAAGAGGGGGCCGTGTTAGATTGGCAGCGTAAACAAGGAGATCAGGTCTGAGTAGGACGATGCAAGTATGAATCAAAAGATACGGATTGGCACACGCGGAAGCAAGTTGGCGATGTGGCAGGCGCAGTTTGTGGCAACTGCCTTACAAGAGCGAGGCCACCACACCGAGATTGTCCAAATTTCAACCTTAGGAGACCGTGTACAAGATCGCTTTTTACACGAGATAGGGGGGAAAGGGGTCTTTATCCGTGAGATTGAGAAGCAACTGATCGAGGGAACAATTGATCTGGGGGTACATAGTCTCAAAGATATCCCGGCTCAATTACCTGCGTCATTGGCGATTGTGGCCTATGCCTGTCGTCATGCTGTTGAGGATGTGCTGGTGTTGCCAGAAGTACCACGGCGTATACCATTGTTGGCAACGGATCGTCTGAACGTAGAATCTCTAGCAGCTCTTGGAGCCGTAACCATTGCTACAGGAAGCTTGCGTCGTCAAAACTTATTGTCTTCCGCAAGTGCGCAAGTGACGTTGGAACCGATTCGGGGGAATGTGGACACGCGGCTACGTAAGCTGGAAGAGCATTTAGAATGGGATGCGTTGATCTTGGCACGTGCAGCTCTAGAGCGGCTCCAATTGCCAGCCCGCCAGCGCATGATTCCACTTGATCCAGCTTGGTTTGTCCCTAGCCCTTGTCAAGGAATCTTGGGCTTGGAAATGAATGTACACAATCCTTGGGCGGCAGAAGTAGCTGCGGCTTTGAATCATAGGGAGACGGCCAGATTCGCGCAGGTGGAAAGGCAGGTGTTGTCCCTGTTGGGGGCAGACTGTGAGCTTCCTGTGGGGGTGCATGCATATTCTTGTGGAACGGAGATTGCTTGTGATGCCGTGGTATTAGCGACGGCGGGTCGGACAGCAAGGGCGAAGGTTACGCTTGCGTCCTCTCAAGTAGAAAATTTGCCGAGGTTGGTTGTGGAAGCATTGTTTGACAATGGTCTCAAACAGGTCATGCAGGCGTTAGGCTTGCCATGCCCGCAGCTAGAATGAGCATGGGGGGATTGTGAAAGAAAAGCTGGGGGTTGTATTGTGGACCCGCGCGCTTGAGGACTGGGAGGAAGATTGTAACCTTTGGGCAGGGGCGGACATTCCAGTGCTACACTGCCCTTGTGTAGAACGAGTGCCGTTGCCGACACCCTCAGCTTGGCAGCAGCTACTTCCAGCAGAGCAGCAAAACAAGCTGATCTTGTGGACCAGCCAGGCGGCGATCCGTCAGACGGCCACCGAGGCGTCGAGCGAACTATTGCGGGTTTTGCAAACCTATCGTCACCTTGGGGTGGGTAAAAAAACGGTGCAGCAGCTCGCCAATACTTTTGGGGCTGCCTGTGTGGATCTAGACGCTACTGTTGGCAGTGCAGCAGCTGCGTATCAATATCTCTGCCAACATTATCTGGATTCTGAAGCGGTTGTCGAGGTGTTACTGCCTGGTGCACGGGTGCGTGCCTTTGCTATGGAGCAAAGTCTAGCCCGTACTTATCCCCATATAAAGTCCTGCCGCTTTGACTTATATGAAACCCGACTTGGTATCCCTGAGACCTACCAAAAAGCCCTTACCTGGGCGTGCCAACGCAATTTTGTGGATGCCGTATTTGCGAGCCCCAGTGCGGTGAAAGGTTTAGCGCAATCGGTGTGCGTCCATGCTGAAAAGGAACTGATAAAATGGGTGAGAAAAGCATATGCCATTGGCCAAAGTACGGCGCAGGCGTGCGCGCACTACCTTCCGAACACAGAAGTCTATGTGGCACAAGAGCCTTCTGTGGAAGCGCTTTGGCTCTTGGTACAACAGCACTTTTGATGAATGCAAAAGGAGATGGTCATGTTCCGTTACTTTGTGGTCTTGTGTGCATATCTTTGGGGATGGCCTTTACTAGGCGCCCAAGCCGCCCCGAAACAGCCTATATATGCTCTAAGCTATGAAAGCTTGGAAGGCAAACCGGTGCGTATGTCGCAGTACCGTGGGAAGGTCTTGTTGGTCGTAAATACGGCATCTCGTTGTGGTTATACGCCACAATATGAGGGCCTTGAAGCTTTGTACAAAAAGTATAAGAAAGATGGTTTGGTTGTTTTGGGGTTTCCTTCCAACGATTTTGGCGCGCAAGAGCCGGGTTCAGCAGAAGAAATTGCAGCATTCTGTCAAAGAAACTATGGGGTTACTTTTCCTATGGCGGCTAAAATAAAGGTCTTGGGGGATTCCAAACACCCTATTTATGCATACTTGACCCAGGTGACTCAGCCCCAAAAAGAGGTGAGTTGGAACTTTGAAAAGTTTTTAATTGACAAACAAGGGGTGGTGCAACACCGCTTCTCTTCAGCGACCAAGCCTCAGGCGAAAGAGTTGGAAGAAGCTCTACAGAAGATGATTTAGCCTTGCCTGGAAAGAAGAATAGACAGCCTTCGAGGTGTGTGAGAAAAAAAGTCAAAAAAAAGAGCAAGAAAAGGTTGACG
>JAPPOJ010000225.1 GCA_028817975.1 Zetaproteobacteria bacterium | reverse complement strand
TCAAAAAGCAAGAAGAACTCAAACAACAGCTCACGATCTTATTACTCCCGAAAGACCCTAACGATGAACGCAACGTCATTCTCGAAATACGTGCTGGCACCGGGGGCGACGAGGCCGGACTGTTTAGTGGTGACCTTTTACGCATGTACCTCAGGTACGCTGAGAGCCGGCGCTGGAAAGTCAACATCATGAGTGAAACCGAAGCGACCAAGGGCGGGTATAAAGAGATCGTCTGCCTGATCGAAGGCGAACGTGTTTACTCCCAACTCAAGTTCGAGATGGGTGTCCACCGCGTGCAACGCGTGCCCGAAACAGAGTCCCAAGGTAGAGTTCATACCAGCGCATGCACCGTAGCCGTACTGCCCGAGGTCGAAGATGTGGACATTGACATCAACCCTGCCGACCTACGCATCGACACCTATCGCTCATCAGGAGCAGGGGGTCAGCATGTGAACACCACCGACTCCGCTGTACGGATCACACATATTCCTACAGGAGTTGTCTCCGAATGCCAAGACGAGCGCAGCCAACACAAGAACAGAGATAAAGCCATGAAAATGCTGCGCTCACGTATCTATGACAAGTTTTTAGAAGAGCAACAAAGTAAAGTACGTGAAGACCGCAAGTCTCAAGTTGGCTCTGGCGACCGTTCCGAGCGCATTCGCACCTACAACTTCCCCCAAGGGAGAGTCACCGACCACCGTATCAACCTAACCCTCTACAAGCTCGACAGCTTTATACAGGGGGATATTGGCGAAGTCATTGATGCCCTCGGCGCACATGACACCGCCTTAAAACTCCAAATGCAAAACTCCTAGTTAGTGGATCATTAAATCACACCGCGTCTGCCACTGGAGAGGAGTATGAGCTGCCGGAGCGGACTGCCGGGGCAGCTGATCCAAACAAATTCTCAGCTGTGCGACTTCCGTCTCCAGGTGACTCGGATAACCCGACGACTTCACCGTCGAGACAATATAAGTCTCGCGCTGCTCTTCAGCAATTTTTACGACCTCACCAACATAATCTGCCGGCAACAGCGCTGCTTGCATTTCTTGCGGACAGTATTTAAAAACAACCGTTAACAATTCACGCGAACTCACATCATAATGGATCGGTATTGCCGCGACAGCAACGGGAACGCCAAGTTGTAACCATACCATCCACACCAGCACAAGTCCCTTTTGATTGCACAACCTTTCAAACATATCTGTCACCCTTTCCAAATCAAACAATGACAAGGCATTTTCCGTACTCCATACTTTAAAGATTTTGCCAAGGAGGTGCAAGAGTTGCAAAATATGTGTTATGGTTTTTGCTATTTCCACAACCAAGGATCAGACATGGAAACACAAAACACAACGATTGGTGACCTTTTACAAGATGGGTTTGCCTACTTAAAACAGTACAACCTCAAGACAAAGCGCGCTTTACCCAGCCTCGTCGTCCATATACTCAGTTCAACATCAGGGATTTCCAAAACAAAAATCATCGGCTTTCCTGAGTTAGAAGTCCCCCAAATCGCCATCACCTCTTACTGCAATGCGCTAGCACGCTACTCTCAGGGCGAGCCTATCGAACTTATTCTAGGGGAAGCTTCTTTTGACGGACACATGTTTCAAGTCACACCGGATACCCTCATACCTCGCCCAGATAGTGAGATCGTACTCAACGCCGCCCATGAAAAAGCACACGAATGTTTACAGTCCACAGGAAACGTCCGCCTGTTAGATATTGGTACCGGATCAGGCATTCTCGCCATTACGCTCTCACTTAGACTCACACGCATGGTCGAAGCTTGGGATATCAGCTCCGCAGCACTCGAAGTAGCCAAAGCAAACCAACATCGCCTCGGCGCCCATGTTACCTTTCACCAACACGATGCCTTCACCCTGCTCCCCAGCTACGAGCAAGCACGCACCTTCGATGTAATCGTCTCGAATCCTCCCTACATCGGCGAACATGAGCGCGCTGCTCTAGATACCTCCGTCATCGATTTCGAGCCTGAAATAGCTCTGTTTGCCCAAAATGACGGCCTCGCGTTTTACCAGCTCTACGCCGCGTACGCTCAGGATTGGTTAAGCCCACAAGGCTGGCTGTGCGTGGAAATCGGCTGGAAACAGGCTGGCGATGTGGAAAAAATATTCCAACAGCATGGTTGGCAAAACATTCAGTGCATTCAAGATCTCGGCGCCCGCGACCGCACCATCATTGCGCAAAAGCCTTAACCTCAGACAGGCACCCCCTACGCTCCTAACTTATAGGCCGCACGCACCATCGCTTTGACCTCTGCCAAGTTCTTCTGCCCATGAATCACCGCAAGAGGGGTGGATGGCGAGGCTACCTCTCCCACATGCAGGAGTTGAGAGAGTCCTACCCGTGGATTGATCATTTGTCCCAGCTGAGTACGCCCTCCTCCTAAGGCGACCACAGCTTGCCCTAGGCGTTTCACATCACAGCGTTGCACCACTCCAGCTGTGGTAGCTAAGACCTCTGCTGTTTTCGCCGCCACCGGTAAATAAGGCACCTCTTTAGATGCCAACTTACCCCCCTGTCGTTGCACCCAACGACGAAACTGCTCTAAAGCAGCTCCTCCATCTAAGCAACGGCGTAAGCCGCGCAGGTGAGTGGTCTTCGCCTGCCCGTCGGCTAAAGTAGCCATACGTGCAGCTAGTTCTAAGACCAGCTTGCGCACATCCTCTTCTCCTTCACCAGCTAACACCGCGAGCGCAGCGTTGACTTCTAAAGCATTTCCGGCCGTACGCCCCAAAGGAGAATTCATATCACTCAAGTACGCGTCCACCTTCATCCCAAGCTGCTGCGCTGTGGCCACAAGCCGCTGAGCCAAAACCCGTGCTTCACGGCGCGTTGCAAAGAACGCGCCGCTGCCTGCCTTAACGTCCATCACCAGGCCTTGCACCCCTGCAGCCATTTTTTTAGACAGAATAGAGGCCGTAATCAGTCCAACGGAAGCCACAGTGCCAGTAACATCTCTTAACGCATAGAGCCGACGATCTAAAGGACAAATTTGTGGCGACTGCTCAATTAAAAAGCCACCATGTTGACGATATAAGGTGCGGCAACGTGCTAGAGTCAGATCCAAACGCATCCCCGGAATCGCCTCTAACTTGTCGATTGTCCCTCCCGTATGACCCAAACCCCGGCCGGCCATCATGGGCACCTTTAAGCCATAACTCAGTGCTAAGGGAAACAGAGCTAAACTGACCTTATCACCTACCCCACCTGTACTGTGCTTATCCACGACCCGCATGCCTTGCTGCTTTGGCCAATCCAGCTGTTTGCCACTCTGACACATCAACTGGGTGAGCTGGGCAGTCTCTTGACAGTCCAGCCCCTGCGTGCAAATCGCCATCAACATTGCACTCATCTGATAATCCGCCACTTTGCCACGCAAATAACGGAGAAAAAACCACTCCAGCTCCTCATCCGCAAGCCGGTCTCCAAAACGCTTCTTTTCGATCAACTGCTGCGGAATCATCTCACCTTCCTGTGCATCTCTACCCCGACACCTATCTTGCACAAAGAACAAGCATCAATGCACCCTATCTTTAAAAATTAAACAAAAAATGACCCGTCCCTAACCGCAAGAGACAACCCTTTCCGCTACATTACCTTCAGGTCCGGACTCGAAGAATGATATACGTTTTTTTTCATTATATATCCTCAGGAGCACTATGAATATTTACAGACGTGGGTTAGCATTAACCTTTTTTGCATGCTTACTTACCCATCTCGCACTTGGCAAGCCCATCCGCGAACTCGCCAAAACAGATAAAGGCCGTATCAGCCAAACCAAACAGCAAGAAATCAGGGAAAGCGTGGAAGAGGCCGAAGTCGAACTGCAAGGGGACCAAGTCCGTTTCAGTGAAATCGTCGCCGATCCATACAGTGCTGTCACCGATGGGGAAAAGTTGCTTGCACTGTCGCAACGCGAGATGTTTCTCCTCATCGATCAAAGCGACTCGATGAACTCCGTGGACCCCAACCCCACCATTGCTGGCAACCACTATACTCCTGGCTGGACACGTTGGAAGTCCGCACATATTGCGGCGCAAAGCCTGTTCGAATTAGCCATCTCTCTGGATAAAGATGGCATTTTGGACCTCTCTTTCTTTCGCGGTGGCAAAGAAGATCGCCACCACGCTCACCTTCCAGCTTGTGAAGAGTTCGAAGCCAAGTCGATTTTAGATATCGACCAGCATTTTGACCCACACCGCGGGCGACGCCCAGGTGGCCTCACTCCCCTGGCGGAGGCACTCACCTATGTTTACCGCAGTAAATTAGCCGACCTGCTCCATAAAAGTGAACCCTTCACCGTATTTATACTCACCGATGGTGCACCCAATGTGGAAGAACCCGTATATCGCTTTTTTCAAAAGCTTGTACACGATCATCGGCTCGACCAACCGGGCCGTGAAACCTTGGCAGCGTTCTCTTTCATTCGCAGTGGGGATGATGAACGTGCCATTAGATTTCTCACCATTCTAGATGATGGTATGAAGTCAGGGCTCGATGGAAGCATCATTGTCGATGCTCAAGGACGACCTGTACTTACCCCTGGAGGGGCAAAGATACGCAAGCCACGCATTGCTGGCCTCGAAAAGGGCTTAGGAGTGGATATTATCGATAGCAAAGAAGATAATATCCTCTTCGGCACCGGGTTGTACGCTGGACAAGAAAATGTCGGTCCTTTACGCGTGATGTACGACGCTATGTTTGATTAACGTCTCCAAAAGACCCTTAGCAACTTTGCATCACCACAACATCCTGTAAATACGCCCAAACACTGGGCTAAAACTACTTCCCTCTGGACTTTTCCTTAAAAGTAGGCTATATTCCGCGTTGATGAGAGATCAACTGTATAACTAGGATAAGCAAAACATGGATGTTGTCATCAGCTTTTACAAATTTGTGACTATCAAAAACCCATCTCTTTTACGCGAAAGTCTCCAAGCCACAACCGCGCGACTGCAGATTATGGGGTCCATTATTGTTGCAGAAGAGGGCATCAATGGGATGCTCTCAGGAAGTGAAGCCAATATCCGTAGCTTTGAACAGGAAATGCATACGGATGCAAGGTTTGCCGATCTCGAATTTAAAGAGTCTCTTTACGATGATGTATCTTTCCGCCGCATGCTTGTCAAGCAAAAAAAAGAAATCATTACCCTGCGCCAGCCTATCGATCCACAAAAAGACACCGGTGCTTACCTCGACCCACTCGAATTCAAAAAGTGGCAAGATGAAGCGAAGGACATGGTGATCCTCGATACACGTAACGACTACGAAGTCGCTCTCGGCACGTTCAAAAACGCTGTCGACCCTAAAATCCGTTCTTTCGGAGAATTTCCGGAGTGGGTCGATCAGAACTTGAGTGCAGACAAAGAAAAAACCATTGTCACTTTCTGTACCGGCGGCATCCGCTGTGAAAAAGCGACCGCCTATATGAAAATGAAGGGGTTTACGAATGTGTATCAGATTGAGGGGGGAATTCTCAAGTATTTCGAAAAAACCCTCCAAGAAGAGGGTGACAACCACTGGCAAGGAGACTGTGTTGTCTTTGACAAGCGTAAGGCTATCGACAAAAAACTAGAGCCTTCACGCAAAGAAATCTGTTATGTGTGCCTGGCTGAACTTACTCCTGCCAATAAAGCCAGCGAACCGCGAGCAGCAGGACATGCCTGCACCACATGCGATGCTCAAATGGAGCAGAGCCATCGCGAACGTGTTGCGCGTGGAATGCAACGCCATGCGGACAACCTCAAAAGGCGTCATACATTCCTCCTCGCCCAAAAAGAGCACTTTAAGGGCCTACGCCATGACCACATGTCGTAAACACGCCCCAAGGGTCCCTCCTTTCCATCACTTATGACGGGACCCACTTTACTCCTCTCGTTAAGAGCTTAAAGCCACCCGCACCCCAAAGTCCACCGAAAGAGAGTCATAGTCAAAGTTGTGCTTGCCCGCAAACTGACGTGCACCTTGGCTTTTTTGGTAGAACTTATAACCCCGCCGGTAAGAGGTATATTCGACGGAGCCATTTTCAAGCTTGAAAGTCTCGACGCCATATCCAAGATAAGCGGTCCAAGTAAGGCCGGGGTGGGACTGAAACTCACCACCCAGCGCATAATGCGTTCCCGGAGTGGCGAAATGATAGTGCGCTGTCAGCCAACTATAGCGATCTCGCACAGCGACATCCGCCGCACCTAGTGAGGACACGTGCAAACGCACCCGAGCATACAAAGCCAATTGCTGCGCAAAAAAACTCGCAAACCTTAGTCTCTGTTCTACTCCGTAGGACAAGTTGCTCATCTTCACCATACTCACATGGGTAGGCATAAACTTTTGCGCAGTCACCGTAGGACCAAGCAAGATGTCAATACCAAAGACCTGCAAAGGCGCCAGTAACGAGAATTGTGTCTCACGCACAGGATACAACAGACTCCCCTCACCTTGGATCACCCTGAAGGCACTCTTCAGAGCTACCGTACGGGACCCCATACTCAATGCAAGCTCCTGTGCAGAAGCTACCTGGAAATGGACACAAAAACTGCACAGCATGATCAAGATACGTGCGCCAGAAGCGAGATAAGGCACGGTTACACATCTCCTACAAGGGCCTGTACTCGGGGAAAAAGGCCTGCAACGTATGGTGCTGCAGATGGTTCAAGCGCTTGCCTGACTGGTGCCGAGCCACCAATTGCACAAACAGATGTATGGCTTGATTCAAGTAGTATTTACCATCATTCAAGGGAAACTTACGCTCGATTGCCTCCACTTGGCGTACCCACTGCGTCAGCAACCACGCACGTCGTTCGGGCAAAGAGACAAGAGAGCTAGGTACCTCCATAAGCCCATGAGACTGACGCAACAAACGATGAAACCCGTGAGCAAGTATCGAGCCAAGTGCATGACTATCCTTGGGGTGAAGGCCACCCGGCTCTGGCTCAGGATAAGAGAGGTCCGAAAAATAAACCTCTACGAAGGCCTGATCCAGTATCTTGAGTGTTGCGCTCTTATCCGCACAACGTGAGGAAAGGATGTCACGATTGTAATTCCCCAGTAAGGTCATCTCTCCACGGGTATCTGCATTCTCCGCAAAACTATAAAAGGCGATTAGATCCGCAAAGGCTTCATTCATCCCTGCACGCGCCCAATAACTATCTTCACGCCGCGTCTCATCTCCACGCAACGCAGCTTGCGGAGCAAGCATCCAAAACAGATGATGACCATATTCATGGGCAAAAACCCCTAAGTTTTCCCAAAACATCATCTGTTGTTGCACAACTGCACGTCGTTCTGGAGGAATCACAAAAATAGCCGGCCCTAAAGCACCGACCAAAGAACTTTGTCCCGTCGTCCAAAAAGCGTTATTGGTCTCGATATAGGTTCTTTCTCGGTAGCTCCCTTGTGGCAAGTGCTCCACCTGCTGTTCAATGAACAAGGGCTGGACCACCAGCTGCAAAGGAGGGGGAAGGTCCTGAGGAAGGACACGTCGAGCCATTTTAAATGCCTGATAAATGCCTGCTGCTGCTGCTAACGCAGCATTTTCTAGCGAGTCTTTTGCATAAAAACTATTTTGGCGACAAAAGTAGAGCTTTTTCCCCGGCTCCATGGTACGGCCCTGGACTGCTGTGCGCATTCCCACCACAGCTTGCGCGATCACTTCACTTTGCAAGCCGTGGCCCGAAAAGCCGCTGAAATCGAAAGACTCCAACACTAAGTTGCCACGGTTATAGATCCAAACTTGCATCACTCCCAAGTCAGACACCGCGCCACCACGGTCACACTCAGGTTCTGCTGCTGCGAAGACATGAGGCTCTCCGACCCGGACAATATCCATCTCCTGGCCGATGTGCTTACGCCCCAAAGCGGGCTCTAGACGACCACAGGACGCAACACTCCAACAAACAGACAAAAGTATAAATGCTAACCGATACTTCACGATCCACCCACCTTTTTAACAGCCAGCAGGCAAGTAACAGCACACATCACCAAAACATTCCCAAGTAAAACCAAGACCTCCCGCTGGCCCTCTCAGAGAAACTCATCACGCATCGACTGTACCCAAGTATTCTCTCCAAGAAAGACGGTAGTTCATCTCCGAAGGGCTGTATTTCGTAATCAAGGCATCTGCACCCTTAGGAGCCTTATCCCAACTCTTGACCAAAGCTGCAACCCGCGTCCAAGGGTGGATCACCATCGGAAGGGCAAATCCTCCACCGACCGCAATCGCACCGCCCCATAACGGACGCCCCACTAAATTCACCACAGGGACCCCTACGGCACAGACGGCACCCCAAGCAGAACCGAACAAAGCCCCCATAGACTTCCATAAAAGGCTCCCACTAAATTTAGCACCACAGTAAGCTCCAGCGACTGCTTTCGTCGCAGGACCCCCTTGGGTATGATTCACGGCTGCCACCGCTCCACGAAAATCTTCCGCAATGCTTGCGCCTGCCGTTTTAAAACACAAGCCCATCCCCCGCAGGCCATCCAAGACATACGTGGCACACCAGCCCAGATTCTCGGGCTGAAAGGTATCCCGAACGATTTCCATACCTTCTTCCCTGCACGTACGGGCAAAGTGCTTTACCGGCTCGGTGCCAGGTACAAAGCGTACATGGTACATTTCGGTGCTCCCATCCTCCGCAACGACAGTAATATCCCCATATCTACGCAACTCTTCCTTTTGGGCTTCACTAAGATACTCTGTTGCCCACAATGCACTGGTCCAAGTTAGGCACATACTGACAGTCAAC
>JAPPOJ010000118.1 GCA_028817975.1 Zetaproteobacteria bacterium | reverse complement strand
CTGACATAAGCTGTTTTACTTGCATATATCAGCTCTTTTACGCGCACAGAGAATCCTATCCTTGGTTTCGCAGATAAAAAGTACAACATGTGATGTCATGCGTATACGCGAGTGATTCCCTTTTAGGGAGGGCTGAGTTAGGGCTTGGTCAAGGCTGCGATGTCAGATAAATTGAGCTAAGTGTAAGCTTTCTCATCGTACAGTGAGGAATTTAAAAGGAGAAATTTGATTGGCTATTTCAGCGGCGGATAGGCTGGCAAAAAGAAGATTATCCATTGCAGGAGCAAGTGGTATTGCGGTGGAATTAATCAATAAGTTAGCTCCATTTTTAATCTACCACCTTGCAGAACAACGTTTGGGGGTTGAAAAGTTTGGCCAGTCTATGGTGGGAGTTTCCTTAATTGAAATGCTCTTACCCTTTGTGGTCTTTGGCTATGCGCATCATGGTACGGTGCAAGTCGCACAGGTTGAAAAGCATGTGCAGGGCAGGGAAAGAGTTGTCAGTGATCTTTTGATGCTGCGATTTTTGCATCTAATGGTTGTCTTTGCGGTAGGTGGGATTATTTGGACCTTTAACTTTCCTTACGCACATGTTATGCCTCTGTTGGCAGCACTTAGTTTTGTCTTGGTGAGTGGTGCCTATGAGTTGGTTTGGTTTGAGGTCGCGACTCAGCGGGTGGTGCACTTGAATGTGATGATTATGAGTTCGCGCTTTTCGAGTTTGCTGCTCGTATACCTCTTTGTTCAGTCTCCTGCAGACTATATTTGGTTTGCGGTCTTAAGTCTTTTTTCCGTTTTTATGGTGAATACGCTTGCTTTTTTAGATGTAACACGAAGGATTTCTTTGTGTAAGCCGTCTTGGACGCGTATGCGTCAGCACTTTCAGCAGTCACGTCAGTACGCTTTGTTGATGATTCTCTTAATCATTATGGAAAGGCTCGATATCTTGATTGCGGAACAATTATATGGTTCTGCTGGCGCTGGTTTGTTTGTGGGACCCGCACGTATTGGACATAGTTTGATTCAAGTTGCGAGTGCATTGACTACCGCCTTCTTTGCCGAGATGATTATTTTGCAGCATCAAGAAAAATTGCAACAGCATTTGGAGTTGGCCCTGTGGATGATGGTTGCGTTTTGGTCACCTATTGTGGTGGGCTCGCTGTTTGTTGGGGATGAGTTGTTGGTGTTTGTATTTAGTGAGAACTATCGCAGTATGGGTCCCATCTTGAGCTGGGTGATTTTGGGAGGGGCGGCGAGCGCGATTAATGCCAGCTTGGGCATGCAAGTTTTGATTGTGTTGGGGCGTATTCGCTTTTGGTTACGGGCATTGCTGGTGGGAGTTCTGGTGTGTGGTGGTTTAGGCTGGTGGCTTGGAAATTTGTATGGATTGCTGGGTTTGGCTCAGGCTATTGTTTTGACGAAGCTTGGATTATTGGCTACTGTGGCTGGATATGTGCGGTATACTTGCGTTGTGTTTGCAATACGGCCCCTGATTTTTGCAGCTGTTCCTGCGTTGATGATGGGGGTTGCCCTGGCTATGCTACCTCAATTAGGATTATGGTCGACCATTTTTACGGGGGCTTTTATTTATTTTGGCTCGGGTGCAATTCTTTTTCGCCAGCGTATGACATCTTTTTTGAGGCTATTGAAGTAAATGATTTCTTTGTATCCTGAAGTTTTGCGTTTGGCGAAGTCTAAAGATTATGAAAAATTAGGGGTGTCTATCAGGCGTTGCTTTTTGTCCGAACAGCAAGCGCGTCCGCAGCTTGCTGTAGCCGACCTGTTGGATGAAATGGGCTTTGACGTTATCGAAGATGCGAGCATCGCTTACCTTGCGGTGACCTTGATGGTGCAGAGCCAGGGTAAGCTTGATTCGACGATTATTTTGCAAAAGCGTGGTGCCGATTTTAAAGCTAATTTTTTGTTAGCCCATTGTCTTGGGCATGCCCTGCTACATTTGCAGTTTGAACTGTTAGAAAGATCGCAGACACGGGCTGGGTTTCGTGAAACGCAGTATACTTTAGAGACATTTATGCAGACGGATTTTACCGCAGCTCCCGTGCAGAAAGCTGCTTTGTATGAGCATGAAGCGGATCTTTTTGCGGCTGCATTGTTGCTGCCGCAAGCGATGTTTGTACGTGCGATGCAAAGATTACCGCGTGTGCAGCAAGTGGCAGAAATGTTTGCGGTACCTGCACCCTTCGTCGTGGCGAGGAAACGCTGTTTGGGTTTAGATATCATGGAGCGTGCTGCCACCAGGTCGGACACGTCTTCCCCGGTTTCGCCCCGTTCATAGATCAAGAGGAGGCTTGTGAGCATGTCGCAAAGCGCTACCCCGGTTTGTTATACGTATCCACCTGAACGTGTCCAACAGTCACAGATGATGGCGTTTGCGCGCGAGATGGTGCACCGTGGCCATCTTCGTGTTGCGGATTGGCAGCATTTGTATGCGTGGTCGTTAGACCAGCCCGAGGCTTTTTGGACGGAGCTGCAATGCTTTTGCCAAGTCGACTGGAGGGAACCTTTTGCACAGGCCATGGTGTGTCATGCTGCGCCTGCAGCGGCAATGTTGCATACACAATGGTTTGTGGAAGGTAAGTTGAATTTTGCTCAGAATTTGCTGGCATGCCGCGGCTCTCGTCCTGCTATTGAAAATTGGGATGAAAAGGGGGGCGTGGAGTCGATCTCTTGGGATCGCCTTACGGAGATGGTGGCAGCCTTGCAAGGTTTTTTGCGCGGTGCGGGTGTGCAGCCAGGAGATGTGGTGGCGGGTATTGTGGACAATAGTTATCATCCCATTGCGATGATGCTTGCCACCACTTCGATCGGGGCAATCTGGACAAGTTGTGCCAGTGAGTTCGGGACGGACGCGATTGTGAGTCGTTTGTTGCAAGTGCAGCCAAAGGTTATTCTTGCGCATGCCCAGACCTCTTACAATGGCAAGGTGTATGACTGTGTGCCTAAAGTGTTGCACTTGGTGGAAATGTTGGCGACGCAGCCGCAGGTGCTCTGGGTGGGAGGCTCGTGCCCTCAGGGAGAAGGTGCGTCGGACTGGCATACGGTCCTCACGCGTTATGCCCAGCATCCGCTGGAGTTTGTGGCGGTGTCTGCAGACCATCCTTTATACATTCTCTTCTCTTCAGGCACCACGGGGCAACCGAAGTGTATTGTGCATCGTACTGCCGGTACCTTGGTACAGCATAAGAAGGAACTCCAGCTTCACTGTGATATCCGTGCCCAAGACAAGCTTTTCTACTTTACGACTTGTGGTTGGATGATGTGGAATTGGCAGGTGAGTGCGCTGAGTTTAGGCGCGACGGTGGTCACCTATCAAGGAAGTGTGTCGTATCCAGGTCTAGACTGTTTTTGGAGTTGGGTATGTGAGCGCGGGGTTACGGTTTTTGGGGGGTCGCCTAAGCTGGTGAGTGCTTCTGCTGCCGTCGACTTTGCCTTGCCGGAAGTGCATGGGGTGCAAACGGTGTTGCTGACGGGGGCGCCAGCACTGGAGGTCCATTTTCAGTGGCTCCAGGCGCAACTTGGGAAGCAGGTGGCGATTTGTTCCATTTCAGGGGGCACAGATATTGTGTCGTGTTTTTTGCTGGGGAATCCTTTGCTCGATATCTATCCGGGAACGTTACAAGCTCCGGGGTTGGGGATGGCAGTGGAAGTCTGGGGCCCGCAAGGGGAACCTCAGCCTAGAGGATGTTCTGGGGAACTGGTATGTTCGCAGCCTTTTGTGACGCAGCCTCTGGGTTTTTTGGCTGACCCAGAGGGGGAGCGCTACTTGGATGCTTATTATGCAGGATACACCGGAAAAACGGTGTGGCAGCATGGCGATGAAGTGGTCCAGTGTGCCCATGGGAGTTACATGATTTTGGGACGTAGTGATGCGACCTTGAATCCAGGTGGCGTGCGGATGGGCTCGGCAGAGTTATATCAAGTGATGGAAGCTCACCCCCAGGTCTGTGACGCCTTGGTGGTTGGAGTCCCTCGTGCCGGAGATTGTGAGGTCCTTGCTTTTGTGATGGCAGATGCGGGGGCGGAGGATTTTTCCGCTTTGCAGCAAGAGTTGCGGCAGCAGCTCAAAAAGAGTTTGTCGCCACGTCATGTGCCACAGCAGATTTTTCAGGTTGAGCAGATACCCTATACTTTGAGTGGTAAAAAAATGGAGCTATTGGTGCGCGATATTTTTATGGCTAAAGATGTTAGCCACTACTCTGCCCTGGCAAATCCTGAGGATGTGGCCTACTACCAGCAGCTGGCTGCGGCATACTTGTGCGACTCATGAGAGGGATTTTTTCTCTTGGCGTTGTTTGCGGAGGCGAATGTTTTTGAGACCGCGTCTTGCTTTTTCAAACCCAGGCTCTGCCTGGAGGGAGTACTCAAAGTATTGCAAGGCTTTTTCGAGTTCTCCACTTTTCTCATAGGCTTGTGCGATATTAAACAGAATGCGGTGATCACGCCCCTGGATGCTTAAGGCAAGGCGATACTTTTGCAGCCCTTTTTCGAACTGTCCTAAATTGATGTAGGCGAGCCCCAGTGAATTCAGAGTGCTGACATCACGTTTATCAATATCGAGGGCCTTTTGGAAGTAATGTTCGGCCTTTTGATTGTTTTTGCGTTCTAAAGCAATGGAACCGATTCCTTTGTAAGACTCCGCCAGGCTGGGGGCGATTTGTATGGTGCGCAAAAAGTATTTTTCGGATTGGTCGAGTTCGTGTAACAGCAAATACTCTGCGGCGAGAATGAGGGTATATTTGGGGTTATCCGGGCTTGAACGGTTTAAGAACGCGGCTTTTTCTAATATTTTGGGATGATTTTTCTGGGCTTGATAAACGGTAAGGAGGGTGCGGTGTGCCGCCAGGTATTCTGGATTATGGGTTAAAGCTTGGCTACAGTAGCTTTCGGCACGGCTCAAGTTGCGTTCGCCCAAGGCGATTTCGGCTAGCCCCTTTAAAGCGCGGGCAGAGGGGGTCCCTCCCTTGAGGACGGCCTGGTAGGTTTGGGCTGCTTTTTCGAGGTCTCCATCGAGAAATGCAAGGTCGGCCGTTTGTAAGAGCATGGTGACAGGGTTCGGCTCTAGAGCTGCAGAAATGAGTTGGTGGAGTTTGATGACAAAATCTTCGTATGAGAAGGGTTTGAGCAGGTAGGCATCGATCCCTACTTCAGATGCGAGCACGATATCTTGGCGGAGGTTCTCTCCTGAGAGCAGTAAATAAGGAATCCATTTGGAATTTTGTTTGTTCTGCAAGCTACGGCAAAATTGTAGCCCGTTTTCATGCTCGCTGAGCCACTCCACGATCATCAGTCCAACGCGGTGGGTGAGCATCTGGCGTTTGGCTTCTTTAACGGTAGACACCGAGAGCACTTTTTTGATGTGCAGGTTACTGAGGAACTGTTTGATGGAACTGCGATAATTGGCGGAAGGGTCGATGACCAGTACATATTGATCCCCCAGGTACTGAGCTGCTTTTTTCACGGTTTTCTGGGCAAATATGCGAAACTGATACGACAATTATTCTCCTCTTCTCTGTCTGCAACGCTTCCTTTTGTGTAGAAGGACACTCGCATTGCTCTCCGACTCCCCGACAGACAGGCCTTACGCCATCGGCAAAAACACTCAAAAACTTGAGTTTATTTAGGTATTTTTATTTTATCTGTGGAGTTTGCAATAAAAAAAGGAGTGGCGCGAAGCCACTCCTCGGGTGTGGATAAGGGGAGGATTAGTGCATGAAGGCTGCGGGGTAGGATGGGTGTGCAGAGTAACCGTAGTTGTTTGGCATGGCTGCTTTATCCGTTGAGGCAGCGTTTTCTTGAGTTTCTTGTAGACGGTCGTAAGCTTTTTTGTGGAGTTCTGCCAAGCGGGCATCCTTTTCGAGCTTTTTGAACATTTTTTCTTCTTCTTCGGACTCTTCTTTTTTTCTCCAAGCTTCGCCTTCTTCCATATCTTCGATATATTGCTTGGCAGCCATCTTGTAGTCTTCGGTCGCGCTTTCGAGGTTGATCTCTGTAGGATCTAATTCGGAGCCCATGGGAGCGATACGGTGTACCATGGCTTCGACCATGCTGTGAGAGAAGACACGTAGCTCGTCGGCAGAGACACGCTTCATGCCTGTATTAAAGTCGTTGAGGAAGTCGTTGTCGTTCGGGTCAAAGACGCGATCCAGAATGGAGTTGCTGTCGAGACCTGGGTAAGACTTCTTGACATACCTTTGGGTGAACATGCGAATCAAGTTTTGGCGTGTGGTACTGTCTGGAGTGTCCACTAAGTATTTGTTGTGCAGTCTACGGTAGATGGCTTTGTCTGCTGAGCTTTCTAGCTCCCATACGCGGTTGGTGGTGAAAACAAAGGAGTATGCAGGGTCAGCACCGACGTTCGCAAGGAAAGAGTTTTTAAGGATCTGTCCAGACATCCCACCACTGTTCAGCTCTTTGAAGAAAGGCTCTGCTTCGTCGACGATCACGATGACACGTTTTTGGGCGACCTGCTCTTTGTTTTGTAGGGTCATACGACGCCATGCTGCGGAGGTGACTTTGGCGAATTTTTTCCAGAACTGGTTTTTTTCAGGCTCAGGGTCGACACCTGCAAGTGTTTTGACATAGTAGAGGAGCAGGTTAAAAGAGTACTCACGGGTGATTTTGTGTCCTGCGATCTTAATCACGGTAAATTCAGGGTCATGGGCGAAGGATTCGGCAAAACCAGATTTTCCTGTACCTGCAGGGCCATAGAGGAGAACGTTGTGTAATCCGTAGCCATTGCGGGCATTTTTGAGGTGTTCCGCACGCATATAGGCGAGGCGGTCTTGAGTACGCGCGTTATAGATCAGGTCTTGGGGGCGTGGTGCGGCCTCAGGACGAATCATTTGAGTTGCATTTTGCATGATCTGGATGATCTTGTCGTGGGACATTTCTCCATTCATGCTTTCCAAGTTTTGTGCTTCGCGTTCTGCTTTGCGCGTCTCGGCACGTCTTTTGGCAGACTCTTCATTGTGCTGGCGCATCGCTTGAAATCCTTGGTAACCTGCATTGGCAGCGATCAAGCCTAGCCAAGAAGGGGTCCATTTACAGATTTTTTCATGACGTTGGATGGATTGTTGCTCTCTTTTGAACAGCATGCCCAGTGCTTGTTTGGCTTCTGCATGTGCAGCGCTGTTTGCTTCTTGGTTCGTTAGGCTGTTGAGGTGTGTCTCCATCTGCTCGCTGACTTTATCGGAGATGAGCTTATTCCCTTTGAGGAGGTTAAATAGTTCTCTTTGGCTGTTGTCACTCGCTTCGTTCTGAAATCCAGCCATGAGGCCTTGGTCTCTCCACGTGCTGAGGTTATTTTGAAACTCGCTGCAGTTGCTAATAAGGTATGCGGAGTCGATAAGAGGTTTGGCATGCTGGCCAATCAGAGGCGTGCTGCTCAACATGTCGAGAAAAAGCCCTTTGCTGGTATCTCCATCATTGGCTTTGTCGAGGGTAGCGCTGAAGGCTAAGGGAGCGAATAGGTTAAGATTACACAAGAAAAGCCCGGCGAGTAGAGTCTTTTTGAGGCTTTGGGTTTGACGTTGGATCATCATGGTGTTTCCTTCGTTATCAATCGGTTTTTACAAGCTTATGGAGGTAAAAACCTTCTTGCGACTGTGAGGAGCAGGGGTGGTTTGGCATACTTTGCTCCTCTGAGTTCATTTTTATCACTTGTTTGATTATATGTCAACAAAAATATTAGAGTGCTTGGATTTCAGGAGGTTAAGAAGTCACTTCCCGGGTGAATTCATCTCCTGCATCGCGCTCAAGTAGTTGGAAGAGGACTTCTTCCACGTTCTTATGATTGTATAAAACGTCGTAAACAGCTGAAATCACAGGAGCGCGTACCTGCAGCTCCTGGGCAAGGGTGTATGCGCTGGGAGTCGTGGTTACCCCTTCTGCAACCGAGCCAATATCGCGTAAGGTGTCGGCGAGGGAAGCGCCCCGGGCAATTTGATAACCGACTTGAAAGTTACGACTTTTTTGTGAGGAGCAGGTGAGGAACAAATCGCCGACGCCTCCAAGGCTTCTAAAGGTCTGTTCTTGAGCGCCCATAGCCAGCCCAATGCGGGTCATTTCTGCAAGTGCACGGGTGACCAATGCCGCTGAGGAGTTGGCTTCAAAGCCAAGTCCATGGCTTGCCCCCGCGGCAATCGCCATCACGTTTTTCAGCGCCCCGCAGATTTCGAGTCCTAGAGGGTCGGTGGAAGTATAGGCACGGAAGCAAGGAGCGTGGAAGACCTTTTGCACTGCCACGGCATGGGCGCGTTCTGCAGCGGCGATGCTGACAGCTGTGGGTAGCTTGCGGGCGACTTCAATGGCAAAGCTGGGTCCTGAAAGGGTTGTCTTGTAGGAGGCGACTTCTTCTCCTAAGCATTCGCGGATAATGGTGCTTGGAAAGATATTGGTTGTTTGTTCGATCCCTTTGGATGCGCAGACGATATAGGTTCCCGGGCGTATTTTGTTGCGAAAGCGTTCTAAGGTGACTCGAATAAATTGAGTCGGTACTGAAATCACCAGGGAGTGGAGAGAGTCAAAAGGGAGTTGATCGACATCACTGGTTGCCTGGATGTTGCTGGGAAACTCGAATGAGCCGAGCACCTGTGGGTGGTGTCGGGTCTGGTTAAGCGTTGCAGTAAGTTGGGGGTCACGATCCCATAACGTAACTTGATGGCCGCAGCGCCCGAGATGCAGGGCAAGACAAGACCCAAAATTTCCACCACCGATGACGGCGACTTGCCGAGAGTGTTCGGTTGACATGTTATTTCCCCCTTATGGGCTTTTAAAATCAGACTTTGATTCGCAGTCTATCTTTAACCATGAGACGCGTCAACGATTTCCTGCTGGGGGGAGGTGG
>JAPPOJ010000069.1 GCA_028817975.1 Zetaproteobacteria bacterium | reverse complement strand
ATTTGGAAATATGCGTGATATGTGTTAACATCCTGTCGACTTTTTTCTATTCTATACAACCCCCCTAACCCTGCTCCATTTTAAGATATGTTAGCAAGGTAGTTTAAAGGAACATTCCTATGAAACGCGACAATATTCGAAATATTTGTATTATTGCTCATGTAGACCACGGTAAAACAACACTCGTGGACGGTTTACTCAAGCAAAGTGGTTCCTTTTCGGACCATGAAGTTGTCGCTGAGCGTGTCATGGATTCTGGAGACCTTGAACGTGAAAAAGGAATCACTATCTCCGCAAAAAATGCTTCGATAAAGTGTGGCGATACCCGAGTCAATATCGTGGATACTCCGGGTCACGCCGACTTTGGCGGTGAAGTCGAGCGTATTTTAGGCACTGTGGAGGGGGCTGTACTCCTTGTGGATGCTGTGGAAGGTCCTTTGCCTCAAACACGCTTTGTTTTAGAAAAAGCTTTGCAAAAAGGCCATAAAATCATTCTGTGTATCAATAAAGTGGATCGGCGAGAGATTGCGGAAGACCGCTCACGCATGGATGATGTGGTGGACAAAACATTTGACTTATTTGTTGAACTTGGAGCTTCTGAGGAACAGCTCGATTTTCCTATCATCTATGCAAGTGCCCGTTCAGGGTGGTGTACCACAGATGCAGACGAGATTCCTGCATTGCTCGAAGATGATAGTGCTGGAGATCTCGCGCCCCTAATGGAAAAAATTACGGGGTTTATTGAACCACCTGTCTATACACCCGAGCAAGGTTTGAGAATGCAGCTGTCCAACTTGGCGTGGTCGGATTATATGGGCCAGCTTTCCATTGGCAAAGTGGTCGATGGTAAGGTTGCCAAGGGAGATTCCATCTTTTGTATTCGTCAACCAGACGGTGAGACGGAGAAAAAAGTGACGCGTTTTCGCGTTTCCAACTTATTCCGTTATGAAGGTAATCGCCAAGTGGAAGTAGACTCTCTAGAATCTGGAGATATCGGGATTCTTGCGGGTTGTGATGATGTTTGGATTGGAGATACGATCGCCTGTCAAGAAGAGGCCGAGTGTTTTCCCCAGATCTCTGTGGATGCCCCTACGCTTAAAATGACATTTACGATTAACTCAAGCCCTCTTGCGGGGCGTGATGGTACTGCTGTCCAGTCACGTCAGCTACGTGAGCGCTTGTTGCGTGAATGTCGCGCAAATGTGGCTTTACAGTTTGAGGAAGGGGCTTCTGCAGAAGAATTTGGCCTTTTGGGACGAGGTGAATTGCAGTTCGCCATCTTGATTGAAACGATGCGACGCGAAGGGCTAGAATTCATGGTGGGCCGTCCTATCGTCATGACCAAACAAGACGATTCAGGAAATCGTTTGGAGCCTTTGGAAACGGCCGTTTGTGATGTCCCCGAAGATTTTACCGGAGATGTTACCAGCTTGTTTCAAAATCGCAAAGGCATTCTCGGAAGTTATGAAAATATTGCGGACGGTCGGGTACGCTTGACTTTTGATATTCCTACACGTGGTTTGATTGGTATTCGCAGCCGCTTTTTAACTTTGACCAAAGGAGAAGGCTTATTTAGCTCGAAACTCAAAGGCTATGAAGCGTATCGTGGAGACATGTTGGTACGTAAAAACGGAACTTTGGTGGCAGATCGTACAGGTAAGACGACGGACTATGCTTTGGCTAGTTTAGAAGAGCGTGGGGTGCTGTTTGTAAAGCCAGGTACCGAAGTTTATGAGGGAATGGTCATTGGTGAGTGTGCACGGGAAAACGATATGAATGTAAACCCTGTGAAGCCTAAAAAGCTTACGAATGTGCGCTCTACAGGTTCGGATGGACTTGTCATGCTCTCGGGAACACGTGATATGTCTTTAGAACAAATGATTGAGTGGATTGATGAAGACGAATGGATCGAGTGTACTCCTGAATTTACTCGGGTACGTAAAAAGATCTTGGCTGCAAACATGCGTTCTGTGATTCGTGTTCCTAAGAAATCCTAAAAATTTCTGTGAGCGGCTAAATTTTAGCGTTTAGCGATACATCCTGAACATGAATGCATGTGTTTTGTGGTAGATTTGAGCTAGATCGTTATGTTGACTTCCGTTTTAGAAGGGACTCTGAATGATTTCAACCCTAGAAGATATAAGTGCCCCAGCAACGAGGCTAAAGCTTTACTCCGAGGCTGTTGTACCGCTGGAGCATGGCTTTTTTCTGATTCAGGTTTACCATGAATTAAAAACAGCCGAAGAATGTATTGCCGTATCCTGCTTTGATGGTGTGGAAAGCTATCAGGCAGATGCAAGCAGGCCTCGTAGCCTTCCTTTTCGCTCAGGAAGCGCGCCTTTTGTACGGGTGCACTCGGAATGCTTCACCGGCGAGGCATTAGGGTCTTTGAAGTGTGATTGCAAGTATCAATTAGATGCTGCTCTAGCCAAAATCCATGCTTTGGGTCAAGGTGTTGTGGTGTACTTGCGTCAAGAAGGGCGAGGTATTGGTTTGGCAGACAAGATCAAAGCATACTCTTTGCAAAGCCAGGGATACGATACTTTAGAAGCGAATAGTATGCTGGGCTATCCAGATGATATGCGCAGTTTTGCTCTGGCTGCTGATATTCTGTACCACCACCTGGGGCTGCGGCGTCTGCAACTCAACACGAATAACCCTGAGAAGATTAAAGAGCTTAAGCATTACGGCTTGGTGATCGAGGAGGTTGTTCCTTCTTTGGGCCCTGTGTTGCCCGAAAACAAAAGTTATCTTGCAACTAAGTTTGAGAAGTTGGGCCACCATCTTGAAAGTTTGTTTCCGCACAAGCGCTGAAGATTTTCTTTGCAGCTGAAAAAAAACAATAAAAACAATTGACTTTTATGCTCGGATAAATATAATCATCTTCAGTCGAGCTTCGACTACAGCGACCTTCGCCATGCCCAGGTGGTGAAATTGGTAGACACAAGGGACTTAAAATCCCTCGAGCGTAAGCTCGTGCCGGTTCAAGTCCGGCCCTGGGCACCACCCCTAAACCACTCAGCGTACTGCTCAAAAAATACCCTATCAAAAATTTACCTTTACTCCTTAGAATGAAGATAAGCATACACGGTTGTGTGCCTTGATTTGTTGGAGGAAACAGGCTTGAGTAAGATAAAAACGTTCTTCATGTTTGAAGGTCAGGCTGAAGAGGCGATCCATTTTTATGTATCTTTGTTTGCCAATTCAGCTGTGATCTCGATGTCTAAGTATGGGCAGGATAGGCCTGAAGCGGAAGGTTTGGTCGAAAAAGCTCTTTTCACTCTAGATGGGCACTTATACATGGCTATTGATAGCCCTATTTCACATGCTTTTAGTTTCACGCCTTCGATATCCCTGTTCGTGACATGTGACTCTGAAGAAGAGATCCAGCATTTATGGAAGCATTTATCCGCAGGGGGAAAGCAAATGATGCCGTTGGATAACTATGGCTTTAGTCCGAAGTTTGGTTGGACAGCGGACAAGTTTGGTGTTTCCTGGCAGTTAAATTTGGAGGCAGGATAGAGGTCTAATTCTCAGCCTTAGAGATATATTGTCCCTTTTGTCGTGTTTTTTCGATCACATTTTGAATGGATTCGGCGATGATCTCTTTGGTGAGACCTTTTGTGGACAACAACATAGCCTTATTTTTCGCACGCATCCACATTTCTTCGATATACGCTCCTGCAAGTGAGTCAAAGCTCTCGGCGACCCATTGGAAGAGTGTCGCGTCGACTTCCACGTTTATCCTTAATTCTTTTTGGGATGCTATCATCTGCTGAAAGTAGCGTTCAGCAATCTTTACCCTTTGTTCCATTTGGGGAAGTCCTAACTCGATCTGGTAGGTAATGCGTCGATTCATGGCATCGTCTAAGATGGAAGGTCGGTTCGTCGCATATATGATGGTAAATCGCTTATGGAGGGACCCTGTGAAACTTAAGAAGTGTGAAAGAATTTTTTGCGACTTCTCCGAACTATTTCTATGGTTACGGTTTGCGAGTAAGTTTTCAGCTTCGTCGATGAAGATGATCGTTTTGACTTTTGTGGACTTATAGGCCCACTTGAATAATTCGCTCATTTTTTGAACTGCTTTTGCTTCATCATACTGGCTAAATGCACTACCAGAGAGAAAGGCAAAGTTAAAGTCAAGTTCTTTGGCCATTCTTTTGGCGACTTCGGTTTTCCCTGTTCCTGGAGGGCCATATAAAAGCAAAGAAGGAAGCTGTGTTTGGAGCTGCTGAGATCTTTTTAAGACAGCATAGTACTCGTCGAGTTGCTTTCTCTCCTTTGTAGCTAAAAAGAGGTCGGTATACTTAGGCCCACGATAGATGCCCCATCCCAGGCGCTTTTTCATAGAATCCCACCAGCCACGGGTCGAACGTTCGGTTACTAAGTCAGGCACGAATAAGATTTCATCCACATATTTACATAGATAGTGTTTCAGCGTGCTGATACTGTAATAACCTATTGTGGCAAGTATCCCTTGCACAATAAATGGCCGTGAAAATCTCGATAAGTTGGCGCCCAGCCTGTGTGCGTCGTTGCCTATTCCGTCAGAGAATTCATTTCTAGTGGCCGTATTCTCTTGATTTAAGTATTCGGAGCTAAATGCAGATACCCCTTGGTTAAATATACCTCCAAAACCTTTTCCGAGTTCGTGGCCGATTTGGTCATTACTCAGCAGTCCTTGAATAAATTGTGCCGTGGGTTCTGCGACGTCCTGCCCTAGTTGTTGCGCGTCGATAGGAGGAGAGGCCTGCTGCCAGCCACGGGAAAATTCTGTGAACTGTTCGCGAAGGTTGATACCAGCCTGTTCGGCTATAGAAGTGCCGAAAGACAAGGTGTCATAACCTAGAGTAAGTGACATAAGTAACACAGAGGCTTTATGTTTCATGAGAAAAAACGCTTTATGGGTAATACGATAGAATTTATTTAGACAATATCGGCGAGAATCATAGCTCTAAATAACTTAAATAACAACTATAATAATATTATTTTTTTTATAACAGTAATTTACATGATTAGAATCTTGAAAATATGTGTCTGTTTGATCTTTGATGCAAAAAGAGTCTCTTGGTGGGCCTTGTTTTTATCGTTATGATCAGATTGTTGCCCACTTAAAGGAGGTCAGGTCATGCGTGTATTAGCAACTGAAGTAAAAATAGCTGCCCCTATGGCGAAAGTTTGGCAAACACTGATGGATTTTGAACATTGGCATGAGTGGAATCCAACGGTGAAGCAGGCGGGTGGGCAAGCCGAAATAGATGCTGTGTTAAGTATTACGATGTCGAGAGATGATTGCCAGGAAGTGAGCTATCAGCCCCGTGTATATGAGATACAGCCTCCCCACCTATTTCGTTGGCGGGCTACTATGATGGCAGGCTTTTTATTTACCAATGATCGTGTGTTTGAACTACGTGAAGAAGGCGGAGTGACGACCTTAAGTCATCGTGAGGAGTTTGCAGGAATTATGGCCGTACTCTGGTGGGGTAAGCTCAGTCAATTTGTGATTCCCATTCTAGAAAAAATGAATACTGCCTTGAAAAAAAAGTTGGAAGTTTCGCCTTAGAAGAGGTTTGGAGCTGTTTACAAAAAAATAGTTTTTCTCTGATTTATTTATATTTTATGCTGTTGTTGTTTTCCCTCTTATTTATGTCCTGCCCCGAACTACCGATGAAGAGCTTAGCTATCCTTTAAACTTTGCAATGCATGGTGGGCACATGTCTGGTGGTCAAGCCGAAAGAAAATTTGTCTTAAAAGAAGCGACGAGAAAACGCTGTAAGATTATCGAAGCTGATGAGAAAACTTTAAAGCGATTCAAGGCTGTATGTCTGGAGCTTTTTCATTATGTCCGTGAAGCTGAAAAAATTGACTTTTCTCTCTTTTTTAAATTAGAAAATGAGATCATTGAATTTATTAAGCCGCGTGAACTCAGTCAAGAGTTGTTAGAGAATATGTGGAAGGCCGCGACACGGCCGGGGGTGGACGTCGATGTTTTTGTATTAAAGTCCGACTACCCCAAGTTTGAGCATGTAATTAACTCTGTACGTGATAAGAAAATAAAGAAACTGGTTGAAAATGATGGAACTCTCGATGTCAAAACTTTGGAAGTATACTCCACCTTAAGTACTGCTTCCCAAATGATTGTACGTGGGGGAATTAATAACGAGGTTGTGCGTCGAGCTACGGATGCTACAAGTAGTCTCGTGGCCGCTCAAATTGATAGCGATGTGGCGGCAGGTACCTTGTCGAGGATGATAGAATCGGATGCTACTTTATATGATCACAGCGCTTCCGTCGCAATGATTGCAGCCATTATTGCGACTTCTCACCTACCCAAACCATTGGATGAGAAAGGTCGTTCGGTGGTGGCCCAGTGTGGGTTATATCATGATGCGGGTAAGTCCTGTGTTCCCAATCATGTGCTGAATAAGCCAGGAATGTTTTCTCCTGAAGAGTTTGAAATCATGAAGAAACACACGATTTATGGTGAGCAGGAGTTAAGCCGTGCCATCCAAGGTGGCGCGCCGATAGACCCCTTAGCCGCTCGTGTCGCTGTGGAGCACCATGAGCGTTTTACGGGGAAAGGATATCCTAACCAGCGCAAAGGACGGCTGGAAGAGCATGAGAATGGCATCCACCTCTATACACGTATTGTAAGCATCGCAGATGTGTACTCTGCTTTGCTGATGAAGCGGGTTTACAAAGAGGCCCTGACATCTAAAGAAGCGATCGACTTAATGAAAAAAGTCGCCGACGACGATTTCGACCCTGAGATTTTTAACCCTTTTTATCAGCGTATCGAAGCGACAATCGAATTGTTCAAGCAGCGCGAGGAGGAAGCCGCAGCGAAGAAATCGAGTGTGGTCATGATAGATGAGAATGAAAGTTTTTCGGGGGCTTTAAAGGATCGAAAATAGTCTCCTACCTGCTTTACTCAAACGTAGGGATGACTTTGATGTTGTTAGATGCTGCAATATGATTGTCCCCTGTTTCCCACAGCATATTGTTGGGTGATCTTGTGGACTTGCCACCTATCCAAGGCCCTTTGAGCAGTTTAAATTCTACATTTGGCGGAACAAGGACTTCTATTTCCCATCCGGGGTAAGGTTCCGCAACCGGGTTCATTTTGATAAACTTTCTCCAGGCACCTATTTCGGCGGAAGATCCCGTTAGGTATAGGGCATTTGAGTAACCGACATCTACGGGCGCATAAATGCGCACCTTCTCCAAGTTTTGCTCTATTTCGATAACCCACTCATCTTGGCATTCGGTATCGTCGGGAGTTGTTGCAGTTATGAGAGCAGGTCTGGCCAAGAGAATCAGAAAGCATACGCATAGGTGTCGAACCAAGTACTGTACGTGCATAGATGCTCCTTAATTTAAGATAGGGTAGAGGTTTATCTCTATGTTTGTATCGATTGTAAATAAAAATGAATGAAAGATAAATATTAGGGGGATAAAAGATGAAACACCAGAGCCTTTGTTAGCTTATCTAGACCGTCTTCATGGAGCCTAGGAACGCAAGCCTTCTCTACTTAAGCGTTAAGGTCGCCCCTCCTGTGGTAATACTGCTGAAAGGATTTTATCAGAGCTTGCTTTTTGAGAGGTTTGCAGAGGAAGTAGTCTGTACCTGCTTGGGTACATTTGTGCATATCATCATCGGTTACGTTCGCGGTGAGTGCAACGATAAAGTGTGGTTTCTCACTTTCACTTTTGGCAGACTCCCATTCTCGAATTTTGTGAGTGGCCGTCAGGCCATCCATGACTGGCATCCGCATATCCATGAAGATGACATCAAATGTTTGTTGCGTCACTTTTTCGAGGGCTATTTTTCCATTTTCGGCGAGCATAATGTGCTGGGCGCCTAAAAGCTGCAATAGGCCCTTGGCAAGTTCTTGGTTGATCCGATTATCTTCCACTACCAGGATATGGAGCTTGGAGATATCTAGGTTGAAGGGCATTTTGGCCGCTTGGCCGCTTGGATCTATCTGTGTGTTTATCACCTCTTTCAGGGGAAGGGTAAAAGTGAATACGCTGCCTTTACCAGGTGTGCTTTTGGCATAGATCTCTCCCCCCATCAGGGTGACTAAATGATGACAGATCGACAGTCCTAAACCTGTCCCACCATATTTATAGGTGGTATCTTTTTCAGCCTGCTTAAATGCTTGGAACAAGGTGAGTGCGGCTTCTTCTGAGAAGCCAATCCCCGTATCCTGAACTGCAAACTGAATGTAAGCCTGACCTGTATTTGGGTGGGTCGTCTTGGAGACGGCTAGTGTAAGGGTGCCATTTTTGGTGAATTTATTCGCGTTTCCTATCAAGTTTATGAGTATCTGGCGTATCCGTGTGCTGTCTCCTAAAATGGTAGTCGGAAGCTGTCTGCTGACCTCATTGTGTAGCTTATTTCCCCGCTGTGAACACTGGCTTTGAAATAGCTTGATAATTTCGTGGATATACTGTTGTAGAGAGATCGGTTCGTCCACCAAGACGGTTTCTTCGGCTTCGAGCTTAGAGAAATCAAGAACATTGTTGATGAGTTCCATAAGCACTTGCGCGCTAAACTTGAGGTTTTGCATCAGGTGTTGTTGTGCTTCATTGAGAGGAGACTCGGCGAGTAGGTCGGTCATCCCGATCACTCCGTTGAGTGGAGTGCGAATTTCATGACTCATGTTGGCCACAAAACGCGACTTGGCTTCGCTTGCGGCTTCGGCCTTTTTTTTCTCTGCTTTTAGATTCTCCTGCAGCTGTACTTGGGTTTCAAATTGTTTGTGGATTTCGTTTCCCATCTTTTCCATAGAGCGGCTTAATTGTCCGAGTTCATCTTCTGAACGTACAGGAATATTTTGAATAAAATTGCCTGCGGCCATGTCTGCAGCTAGTGTAAGGGTGCCATTTTTGGTGAATTTATTCGCGTTTCCTATCAAGTTTA
>JAPPOJ010000076.1 GCA_028817975.1 Zetaproteobacteria bacterium | reverse complement strand
TTTGTTAAATATATCTGCTTGGGTATCCGAGATAGGAGGCGGACTTGCGATAGGGTGAGAGATGCGGCGCTGTTTACAAAGATTTTATGCACAACCCCCCGGTTATGGAAGCTTCATTTGTGGCTGGGTCGTGGTCACCATGCTAGTAGGTTGCACTACAATGAAGCAAATGGCTTGGAGTGGGAAGAAAATCACAAACGATCGTGTCTTGCTTCCTTTTTTGAAAAATTCACCTAATGAATGTTACTTCCTGGACGAATTTATGCCAGCGCCGAATAACTTGGTGACAGGACGCTCTGGCTCTCTTAGTCTGCGTTACTACACTTACAACTTGGCTTCATATAAAGACTGGCCAAAGCACCAAATAATCTTATCCTTTTACTCTACAGATCTACAGTGCTGGTCCTTGTTCGAAGAGTACTATACAGCTACGGAGAGTGAAGGTTAGCCAGCAAGAAAGTCTCGAAACCAAGCAGTTATTCTCCCGATAATGGGGATAGATTCCATCAGTTCGCTGAAGTCCCAATAGTCGAGGTGTAGGATGATCTTGCCCGCGTTATTGAAACGTAAGCGTGACATACCATAGTACTTGCGTGAGGGATTGCTTGGGTTGGTCTGGATGTGCATTACCCAATGCGTGAAAAAATCTTTATTCTGTTGTACAAAGCCTGTGAACTCTAAACGGCATTGTGCGCATTGCTCCGCTTGTTTGGCAAAATAAGATTTTAAATTAGGAAGGTTTTGGATAATGTGAATACGGTCATTGAAGTAAAACTGGTTTGCATAAAGCTCAGCAGCCTTTTGTGCAGTGGAGCTATCAAATGTTTCGTAGACATAACGAATTTGATCCATTCGGATAGAACTGTCCCTTTCCTCTAGCTTTACAGCGTTCTCTTCACTTTGCTGTAAGGCAAGTTCAATCCCTTCATAAGGGCGAGGGAATTTGGCACATGAGGAGACAAGTCCAAGTGCAAAAATCTTGTATATTTTTAACATATTATCTTCCTTCCAGGGGGTGCATAGGTTGAAAAAATTGGTTCATGCCAGCTGAAATTGAAAAAGTCCACGGTCTGCTCAGTGACCAAGCAGAGTCGATACGTACGACAAACCGTTTGATTTGGGGGACTGCAAAGCGCACTCCTAACCCTGTGGTTACTGCGGAAGAAGGTCCACAGGTCTGACACCCACTAGCTTGTTTTAGCACAGCGCCATCGATAAAGATGACTGGCTGAATCCACAGCTGCTTTTGCTGTAAGGCTAGAAACCGTGCCTCAAGGTTGATCCACGTAGCGTGGGAACCGCGCATAAAACCATCTGGTAGCCCACGAACCGAATCTAGACCCCCTAAGGATACCTGTGTGTCTGAGCTACTGCTGAGGCTCCCAAGCGCGACCCCATGCAGGGCGTAGTTCCAGTGGTATGAAGGGCGCCAGAAAGTGAAGCCCTCTAGCTTCCAGGCAGAGGTGAAATGCCGTTTTTGTGGGTACCATTCCAAGAGAGGCTCTAAAATAAGCTTAGAGCCGGTTAACATAATATTGTCAGGGTAGACTTGACCTGCGACAGCTCGCAGGCCGAAAATAGTTTTTCGTTGTAAAGACGTTGAGATTGCCCGATTTGCGGAACCTGAAACATCGAGCTGCCAATCGCGGTTTAAAAAAGGCTGTATGATGATTCCCAGACGCCAGAAGGAGCTAGGAGATATTTTTTGGTCCCAAACTAGTCTCAAAGAGCGGTTAGAATAGCTCGTTTGGCCGATGGCAGCTCCATTGGGAGAGTAGGCTAAAGTACGCCTTTCGAGTTGCCAGTATTGAAGATTGAAGTGATGTTGTAGGTTTTCCCCAACCTGGCCGTTCATATATAAAACCCCTCCAGGGGTGGTTCGGTCATAGCGGCGAAACTCGCCTCCTAAGGTAAGTGCGCGCCCCCATAAGTGAGTATCGTAGATGCCTAGGACTCTCAGAATGGAATTTCCTCCAACAGCCGCACGTATGACTGGGATAGTCGTCCATTTTTCGTGTACAGTGATGCGCAGTGTATGAGGAGCTTCCATTGTGAGGGCTACTTGCCAAAATACATCGGTAGCCATCATCTGAGTACGATATTTTGATAGCTGTGCATGGCACACAGTTTGTGGAAGGCGGTCTAAATGAAGAAGTTGACGTAACCATGATAAGGATGTGCGTTCGGCTTGGTCAATAGCGATATGCTTCACTTGCAAGCATTTTGCTGCAAACAGGGGAGCGGACCAACTGAGTATATAGACCCAGAAGAATTTATAAGCTACGTTCCAGTAAAAGGTATTCTTGCACATATTCTGTCACAGCATCTTCTAGGGATGTGAAGCTGTCCGTATACCCTAATTGATTTTTCAAGCGTGTAAGGTCAGCTTCGGTATAGTACTGATATCCCTCACGAATAGCAGAAGGGATATCGATCCAGTCGATCTTTAGAGGCACATCCATTGCGTTAAAAACAGCTGCACCTAAATCATAAAAACTACGTGCTTTACCCGTACCTACATTGTATACGCCGCTTTGTAATCTACGGTCTCCAGCCTCTGCACGTAAGAGTGTTTGTACGACAACTTGCACAACGTCCTTGATGTAAATAAAATCGCGTAGTTGCTGCCCATCGGCAATCCCGGTGCGATGAGAACGAAATAACTTGAGCTGTTGGCTTGTTTGAATCTGTGGAACGGCTTTACACACTAAGCTGCGCATCTCGCCTTTATGATATTCTCCCGGTCCAAAAACGTTAAAAAATTTAAAACCGCACCAGAAAGGAGGTCTTTGCTCCTGACACAATACCCAACGATCAAACCAGTGTTTGCTAAGTCCGTAACGGTTTATAGGGACTATTTTTTCAAAGGAGGTGTCGTCATCTTTATACCCGTGTTCGCCGTTACCATACGTGGCGGCAGAAGAAGCATATAAAAAAGGAATTTGTCGTCGGCAGCATTCGCGGTAGAGCATGAGAGATGCTTGGAAGTTGTGCTGGGTCAGGTAATCCATGTTCTGTTCTGAAGTGTGTGAACAGGCTCCCATATGTATAATAGCAGACAGTTTACTTGCTTCCGGATCTTCCGTGAGCCATGTGCCTAACTGTTCTCGTGGCAGATAGCGCATGATCTTTTTATCGACAAGGTTTTTCCATTTTGAGCTGGAACCTATGTTGTCGGCAATAATTAAGTCTTGTCGACCCATACGATTTAACTGTGCAACAATGCCGTGGCCAATAAATCCAGCTCCACCTGTGATTAGTATCAAAATGACCTCACCTTTCTGTCGAAAAATGTACGTATGTTGTGCAAGTGCGTAGGGGGTTGACCTGCTTCCAAAATGGGAAACTTTTGTGGAAGGGTGTGAATCACACTTGCAGCTCTCTAAAACTCTGTTATACATCAAAGGAGTCCAAAGACAACGTCAACCCATTGGTCTTGCTCGTACACAAAAGGAAAAAATCATATGTTTGGAATTGGAATGATGGAACTTTTGCTCATCGGTGTTGTGGCTCTTGTCGTCGTCGGCCCACAGAAGCTTCCTGAGTTGATGAAGCAACTGGGAAAAATTTTTGTACAGATTCGTCAGATGACCACGGAAGTCCGTGACAGTATGGAAACAGTGATTCATGATGCAGAACAAGAGATAGAACGAGAAAAACGCGAGAAGGCGTTTGCTGAAGCAAAACCGGTTCCACCAAGGGATAGTACGGCACAAGAGTCTGCCTCAGAGCAAGGGGCGGATGGTGAAGGTACATCCTCCCTTACTCAAACACAAGCGTACGAGTCTCATTCGCATGAGCGGTCTCATGGCTTCGCAACAGAGGAAGCTTCACCTACTTCGCAAAGTCCCGGATCAGAGTGACTATCTCGGCAAGTTGGGTGTCTGTCAGAGCTGGGCTAGGGATCGCTCCATTTGCGGGCATTGCTCCTGAGTAGGGTTTGGCAGCATAGCTTTTACGTTGCTGGATTTCGGCGAATATTTCTGGTTCTATACCTGATAACAAAGCGGCGGAACCGTGCTTGATCACGGCGACAATTTGGGCATCTGTGGCTTCGGCTTGCCATGCTTGATCTTGAAAGTTGCGTGCACCGAGGGCGTCGTTTCCTTCACCGTTGGGTCCGTGGCACGCTGCACAGCGTACGGAATACACAGAGGCAATATCCTCGCCCCCAGCCGCAGCTGTATCTTCATCAGCGTTGTTTTCGACGACCAGTATGCCCTCTTCAGACAAGGTCTTGATCTCGCCATTTGGACCCTTTACGACATGATGGTTTTGCGCAGCCACTCGTTCTTCTTCTAGCTGACTCCAAAATGCCCAAGGCTTGTACTGTTCCATACAACCAAGACAAGAAAAAACGATAAACACAGCAGGTCCAAATATGGATCGCTTCATCGGCGAGCTCCTCTATCGATAATTCTGGCACAAGCGGGCAATACACAAAGCCGACGCTAAAAAAAAACTCAAGCAACCCTATCATATAACAGATGTTTACTCCTGGGTACATCAACTTGGAGAACATGCAGGGTTTTGAAGCTGCCTTTTCTGTGCTGTGGGTATCGTTAACCGGGTGTGGCAGTGGTTTCAGAAGACAATAAACAAGGAGGATGCCAGCTTAAGGCTTTTTGGGTAGTAAGTCATGCTTTAAACTCCTTTCGCGCGTGGATTCCAGATATATTTGTGTAGTTGTAGGTTCAGCTTTAAGGGTAGCTCACTTGCGAGCGTCCATTCGGTGAGTTCTGCCGGTTTTACTAAACCCCAGGCTGGTGACACTAAGAGGTGGCACTTGGTCTCTAAATGGTGCTCTCTGATGTAAGTCTCAGCCCAGTCAAAGTCCTTGCGGGACGCTATGACAAACTTGACTTCATCCGTAGGCTTTAGAAAGGCATAATTTGCCGTGAGGTTCTTTTCTTGCATCCCACTGCCGGGACACTTCGCATCTAGAATAACGTGTACTGCTGCAGGAATGTGTTTTATAGGATAGGAACCGCCGGTCTCAATCATGACTTGATAACCGTGTTTAATGAGAGCTTCCATCAGTGGGAGTGCAGCTGCCTGTGCAAGTGGCTCTCCTCCGGTGAGCTCAACGTGGTGTACTCCAAGTTCTTCTACTTTATCCAGAATATGCTGGAGGTTGTAGTCTTCCCCGCCTTCAAAGCCGTAGGCTGTGTCACACCACCGGCAACGTAGAGGGCAGCCAGTTAGACGGATAAACGTACAGGGTAAGCCGGCATAGCGTGCTTCACCTTGGATGCTTTTATATATTTCTGTGATTCTTAGCATGTCCATTGAGTCGATTCCAAGTATAGATTTGAACCACCATACATACCAGTCGTATCAGGAAATGTCTAGAAATCCATTTAACCCTTTTATTTTTAATGGATTACGTATGAAATGAAGTTGTTTTTGTGGTCAGGCACCTTGACTTTTCTGTTTAGGTCTCGGTTTTTAGATGGCAAAAGTGAAGCTGCTTGGGTCTAAGTGGCTTTATGTTTTACAAGAGTTATTTTCACTGAGTAGGCTTTATATTTAAATATCTTGTACTTTTATGTCGATGGAGCCCCTTGATAAGCAGGGAGGGCGCGCTATGTATACCAACACTTTTTATATCTTGGTGAATTTGAGTGTGTTACTGAGTGTAGGAGCTGCGTGTAAGCAGCGTAGTACGAGTCCACCAACGGTAAATCAAGGTAGTGCAAAGGTTACGGGGTGCCCACAAGATCCCTTAGTGGCTTCTATGGCCGAGACAGCATCAGAAGACCTTGGTGCAGATCATCTTAGTCAAGATTGTGAGAGTGTGTCTGCAGTGTCGTCCTCTTCTGTGGGGCGAGTGGATCAGAGTCGTTTTGCTGAAGAAGGCTATGGCTCTTCTGACATGGTTGAAAATGTGGAAGAGAAGGAAAATCTTAATTTATCTGTGCAGTACTCAGGCACTCTTCCAGTGGTAAAGATTGTCGTAGATTTGAATAGTGGGGAAGAAACTCTGACTTTAACGTCGACGGCTTTGGCAACCTTTCAAAAGGTCTTTCGAACAGGGGACTCTTACACACTTGCTTTTATTCCTCAGGGGGAGTCTGGAGAGACAGCGAGTGATTTGCAGTGTAGTGCGCAGCAATCCTCTGGTAGCTTTGCTGTAGAGCATGTTGAGGTTAGAGTTGTTTGTACCCCTACGAGCCAGGGATATATGCTCACCCACCTGGAATGGCTGATGACTAAAGATGCGGCGGTGAAAAAGAATCCGGATGATTTGCTTAAAATGAGTTTTATAGACTTTACTTTGGAAGGGCCACAGGGGCTTGTTGTATTTCGAACAGACTGTCAGCATTTTCCTGAAGCTTTCTACCAGAAGAGCCAGGGACAAGAGACAGGGCACTGTAAAAATGGAGTGGATGGAAAGCAGGAGACTTTTGCTCACTCCGGCTATCACGAAGAGGATATTCGTATGATTTTTCGTCCACAAAAGGAGGATGAAAATTTATCGCAAATGAGCGCTTTCAAAGTCATTGGTCCTAAAGCAGATGATGGTCATGGACGTCAAGGTGTTCATTATCTCGCCGGGACGCAAATCACTTTGTTCGCGAAAAGCCCTGAAGGTCAGGAAGTTAAATACCGTGTTTATAAGATAGCTGCAGATGATACCGGAAAAAAATTTGTAGCACAAACTATGGAGGGTGTCAGTGGGACACAAAAAGATCCGCTGAAATTCTTTGTGACGCACTTGGATGACAGCAATTCGGTAGCAGAAGCCTCGCAGAACTCCTCGTCAAGTCCTAAGGCTGCCTTTAAGTGGCATAGGGTAGCCATAGCAGGTTCGATGTCTGCCGACTTTAATTCTCCGAATGGGCAGGAAAAAGATCTTCGAGATTCAGAGCCTCAATTTTGTAGCTTATCCCGTATGAGAGTACGTAGTATTAATCGTAGAGACGAGCTGGTGAGCTGTCGTGTAACAGCAGATAAATTATACGCTGCAGTACGTGATGATGATGGTCATTTGCGCAAGAAAAATGAGAAAGCATGGGTAGCATGTGGTGCAACCTGCTTGCGTTATGCTGTAGAAGATCAAAGTGCAGGCAATTTGGTTGCGGACTATGATTATGAAACGGCTCGGATCACATACAGTAATCATGCCAAAGACCGTCACATGGAGGTGTTGGAGCCGAGTGCCGATGCACTTTGTGGTTTACAGAACATGGAAGTGGCTGACTTGACTAAACACGATGGGTCCTTCGAGTGTAAGGTCGTGCCTCGAGAAGGGGTTTGGGTCTTGGAAGCAATACGTGGCCGTAATGACTATCCTTGGGGCCAATGTCGTGCTTCTTGCTTGAAGTGGGATAGTGAGGTTAGTTTTGCCCACCATACTATTCGTGCTGAAGTAGCTGGGCGAGGAAAGGATGATGCTTATCTTAGACATCCGGTCGATCAATCCTACTGTACTTTATCACGCATAGCGTACACGGATATTAATCAAACTCAAGGCGATTGTCGTTTGGAAAAGGGGGTCTCCAAATGGGGGCTGATTGCTGAAGTCACGACTCCAGATGGAGGGGATAAGAGTACTCGTAAAGTGGCTTGTGAGGCAAGCTGTATAACTTGGTCAGAATGAAGCTTTGGAGGCTAGTGAAGAGTTTAGCTCTTCACCATTTTGGAATGGTGTCTCATGTGATGTCCTTTCTGTGATCACGTATTCTTGCTCCATTAATTTACTTAAGCGCAAAATAGCGTATACCCAAAATACTGTGCCAAAAATAGCAATGACAGTGATAGAAGCTAAGCTATTTTGTAAAGATCCATGAACTTGCAATAGAATGAGAAATACGATCGAGCCAATTGCTTTGCCGAAGCGTCCTCCAATTCCATCTAAAATGGCTTTTGCCTTGCGCCTTGCTTCATGAGGCATGGGTACATACGCCATTTCACGCACAGAGTCGTAAATGGAGTATTTAGTTGCACGTGCGAGTGCGTTTTGTAAACCTCCGGACCAAATGACGACGAGTAGAATCTGTTCGATGCCAAAAAATCCTTTCAATGCGTTCCAGCTATCATCATAGCTGAGCAGTACAAAAGGAAAAAAAGCAATAGAGGTCAATAAAATAATCATCGGGGTGATTAAAGCTGCAAACCGCCATCCTAAATGACGAATAAGTAGGTGTGCAACCAGAGCCAAGCCGATGGAGAAGACACCTTTTAATAGGGTGATCATAGACATGAAGTGGTTCATTTGTGAGATATTTCCAGTAAAGTAATCTTTCACCTGTTGGTTCCAGATTACATCGGTCAGGTTAAAGATAAAGTTATATGCGAGCACTAGGATGAGTAAAAACAAAACGTAGCGGTTGGCAACGACTGTCCGAAGAGCTTCCCTAAAAGGGATTTCTACACGTTCGTCCTCTTGCTTTGGTGGACTCTGGTTTGTTTTTGAGGGGTCAATCACGGGCATTGAGTGGTAAGCATGGCGGTATAGGGGTAACATTGCCAATCCACTACATGCACAAATCCCTGTTGCGAAGCTTACCATGGTTATATCATCAGATAAGCCGAAAGAGCGCCCTAAATCTCCGGACCATTTAGAAATCCACATTCCTGTTGCTCCTGCCAATGTGGAACCAAAATTACCTGAAAAGTTTAGGAGTGGATACCAACGCCCGGCAATCTCGAAAGGGACACGTTCATTGACAAATCCCCAAAACAAAATGTAGAGGATAATCGTAACCCAAATTTCGCAGCAGATATAAAAAAGACTGATGTGCCAATACTTTAAGCATACGCAAAATCCTTTAAAGCCACTTGGCAGGTGATTTTGTAGCCCTTCGGCAAGTTTTGTGAGGCAAACATACTCTGTGAATGGATAGAGTAGCATCCCAAAGAGTAGATAATAACCAAGAAATAAACCCAGAAAGATGTACACAATTTTTAAAAAAGATAGGCGATGACTTAGATAAGTGAATAAG
>JAPPOJ010000091.1 GCA_028817975.1 Zetaproteobacteria bacterium | reverse complement strand
GGTCTGGACGGCCTGAATCACTTGTGATGGAGAGTGAGCCACCGCTGTCCACGAGTTATAATGAAGGGGAAGGTTGCTTTAGATCACAACCTGTTGACTTGAGATAAGTTTTCTTAACCAGTTTGGGGGTCTCAAGCAGTCTGTCTCTAATGGAGGAGGGGGGTCGATGTTCCAGCCTTATAGGCTTTGTTTTTGGGCTTTGTTGTGTTTTGCGCAGCCTGTCCTGGCCACGGTGTTTAGCTCTAGCCAAGGGATTATTTCCGAGTCACAAGATCGAGTGTTGCTGGAGATTGAAATAGATCAAATACCTGCCGCAAGTCTTTATGAAAGTGATGCAGAGCTTTATAAACATCTCAATATTTATTTGGAGCAGGTAGATCAAACAAAACCTATTCTCCGTAAGGTGCAAAGCTCTGAAGAAGAATCTGTGAACCAAAGCTATTATTGGCAAGAAGTAAGTGCAGCACTTCCTCGGATTGAAGCTTGGCGGACCAGTATAAGGTGACTTTGAGTATTGAAATTTTGGAGACGGGTAACATTGCTGGTGCCCAATCGATTGCGAGTTTGGCAGCGGCAGACGCCTCTGTGAAAGGCGTGAAGTACATTTTGGAATTTTTAGATAAGAATGGGGAGGCACAGCTCAAAGAAACCAGCCCGCGGCTGGCACCTTTGGTCTTTGGTAAGCCAACGCTAGCTCCTGAAGGTTTGACTTATAAAGGCATTCATGAGGGGGTGCAATTTAGCTGGGCGGGTGATGTTAAAGTCGCTTACAGTGTCGCTTCTGGGGGCCAAGAGGTATCTTTTGTGCCTCGCAATGTGGCCTTTTTTTTAATAGATCGTAATAGTGGTCCCCTCGATATTGAAGCGCAGATCGTGGATTTGAATGAGGGAAACCATCAAGATACTGCATGTCGGGTAGAGTATTTTGGTGCGGATGTGGGGTGTTCTTTGACGTGTGCAGATGCACAAGAAGGTGCGTTGGTGTATCTTAAGAGTAGCCAGAGTAATAGTGCCATCACGACAAAAGTGATTTCCAATAACTCTGTTCAACCGACAGGTAAGATGATTGGTCTGACTCCTGACCAAGAGGTCGTTGTATGGGCTCAATATGAGGGCGGGACCCAGCAGTCGGCATGTACAGCTATCAGTCCCATCTCGACACGTTCGTTGACAGAAGAAAATGGAGCTGAACCTGGCAAGCAAGTTGACCCACGCTGCTTTATTGCTACTGCGGCTTGGGGAAGCACACTGGCTCCCGAAGTGAATGTACTGCGTTGGCTACGTGATGCTGTCTTATTACGCCTGCCTGGAGGTGAGAGCTTGGTTGCTTGGTACTATGCAGAAAGTCCGGTATGGGCGGCTGAGCTAGAACGTCAACCGTGGATAAAGCCCTATGTGCGTGCCGCACTATGGCCTGTTGTGGTCCTCGGTTGGACATTACGGGCCATATCCCCGCTCTGGAGTATGCTTGCTGTGTATGTTCTGTTGTGCTTGGCTTTCATTTTTGTGTTGTATCGTGTCCGGAAGTTGGGGCAGTGGTGAACTACCTGTACAGGGTGCTGCAGCAGGGCAGCGCTTACTTAAATTTGTATCCCTGCGGTGATCTTGATGTCTGACTGTGTTTTCGTGCGTTTTTCAAGGTTTGTTTGAGATTGCTCTCGCTCTGTGCCCACCATAAAGTTGGTAAAAAGGTTCCTTATCAGTTGCCACTGGTAGCCGAGGTATATGCGTCTGTGTGAAATGAAGCCGGTCTCAGGTGTGGGATCACAGCTGTGGTGCTTGCGGCACAAGTCTGCGCGGCTGACGGGGGGGTAACGAAGGTCACCCAGGAGTCCTTCCACTTGTACAAAGATGCTGTCTTCGCTCAGGCTGTGTATGTGAATGCGGGAAAGTAGGCCGTAGGAGCGACGTTGTAAGTTTTCGGTGGTAAGTTCCGCGATTGCCCCTAGTGCAAGATGAGGTTGGGGGTGATAGCTAATCGATCCACTGTACGTACCCATAAGAAAAGGGAGTGGGCTGACTTCTAATTGGAAAGATCCTGTTGATGAAGACGTTGCAAGTACTTGCTGTGGAAGAAAGCAGATCCATGCGAGTACAAATATTTCTTTTCTCACAGCACACTCCTCTTTAGGGGCCCTGGGGCCGTGAACTTTACACACACTTGCAAGGAGATTATAGCAAGTTTTGAGGGGAAGCTTGACCTTGACCCTCCTCTCCTTTCTCTTGAGAGGAGTCTTCACGAGAGGCTGTGCTGCCAATATTGGGGTGGCTTTCCTGATCCTCGGTTTGCTGTTTGTGGATGTTTTCTTCTCTTGCCAGAAGGGCTCGAATTCTCTCCAAGTTTTTTTGCGAAAGCTTATGCTCGATAAGGCGTGCTTCGTGACGGTCCATACCTTGTCCATCAAAGTCGAGTAAGTGACAGAGTTGGGTGCGTACTGCAACGAATTCTGAAATCATGGGGTCGCGGTGCTCACGATAATCGGGTTTTTCGTATTCAAGAATATCCTGGCTATGGGTGAAGTAAGGGTCACATTCCAGTTGATTGATAGCTTGATCTATGGAGTGAATACGCCTGAGAATATGTGCTACGACTTTGCGTATTTTGTGCGCACTCATTTTGGAGTCGATGAGAATGCGTCTGCCTAAGTTGCTCTGTTCTGGGCTCTCCTTTTGAGAGTCGTTATAGGAGGAGGAGTAACGTGCAACGGCTTGCTTAGCTTGGTCGAGAGCGTTTGTGTAGGTGCTCGCGGTGGTCCTTACATAAAGGTTGCGGTTGGAACCGTCGGCAAGGCGGTGGATCGCTGCCATGGCGCGAATGCCGTGTCGGCGTACTAACTCTTTGATTTTTTCAGCAACTTGTGTGGCGCCAAAATTGTCATTGCGATCTTTGACTTCACGGAGATCATTGACAGGTATCCCTACGTCGCAGGCGATGGTATTGAGTACTGTGCCTGTAATTTTTTGAATGGCTTCAATTTCTTTGGTGAAGATAGTGCGTTCAATAAAGACTTCGCGAGCTTCGTGGTGGCCTCGGTGGTCATCTTTAAAGTCCTGAATGTTGGTGTTGAATAAGCTGTTAAGGTGATGCAGGATATCGTTGTTTTCGTTGCGAGTAATCTTACTGTCGGTAATGTGGGCTTGCAGTGTGAGTCCTTGAAAAGCTGAAGTGTACTGATCGGCATCTTGATCAGTGGTCAGAATGGGGGCAACACCACTAAAGCCGTCACGTTCACGCTCTTCTTTTTCTTTGAGGATATGCCCGCTCTTGATGGTGGCGTAAGTAGAGGTGCTGTGTCGCCCGGACAAGCCGTTCGTTGTTTCAATTTTGACCAATTCGGATTCACGAGATAAGGCTACTCTGCCGTTGGTACTGATGACTTTTGCCCGCCCCTTGGTTTTTTCGTAGGAAAACCCAGCCCACCAATTTTCGGTGATGAGAGGAGTCCTTAAAATGCCCAAGTATTTCTTTTTGATGGGGATGTCCACCTTTTCTAAGTAGGTCAGTAGGATGCCGTCTTCTAGGAGTTGCCTTTGTGTTTTGCGTGCGATTTTAATCATCGCCTCAGCCTCGCGGGGGCCGATAATATCGGTACTTGGAGCAAAGCTATGGGGTAGTGTTCCGGAAATGAAAAAACCGCGGTACTTTTCGCGCGCCTTCAGCTCGTTAAAGTCGAAGATCATGGTTTGACGAACTGCAAGGACAATGGTTTTGACAGCGGCGATTTGGGGGCCGCTGATATTGAGCGAAGAGAGGAACGCACCTAGTTCTTTAGTCCGGCTAGGGCGATAGGTAACTTCGACTTTGTTATCGGGAAGTCGCCGGACCCCAACATCAAAGGAGGTGTTAAAGGATTCACTGAGGCCGATCTTAGCGTCGACACCTGGAATTTGTCCGATACCTAACACAATGCTACCTGAGAAGGTCCTAGAGTGGGTTGTGATCACTTCTTCCCCAACTTCCCAGTTTTGAGGGTTGAGGATATCGGGGAAATCCTTTGTTTCATACTGTTTGCCTAAACGTAAAATAGCAGGCTTTTTGCTGCGTCCTTGAGCCAGAAGCTCTTGTGTGTGTCCTAAGTTGGTATAGAAACGGTAGACCGTTTTTTTACCACGATCGAGGGAGCTGCGAAATCCCAGGCCTACGCCACCGAGGTAGGCTCCACCTTGTGTGCGTAGCCCCCCACCCTGGCTATCTACGATTTCGATAAAGTGTTGATGAATAAGTCGCTTGGCTTCCATCCGTGTGTCTGCAAGTTTGCTCTTCACATCATGTAGTTTTGCGGTGATCTCCTCGATGGTATGGTCGATGCGCTGGACTTTTTCCGCTGCACGTTCCACGTTATGATAAAGGTGACGTAAAGCCAATATAACCTTGAGGTTGAGTTGGAGCTTGTCTTGTTGCAATTCGAAGCTTTGTGCCATGGCTTCTAGAAGTGGGTCAAACTTTTTCTGGTAGGGGTGCTTATACGTGGAACTACGGTTTTTGCTGATGGTGAGGACGGCACCGAGTACACCTTGGTTGCCAGAACTCGAAACAGCATGGATGGATAACCCAAGCTGAGAATAGTCTTTCCATCCGGCGACAAAGCCTCCAGCCCCGATGGCATCGAGTCCTAACTGAGACTCTTGCATGTTGAAAAGTCCGGAGTAGCCGATCCCCGCCCATCCAGGCATTCCGGAAAGCCAAAATCCGTGCGACCATTCGTTATTAGAAGCCGAAGCGGCGGTGCCTAACCCCGTCGGGGTGGCATAGACACTGCCATTTAAGCTGCGGATGTCTTCGTCATTGTAGTGGTTGATAGATAGGCTGGTGGCGAGGGAGCGTAAGTTTGCTTTAAAGTTGGTGCTATTTGTTGGGTTGGCAGCAGCCGGAGCGCCTGATTGCACAGGCTCTACCCAAATCAGATGCCCTAAGAGCTCCAGCCAGTTCATGAAAGGATCAAGAACCATGTTGCTGGGGGTAAAGGCTTCTTGTCCGTAGGGGGCGGCTACAAAAGACTCTGGGTACCTCCCAATGATGAGATCATATCCTGAACGGTGCATGGAAGCATCTATGAGCTTGACTAAAGAAAATTGCCCAGGCTGTAAGTCTTTGGAGTGCTCGTAGATAGAGACGAGTTCATTCTTACGCAGGTAACCCGAGCGGCGAATGTCCTCTAGGGTCATGAGTTGCGACTTTTCCTTGAGTCCTACAATGAGTGTCTTGAGGTTGGCCTTGTAATTCTGTCCATCTTCGTACAAGCGGCTGAAAAATTCGTTGACATAGTTTGGACTTTTTATTTCCACTTCGACCGGTTCTTTGGGGAGAAAGCTGGTGACGATATCTTCTAATTCCGTCTCTGGGTTGGAAGTGTGTTTGGGTTGGCCATAGGTGATCGGTGCAGGATGAATGAACCAGAGCAGATAAAAGAAGGTTCGGATATATCTATGTGTGTGGAACATCACCTGGTACCCTCGATGAAGCAAGCAGATCTTTATGATGCTTACGTGATACGCAATTATAAGTTGTGTGTGAGAGGGAATCTATTTAAAAAGCGTTGGTGCATTTAGGAGAAGTACGCACGTTGTTTTGGTTAAGGTTTGCAGCTGCTGTCGAGAAAGGGATCGCATGTCTCGGGAATAGAAAGTTGGATGGCCTGATTGTCTTGCAAATGGCGGTTGCTGTAGTTGAAGTAGGCCCGGAGAGATTCAAAGCCTGGACCGCCGACCTGTAGGCGGAAATCATAGCGAATCCAGTTGCTCCACATGGGCATACTGTTTTTGGGGTTTTTCTGACGAGTTGCTACATCAAATCCCTCGGTATTCGAGTTGATGATTCTCCAGGGGTAGTTGTAGCTGCCATCCTCTTTCCACGCTTCGGGGTCTTGATAGCTAGGGACATCGTATGCTTGGTGTTCCCAGTCTTGGATGTACCTCGAAACGTGACCGACGAAACGATGCACCAGCCCAGAAGTTAACTTGACTTCTGGACTCATGAAGCCACCGTTCAGGAGGAAGTTGGCGTAAGATTGCCAGGAAAGCCCTGTGGCGGCGTAGAGGTAAGAGTCAACCCTCGCAACATCTATTTCTTTACGGCCATGTTTGCTCCACCAAGCTGTGCGGGGGTATGTACGCATGCTGCCACTGCGTATTTCTTGAAAGGGAGATAGCTGTTGGTTCAATTGTAGAAACTCACGATATTCACGGAGAACACCTAGTCCCAGGTATCCTTCCTCGCCACCAACGTAACGATTTTCTTCTTGGCGTAGGTCAGCATATACTTCGTCCGAAGATTTCTTCTTGGGGAAGTTGCGTTGAAATGGATAGACTCTCCCCCAGTCGTAGCGTCCAGGACCTCCTATGGTAATTTGTCCGCTACGGCGGTCGACACTGTCTTTGTTGCGATCTTCTTGCGTGAGAATAGCGCCGAGATATAGGGAGTCCATGTGTGGCTCCTTTTGTAGAATTTCGATGGCACGTTGGCGTGCGGGTTCAAAGCTGCCATTGCGGTAATCCGGCTTGGGAAACGGAAAAGGGGAGTCCATTGCGACTAAGTCGTCGACAATAAAGATGTTGTGTGCGTAAATGGTACCACGACCTTCAAAGTAGCCTTTCAGAATAATATTTCCTTCAATGAAGACTTCGCCGCGAATCTGAATGGGTTTTTCGCGGGTCCCTGCAAGGTACATGTTGCCCGTGAAGGTGCGGTCGATAAAGAATGGGCGTAGTACTTGCCCGTTACGGTCGTGCAGGGTGACCCGTAGGGTACCTTGCATCTTTTCACGTAGAGAGTCGACATCTATATCTGGCATGCCGATTTTTCCGTCTTTATCACGAGGGAAAACACGTAATGCTTCTTTTTCTTCGTCGTAGTTGGAAACTGTGCCGAATACGGCTCGGGTGCGAAACAGCCCTGCTTGCCACTGGCGGATTTTCAGTTCTTCTGCAGGTAAGCTTGTTTGATAAGTACGATATGCTTGTTCAATCTGGTTTTTATCGTTTTGGCTAGGCTCCGCTTGATTGAGGTAATTTTTTACGGAGTCGCGGAGAGATTCAAATGGCTCCCCACTGTCTGTGCGGCTGGCCATGTACTTTTTGGCATATTCCCAAGGGGTTTCGTAGTAATCGTCGACTTCAAGGAGTGGAACTTGGTTATTTGCAATCATCTTACCTTCGACCATAAGCCCTCTCCCCGCATGTCCGTGAATGAGGCCGGGGTTTCCATGAGGCGCGGAAGGAAAGTCAATTCCTACGATATCTCCATAAACATGCATATGGCAAAACAAGCATTTTACATCTTGAGTTACGAGGGCAGCATTGAAAATTTGAGGATAGTAGCGTGCGCTCGTGACTTTGGAGACATTGCCGGCAGCGTCAATGACGGAGACAAAAACATCGAAAAGTTCTGCCTTGCTGTTGTTGCCACTCCAGTCCTTACCACTGTTGTTGCGTTTGCCTTGGGCATTGTAGTTGCCATGTTCACCCCAGACAAAGTAACTGCTAATAGAATCTGTGCGGATTGTGGAGTTTGCGGGAAAGAGCACGCGATAGGTTTCTACAAAATATTCTGACTCAGGCAGTAAAGATTGCTTTTTTTCATCTTCGGCTCTTTTTTCGACGTCAGACAGTCTGCGGATAGAGACCTGGTAGCCTCTTAGGGGGGACCCCTCGGGGTCGTCGACTTTCCATTGAAGGTGTACCCGGCGCCCCTTGAGTAAGAGATTGCCCTCTACTTGGATTTGCAAATCGCTGACTTGGGGTGGAGTATCATCGTACTTAATACGGAGTAATTCACTTGGAGATTGTAAGTTTTCTGCGCTAACATAGCTGGTAAATGTCTCTATTGTAGGACAAGATTCCTCTTGGCACTGTGCTGCCAGGCGAAACAGACCTGTTTCTTGGACGCTGTTACTTGCAAAAGCAAGTTGTTGATAGCTGACTCCATCGCGGCTTAAATACAGCTGCCAGTCTTGTTCCGCAGCTTGGGTAAGGGGCACTTCTTTCTCGTCACCGTGGGTGCCGTGGGTTTTGAGCACAGGGCGTAGAAAGAGTTCGCGAGACTTGGAGTAGAATAAGCGCTTATCCTGAGGGTCTACGCTGAGAATGTGCGGTGAGTCGGTCGCAACAACGGGGAGCAATGTGGCTGAGAGCCTTTTTTTGTCTTGTTTGCTGTTGCCTAGGAACTGGTAAGTCTCGTTGCCGACTTTGTCATGAGCGTAGAATAAAAAGGTGCGTGAATCCATTTCCTGAGCAGCTTGATCGAGCGGATATACTACTTCTAGGCTTTGTTGACCATGTTTCTGTGTGAGTTGTTGCAGTTGAGTGGCGTTATACTCCTGGCGGCATCCACGATCTAAAAACTGTTGGGGTTTGATAGTCGGGGAAATCACATCGTTACGGCAGGAAAATACAGCAAATGAGCTTTCATCCACAGAGATATCATCATTCACGCTCCAGCCGATCATCATTCCTGTAATGGTCTCTTCTCCGTTTAAGTATTTGTCTTTATGAGCAGGCCATTGTAGCTCTAAGGGTGAGGAAATCTGTCGTGTGACACTGAAGAAGACTTTGGGTGCATGTTCGTCTAGATATACTCGCTTGGATAGGACGTATTTTTTGGCATATTTTTCATTGGTAAACTCGGTCTCCAAAATTTTGTAGCCGTTATGACCGCGAAAGGTATCTAACTGTAATTCAACTTTTTGGATACCTTGTTGAGGTTCGGGAAAAAGAGGCTTGCCATCGATGCGATAACGAATCTGCCAGTCCTGAAGCTCCTCTGTGCTTAACTTCGAATTGTCCTGGAGGCCTTCATGAATCACCCTTTGGACTGTAGGGATGAGCGTCAGTGTCTTATGGAGTGGGAGAATCGTGTCATAATTGCTTATTTTGATTGCATATTGATATTGGTAGCCATACCCAGGGTCACTTTGCACTTCAGCGTGTTCTGCCTCAGGTAAAGGCTGGCGAATCTGATCTCCAGAACGAAAATCACCACTGGGTTTGGCACAGCCTAGCCCTAAGAG
>JAPPOJ010000045.1 GCA_028817975.1 Zetaproteobacteria bacterium | reverse complement strand
TTCTTCTGCAGATAATTGTTGGCTCCAAATGGCTTCTATTTGCGGAATTAAAGGTTTCAGTGGCTTTGGAATAGCCGCTAATAGTTTTCCTGTTTCCTTGAGATCCCCTTTCTCAAAAGATGACTCTACTTTAAGTAGAGGTGGAATCCACTCAAAGTATGTCTTTTGTTCCTTACGAATTTTATGATCGAGTAAGGAGAGATAACGAACCCTCTGATAGTTGCTAATCTTAGCAGTGTAGAGTAGATGGATGAAGTGATAGACCATCTGCTTTGGGTCATGATATTCCCTGAGTGTATGCCCTAAAATTTGGCTTATCCATGGGTCTACCTGATAATTTTGAACATTTGGGTCGGTACATGCACGGTGTAAAAGTTGTTCGACAATCATAGGTATTTTGGGATGGGTCACATTGGTTTGTAAAAGGTAGAGACTCAAACCTTGAAATGCTTCGATATTTTCGATATCTAAAAAGTAGTGTCCCATAAAGCTTAGACAAGTAGAGAGATTTTTAGCTTCTAGGAGTAGAGATTCTTCTCGTAAAGTATTGCAAATAGCAATGCTTTGTGAAGTATCGCCTTGTAAGAAAGAACTATAGGCATTTTCTAGTTGGAGAGTAACGAGCCTATGCCGCCATAGGCGGTTACCTTGTTCCTGTAAGTAGGGAAGAGCTTCCATTTTTGAACGCAGCGTGTCAGGTTCTACAGGTCCTGTAAATTCCACCTTCAATGGAGGCAGAGGGATTTCTGCCCTTCCGGAGGTATACAGAATAACTCCGCATCCGTATATGAAAGCTGTTTTATACAATGGCATCAAGGCTTTTCGACCACCACTTTGAGAGGATACACTTCCTTTTTATCTGGCATGAAACGTAGTATGAGATGCTGAGGCGCTTGGCTTGTATTGAACTCATGTGTAGATTTATGCTGATATATTTTGATTACTTGATTCACATTTTCATGTGTTCCTGTCCACTTAATCTCGACTTGAGCGGCCTTTTCTAGAGGGAGTACGCCGCGAAAGATGTTTATCATTCTTTTGTTGTCATGTGTGTGAGTGGGGATATATTCAAATAATTTAATCCCATTAGCATGCACTTCGATGTGGCGAATGGTACGGAAGATATGTGGGTCATGTTCCATATCGATGCGTAGTTCGTGTGTACCAGCGTGGATTTTTTGCAAATGCCCCATGAGGAGGCTTGCTTTAGAAGATAACTTCTGTGTCTCATATATCTTACGCTCGATACGGCGATTGAGTTGCTGAATTTGTCTTCCTAATTCAAGAAATTCGCGACGATCATAAACCTCACCGCTGTTGTGGTCTTCAGAGCCTGTGAGGTGGGGAGCTCTTTTATCTAGAGCGTCGTGGTGCATGACACTGGGGGATTCGATATAACGATCCATTTCGCGCAGGGCTCGATCTAGCTCCTCTGAGAGATGTGTTGTGCTTTGGCCGAGCAAGGGAGCCGTGATGCCTAGGTAGTAGGTAAATAAGACATATGGACAGATAGTTTTTATGCTTGTCATGGTCTTTCTTTCTTCTCTATAGGGTGTATTTTTCATGAGCCTCTAAGGAAGCGACCTTTTGGATGAGATGGCGTTTTGAATTAGGTAAAAATACAGTAGTTTTTTGTTGAAGTTTTTTGGAACGAAAGCGACTCCAGAGTCCTCGACGTAGGTGTGGGTTCCATTTTTTCAGCTGTGGCAGAGTCATCTTCGCTTGTTTAAGAATATGAGAGAGGCTCATCGGCGACTTGATGGAGATGGCTACAACGGGGTTGGGTGCTCGTTGCCTTTCGATAAATCCTTCGGCGAGCAAGCGGTTGTAGATACTAGCTGCTGCATAAAACTCTGCATAAAAGTTCTTACTCGCAAATTTGAAGCTAGGTGAACGATGGTCTTCTATAATGGCGTCGAGCTTTTGTGATTTCACACGATTGGCCGCGCGCTGTATTCCACGGCGCCCATGGTTGTAGGCAGTAATAGCTAGAGGCCAAGATTTGAGTGCTTTGTAATTTTGTCTCAAAAGTTTAGCTGCAGCAGTGGTTGCCAGATAAGGTGAGTTGCGTTCATCGATGTAGCGATTGATGGTTAAAAAGAGTTTGCCGGTAGAAGGCATAAATTGCCAAATGCCGGAGGCCCCAACCTTTGAGCGCGCGTTTAAATTGAACATGGACTCCACAAAAGCAAGTCGTGTGATGTGTGGGGGAACCTGGTGTCGCAGAAACTCGTGTTCCATAAACTCTAGGTAGCCAGAAGCGCGCTTGGCTGCCACAATAAACTCATCGGCAAGTCCAGCTTGGCTCCGGATGGCCACCTGCCCTTTGAGCAAGGCTTCTAAGTAGGCTCGTTTTTGGCGGTAGACATCGAGTAGCCTTTTTTCGATTTTGCCAAATTTTTCTGCACGTAACCCGTACTTAGCGAATCTTTCGATGCCTTTCTGATACCTCTCGGTGTAGCGGTTACAGATTTTTTGTCGTTGGTAAGGGCCAGGCATTTTCAGCCCTTTTTTTTGTGCCCAAACTTTAAAGTCGATGATGTCGATGACCGCACCTGGTCTGGTAGTATCGTGGATCAGTACGGTGTGACTGGGATAGTGGTAAAACACCTTTTTCCAAAATTTAACTTGTTCAGCTACAATGCCTGGGGTGGGAAAGCGAATCCGATCGAGTGGAAAGATAGGAGCAACGTCGGCGACCCCTACTTGCATATGTGTGAGAGAACATAGGATGAAGAGAACGCTCAAAAATGGGGCAGCAAAGTGACTCACAGATCCTCCTGGGCCTTCTCCTGCATATGACAGATGAGGGTCAGTACCATAAATATTCTTTATGATGTACCTATAAGAACAGTTTACACATTCTAATCGGTCGTATTTTGCAATCAAATAGGTATAAATGAGGGTCAGTCAACTTTTTCAGGGCATTTTTTTCTTGGCAAAGAGAGGTGCTCAGCGCTGGCGCTGGATGCTGGTGTGTACTTGGTAAAGTCTAAAATAAATGAGAGATAGCATACGTGACACCTTGATCTAAGAGAGAGAACTTTATGAGTAACTGTATTGATTTTGAGGCCTTTCACAGCAACTATGGCAACTTGGTGGAGATTGAAAAAAAGATTGCTATGGCCTTTATTGGGGAAGCGTCCAATATGGTGGGGGAGTTCGAAGCGGCTCTTGCTTCAGGGGATGAGAAAAAAATTAGGTTCCATTCTCATACGATGAAAGGTGCGAGTGCAAATGTATTCGCCTCCCCTTTGGTTGAGGGTTTTAAACAGATTGAAAACTATGATGGAGCGCACTTGCTGCCTTTTGCCCGAGAAAAATTTACGGAGTTGAAGCCTGCCATTGAAGTCGCTTTGCAAGAGTTACGGGATTTTTTGAGTTAAGATCCCTGTTGTTGAGGGTTAAGTTAAAAGCTGCTTGAAGGTTATAGGTTGTGCCCATGGATACCCAGATTACTCAGATTGTAGACCTTAGTTTTGCTGCACAGCGCATGCATGTAGAACATGCTCAGGTGATGGTTGCGTATGGGCGGACAAGCTCTAAGGAAATTCATTGTATTTTGGATCAGATGGTACAGAATTGGTGCCGTTTGCTTGAAATTGATCGCCTTTTGATTCATCTATCAGCAGATGCAGAAGTAAGAGAGTGGGCAGAGAAACCTTTGGATAAGGTGACAGGTGCCTTGACGAGTGTTGCTAAAGCGGCAGATGTGGTGGATGCTTTGCACGCTCCTGGTATTAGTCGACTGTATTGCGTGTTGAGTGATGCGTCTTATGCCTCTCATTGTAAAGACCTGGAGTGGCTCCGCTATCAATGCTGGTCACAAAATCCGAGTTTTTATGCCTCTACTCAAAAAATGATTCGTCAAGAGCTTGGGAGTGAGGGGGTGATGGAGGCCAGTGAATCTCCCTTGCTTGAACAAGATGGTCTTGTGATTCGTGTCTCCCAGAAAACGAGACACTTTGCCAAGTTGAAGAGTTGGTTTGCGATTGATCCAGGGCGTTGGGCTGCACAGCGCGACGGAGAGGACACGCAGCTGTTGAAAACAGAATGGCCCCCCTTGTTTTCAGAGCGAGGGCAGGAAGGTCTTTTCTTAAGCTTTACGATGTTGCACGATCATGAGCAGCGGGATCCCACGGGCCCGCAGCTATCTGTACGTTTGTATGAAAGCCCCCTGTGTGAGTTTGAATATCGTGCCAACTGGGTCGGAATAATTGCCGCTACTGCACACCGTTCTGTGCAAGCTTTGGGCAAAGATTCGATAGCGGATGTGGATTTCTACTTTGGGGTACGTTCACGCACGTTAGGAGCACTGATGGCGCATCAGTTGCATGCGCACACTCAGGTGGGACGTTTATATATTTTGAGTGCGCGTACACTCGTATGTTGTGGGCAAGCGTTGGGAGAACTCATGCAGGATATGAAACCCACACAGGTCAGGATACTGTGTGACTTTAGTCAGCCAAAGGTGTACAGGTGGCTTGTGGTTAGTGCTACGGAAGCTTGTGGCGAGGGGGGAGATGGTGTCTAAACTCACCCAGGTTGAGCTGCCTAAGTTATGGTGTGATAGTGGTGTGTCTGCATTGCAACAGCTAGAAGCCACTTTGGCAGCGGCGCAAACAACAGTGCTGTTGGTGCAACCAAACATGACTTTTCTCCCCTCAGAACAACATCTCAGTTGGCGCCGGGATGCTTACCGTATGGTCGAGGCTCTTCTAAGGCTTGCTGACTTAGTGCATGAGAACCCTCATCGTTACGTCTATATAGGCGAGGGGACAGTCTGTCCTCATGTGTATGCTTGCTTAGCGCGTCAGTGTGGATTTATCTTATGGAAGGGGGCTATTTCGGATGTTTGGGTGTCTTCGAAGGTCACTTTGCGAGAGTTGATTATTGCCCCGTACAAGATACCCTTCGATAAAGTGAGTTGGGATAGCCTCACGATTTTTTTGTGTCACTTTGTGCAAGACCTTCAGCCGTGGTCGTATCCGCGTATTGCTGAGTTTGGTCAAAAGGTTATGGATGAGGTGATGTGTGCTTGGTTGCGACGCCATCCGGACTTTGTACCCTATTTTGAAGCACCTGTAGCGTTGGAGCCTCCCTTGGAAGAGGCTGAAGTGTTGAAAGTAGCGGCGACAGTATTTGAAGAAGGAACTGTCGAATCTATGGATACCGTGTACGTCAAGATCCAAGCATTGAGCGAAACTATACCTCCAAGTCAGGCTCGTACGAGCTTAATGGCGTGGTATTTAGCTAAAAAGCTGATTGAGAACGTGCGCCAATTGCGTTCGGTACCTGAGTTTAGCAATCCTCTAGCTGTTTCGAGCTTGGTGCCACGTGATTATGGAGAATGTTGGCTCATTTATTGTGCTGAGGGGTTTCCGCCTAAGGCCTGGATCTCACGACTTTTAACTGCGGATAAGAAGATCCACTTAGTGCACTCGGATAGTTTGCGTTTAGTGAGCTATGTGGAGAAGGTTGCGATCTTGATCGCACATCAGCATCCACTTAAAACACGTAATTTAACTTGGTCGAATACCTTATCTGCTACCACGGTGCGTTCATTGATCTTGTCTCCATTGGTAGGAGGCCAGTTTGAAGTGACGTTTAGAGGAGAGAAGCTGTTACGCGGGCTTGCGTTAGGAGGCCTAAGCTGGAATAGTCCTGACTTTGGCGCTGAGATCATCTGGCATGCGACCTCTTTTGTTGGAGAACATGAGGCTCTGTTGACGGAGCTTCAACTTCTTCTCAGTGCGCAGCTATGGGTGCAGCCTCAAGAGTGGGACAAACACCACTTTGTGACTCCTGTCATTCGGGCTGCGCTGCTGAGTCAAATTATCCAGCTTTGTGCGGTAAAGCCGCATACTTTGAAGAGTATTATGAGTGAGCTTGAGTTGAGTCAAGCTCCGATATTGGGGAATTCCGAGGTCTGGGAAGAGTTTTTGTTGCACCAGTTTTGGATGTTGGAAGAGGTCTATCAAGGAACCTTGTGGGCTGAAGTGAAAGATGATATTCGAGAATTTGGCAAATGGAAGCACGTGCAGAAAAAAGTGGCCAAAGTGGGACAAGGGGATCCACAGCACTCCATGTTGACCCACTCGGTTTCCTATCTCACATTATTTGCGCATACCTTGGTGTGTAAGCTCTGCCTGGACCAAGGGTCTCCGCTGGCTGTGGTCGAGCAAGTCGCGACGGGCCTTGTTGGTATTCTTTTCCCCCACACCTTAAACGATCAGCTCTACCTGGAGCGTTTACCGAATCTAAGGGTGCAGAGGCGGGCTATTGCAGAGCAGCTCTGGCCTGAATTTGTGTAGGCTTGGTATGAAGCTTAGTTTCTGAAGTTCGCTGGGGGAGTTCCCGCCCGGCCACAGCACTTCTTGTATTTTTTACCGGAGCCACAAGGACAGCTATCGTTACGGCCTACTTTTTCTCCGTCTCGGCGAATGGTCTGTGCTGTGGGGGTGCTAGGTTGTTCCTCTAGCTGTTGGGCCACTTGGCTCCCTCGGTAAATGAGATTGTCTGTAGGCGAGTTTGGCTTCTGTTGGGGAGATAGGTATGCAGCGAGGCGCTCTTCTTCCTCACCCATCATCTCGTTGCCTTCGGCAGACTCTGGTGCGATGAACTCTCCCTTTGGCTCGGGCATGTGGAGTAGTGCGAGCGTGGCATCGTATTCGACCCGCTCCATCATCGTTGCGAATAACTGAAAGGCCTCTTTATTGTACTCTTGGAGAGGGTCACGCTGCCCGTAGCCACGTAGGCTTACGGAGTCTTTGAGGGAGTCCATAGAGAGCAGGTGCTCTTTCCAAGTTTGATCTAGAATTTGAAGGTAAATATAGTTTTCTAGCTTGGGAGCAAGTTGTTCGGGTATTTTGCTCAACTTCTCTTGGTATGCTTGTAAAGCTTGTGTGGTGACAGTGGTTGCGATTGTGTCAGCATCACAGCTTTCGGGGTTCAAATCGGTCAGTGTTGCAGAAATGTTGACTTGTTTTTCGAGGGTATCGGTGACCCGTGGAAGGTCCCATGCTTCGGTGTCTTGTGCTTCTGGAGACAGGCTCCCTGCGACCCCGAGAATGATGCTGTGTAAAGTAGGCTCGACAAAATCCACCTGATAACGACCAAACAAGGCTTCCCGGCGTTTGCCATAGATGACTTGCCGCTGCTGGCTCATGACATCATCATATTCAAGAACGTGTTTCCGCGAAGAGAAATTTTGTTCTTCGACGCGTTTTTGCGCTTTCTCCACAGTACGGGTGAGCATGGGGGAAACGATGGCCTCTCCTTCTTCCATCCCAATTTTGCTCATGAGTGCAGACAAGCGATCTGAAGCGAAAATACGCATAAAGTCGTCTTCTAAGGAGAGGAAAAACTTACTACGACCTTTGTCTCCTTGTCGCCCAGAGCGCCCCCTTAGCTGATTGTCAATGCGGCGCGATTCGTGTCTTTCGGTGCCGATAACGTACAGTCCGCCCAGCTCTAGGCACTCCTCATCCACTTTGATATCGGTGCCACGTCCCGCCATGTTGGTAGAAATGGTTACGCGAGACTTTTTGCCGGCGTTAGTGATGATTTCTGCTTCTTTAGCATGGTTCTTGGCGTTGAGGATGCTGTGCTCTACCCCCCTTTTATTGAGAAGCATCGACAGTAGCTCGGACTTCTCAACGCTCACAGTCCCGACAAGCACGGGTTGGCCTCTTTTTTGTGCTTCCATAATGTCATCCGCAATAGCATTGAACTTTTCGCGCATAGTCCGGTAGACGACATCCTCTTCATCGACTCGGGTAAGGGTGCGATGGGTTGGAACCACAACGACCTCAAGGTTGTAAACTTTTTTAAACTCTACTGCTTCGGTGTCCGCGGTTCCGGTCATTCCTGAAAGCGTCTGATAGAGTCGGAAGAAGTTTTGGAAGGTGATCGTTGCTAGAGTTTGGGTTTCTTTCTGGACAGCTACTTGCTCTTTGGCTTCAAGCGCACCGTGAAGGCCGTCACTGTAGCGTCGTCCGGGCATCAGCCGTCCTGTAAATTCATCGACAATGACGATTTCATTGTTGCGTACGACATAGTCGACGTCTTTACGAAAGAGAACATGAGCTTTGAGAGCTTGCTGGCAGTGATGGAGAAACTCGATATGTTGGGGGTCGTATAAATTGTCGATTTTAAGCCGTTTCTCTAGCTTAGAGATCCCATCCTCGCTAAGAGCAACGGACCTGGCTTTCTCGTCTACCATATAATCGCTGTCTTTTTGTAGACCTGGGATAGCGGCATTTACAATCCCATAAATACCGATATTGGTTTCTGCGGGCCCCGAAATGATCAGTGGGGTACGCGCTTCATCAATGAGAATTGAATCGACTTCATCGACGATGGCAAAATTTAGCTCGCGTTGCACAAGCATTTGAGGGTCGGTTTTCATGTTGTCGCGTAGGTAGTCGAAGCCAAACTCATTGTTGGTGCCGTAGGTGATATCACATGCATAAGCGGCTTGGCGTTCTTGTTCGTTCATACCGTGTGTGATACTTCCGACTGTCAGTCCAAGAAAACGATAGACTTCTCCCATCCACTCAGCATCTCGTCGAGCGAGGTAATCGTTGACGGTTACGACGTGTGCTCCATGCCCGGACAGGCCGTGGAGATAGCATGGTAGTGTCGCGGTCAGTGTTTTTCCTTCCCCAGTTTTCATTTCGGCGATTTTGCCTTGGTGTAAGACAATGCCACCGATAAGTTGCACATCATAGTGCCGTTGCTTGAGCGTGCGCTTGGAGGCTTCGCGGCAGGTGGCAAACGCTTCGGGGAGGAGGCTGTCTAGGCTCTCGCCTTTTTGGTGGCGCTGGCGAAACTCGACGGTCTTGGCCTTAAGTTGTTCGTCGGAGAGTATTTCCAGCGAGGACTCTAAGGCGTTGATTTGTTCAACGAGGGGCTGGATACCTTTGAGAATCTTATCGTTTCTTGTTCCAAATATCTTTGTCAAAATCTTCATTTTATTTAAGCCTATTCTAACTAAACAGCCAAAAGGTCTCCCACCATAGAAACTAGGAATAAACACAACACAACAGCTGGTTTGGGGCCTGAA
>JAPPOJ010000066.1 GCA_028817975.1 Zetaproteobacteria bacterium | reverse complement strand
CATGTGGCCCTAACGGGAGGGTATCACGATCCTTCTCTATAGCAGCTTTTCCACTTTTATTTGCAAGGTCCTATGTTGAAAAGGAACCTCAACTACACGATAATTTCCTGATCCAAGAAAACCAAATAAAAAATATTCTCGAGTGGTTCGATATTATTTTTAACTGCTCTCATAAACAGTATATAAAGGTGCCCTTGGAAAGAATTCAGACAGCTATCTTTGAACAGAAAAATCCGAATAGTGCTATCATTGATGGCTTTATTGCATGGGAAGGGATGTTTTCATCTCAGTCAAATATAACCCAAAGTGTCTGTCATAGTATTCATAAACTCACTACAACCAACGCAGAGCAACAAGATAAAGAGCAAAAACCACAACGGCTCAAGAAACTATACCATTTACGCAGCACTCTAGTCCATGGAAGCTCTCCACAAAAAATATTAAAGACACTAGCTAATGATAGAAATACTTATTGCATCGAAGATGCCTATCAAGAGGTCATTAAAGTTGCACTAGAGTGCTTAAAAAAATTACTACAAGATAAAGATTTGCTCGAACTAAGCCCAGAGGAGAGATGCAATAAGTTGAAAGTATAGTTTTCCGAGTGTCACCATTCCACCCCCCCCACACACAACCCCTACTTTGCAGTACCCACACACAGATTCCTCCCCTCGTCACCCGAAGGCTATTTTGCAAATCCAAGAATGTTGGTTAAGCTAATAAGCAGGGTACTGGCCCCAGGAGATTCCACAAGCCAGCAAGAGGAGGAACTGTATGTCATAAACCCCAGTCGGGAGTTAGCCTATAAAGAATCGCACGACCGTAGCAAGTTAAACGATTCGGAATAGGTTCCCTCCCATCATAGCAAGACTTCTTTCCATTACCAAATCGTGTCGTACGGAAATAGGTTTTGTATTGTCTAAATCCTTTATTTCATCTACACAAGATAAGGATGCACAATGATGGAAATCATTTCTTATGAGGGGCAAAGTGCAGGTCGAGTCTTTGCCAGTATGGCCAAACACTTTTCACGTAGCGCACCTCAGCTCACCGAGTTTGCCCTCGGCATGCCAGGATCAGCGCGCTTGCGTCAGGCCATCTACACCCGTCACGTGGATGCACAGATGTTAGCTGATCTGGCAGGTAAAAATCACAATCTGAGCTTTCTCACCGATGTACCTGTCACTGCTATCCATGGCAAGCTAGATACCTATGGCAAGCGCCAAGTACGCAATAAGGATCTGCGCCATAAAAGCGTGATCAGCTTCGACCTTAACTTCAAAGATCAGCTTGCGGATTTTGCCACGTTCACGGTAGAAAAACGGCGGCAACTTGCATCTCACTACGCCCAAATTCTGTTACGGAGCTTGCAGCAGCGACAGGTTCCCTTGTGGATGCTGGTGTATTCAGGCAATGGCCTTCACCTCCACTTTAAATTACATCAGCCCTATAAGCTTGCCTCGGTGAAGCTGTACCACTTTTATTACAAGCAGTGGTGCCATATTTTAGAGTTCTGCTTACCTGCAGGACTACGCTTGGATCATAGCTGCTGCAATCCCGCTCGGCGGATGCGCTTACCCTTATCCTTGAATCACAAGCACAAAGACCACCCCATCCGGACTCAGGTGCTAGCCTTCGATGAGGATGCCGATGCCAGCTCGTTTTTTCACAGTGTACACATTCCACCTGGACGCCAGCCCAGCCACCTGTCGTTGCCGCAAGTGTTACGCTACTTTGGCTATCCCAAAGCTGCCACCTTACACCGACGCGGGGAGCATATGGTTTGTGCCAGTCCATTTACCCACGGTAACACCCCCAACTTTTGCTATCACCCGGGTAAACGGCTCTATTATGACTTTTCCCATGGCCAAGGTGGAGGGATGGCACAGCTCATTGCCGCACTCTCCAAGCAGGCACCTGAGATCGATACGGCTGGACTCGCGGCGAGGCCGATACGAGCCGAAATCCCCCCACGCTTCCAGCTCGACCCGCATGGAGTGTGGGGGCAAGACCCCGAGGCAAAACGAGCGTGGCTGTGCGCACCACTACGGGTACACGCCCTCACCTGTGACCCGCACAACACGCGCTGGGGGCGTATCCTCTCCTTTCACGATCATGATGGTCAGCACAAGACCTATACCCTTGCCGATGAGCTACTCGCGGACGATGGTACCGAGCTACGTCGCGTTCTCCTACGCCTGGGCTTGCCCATGAGCGGTGCACCTCACGCTCGGGGAGCCTTGCTCGATTACATCCTCTCTTGCCAACCTACGGCACGCATGCGCTCCCCTGTACAGCGCACCCGACAAGCTGCACAAGTGAAGTCACACGCGGAGGGCACAGACTCCGCGGATGATCACATCCTCACTCAGATCCGTCGCTACTTGCAAAACCACGGAGACCATCAATTTGCCGAGTGGGGCGCGGAGCTTAACCCTTTGCCCTCTGCATGTGCCGGGTTTCGGCGCACGAATGCGCAAGGCGAAGTCGAATGGTGGATACTCACAAAGGTGTTTCGCCAGCAGGTCTGTCATGGTCTGAGGTATCGCCAAGTGCTTCAAACCTTACAACAGCATCAGCTGCTGCAAGTTTCACCGCAAGGCCCGTCGACGCGGATCAGCACCCGCCAACTCGGCCGGGTGCGCGTCTATCGACTCAGCGACCGTCTGCTTGCCAAAGGACTTTCCACGCCTGTACCAGCAAAGATAACGCACCAAGAGGCCATGCCAGCTTATCTATAGAGTCGTGTTTGTATTTTTTAAAGTAGGATGGCGGAGAGTGGGGGATTCGAACCCCCGATACGGGTATAAGCCGTATACACGCTTTCCAAGCGTGCGCCTTCAGCCACTCGGCCAACTCTCCATGAGATGAGGGGGTCATCATATCACTCTATGGGGGAGAGTTCAAGGTTTGGGTATCTTTTTTCGCAAAAAAAATGGCTTACTCACTTGCAGAGGAGAGGCTCTTTCTTTACCAAAACCATGAAATATGATAGAAGCGACTACTACACTTAACCTACATGAGGAGACCTCCCGTTGAAAAACGACTCTAGTGGTTCTGCGTTCGGTATCTTACCGGTCGTTCTTTTTCTCGTGGTATTCATTGGCACCAGCACTCTGGCTGGAGACTTCTACCAGATACCACCTATCACATCTTTTTTCATCACGGCGGTGCTCACCCTGACCTGCGGCTATCACTATCCTTTGAAGGATAGAATCACAGCATTCACCGCATCTGCAGGGCATGGTGATATCGTGACCATGGTACTCATTTTCATGTTTGCCGGAGTCTTTTCCAAACTCGCCTTACTCAGTGGGGCCGCGGACAATATCGTACAGTTTGGAATCACCTGGATTCCACACCAACTGCTGGTACCCGGGTTTTTCCTACTCTCCAGCTTAGTATCCTTTGCCATGGGGTCCTCCGTCGGCGTCATTGTCACCGTCGGGCCCATCGGATTTCAGCTCGCTCAGTCCACAGGCCATCCTGCCGCGATGATCTTAGGGGCCATCGTCAGTGGGGCCATGTTTGGAGATAACCTGTCTTTGATTTCGGACACTACGATTGCCGCGGTCAACTCGCAAAACTGTGCCATGACCGACAAATTCAAATATAACTCACGGATTGCGTTGCCTGCTGCACTCATTACCACGGTACTCTACGGGATCTATGGCAATATAGACCTCCCTGCTCCTGAGGAGGATACTCACCACGCCATCGATTACTTGCGAATGATGCCCTACTTTGCCGTTGTAATCCTCGCATTGCTTGGCTGGCACGTATTCTACGTGCTCAGTGCGGGTATTGGACTTTGCCTGATCACTCTAGCCATCTACGAGACTTCTACCCTCAGCTTCCTCGGCGTACTCAGCACCATAAGTGAGGGGCTCCAAGACATGCTTGAGCTGTCTCTACTCTCCATGATCTCAGCCGGCTTAGTCGGTCTGATCCATTTATACGGTGGCATGAACTATATTCTACGCACCCTCTCCAAACGCATCCACTCCCAAAGAAGTGCGGCAGGAGCCATTGCGGCCATTGCCTCCCTGATCGATGCCTGCACCGCTAACAATACCGTCACCATCATTATTGGCTCTCCACTGGCCAAAGAAATCAAGCAAAAGTATCAACTCTCTTCTCAGGCAGTCGCCAGCTATCTGGATATTTTTGCCGCCTGTGTCCAAGGCGTGATTCCCTACGGCGCACAGCTACTCTTTGCCGCTAAAATTGCCCATATCAATCCCATGGATATCACGCCACACGTCTTTTACAGCTTTGTCTTGTTTGTGATCGCCGGGATTTTTATTCTCCGTATCCCGAACCAACAGGCACCCCGGCCTCATTAAGCACCCCCTCAAAATGGGCCACCCATTGAAAGTGCGGCGCAACTCCACCAATAAGGGCCAAGTCAAACCGCTGTGCATAGCAAGGATTTTCGGGGTTTTTACAAAGAAAGTCAGCCGCAGCGCGCATCATCGCCATCCGCTTACGCCGGCCAAGTAAAGACTGAAGCTCCGGAATGCCGCGCACAGGACGCTGGCGGTACTTCACCTCGACAAAGACAAGACTATCCGTAGCAGCATCGTGGAAAATCAAGTCGATCTCGCCTCCCACACAGGCGTAGTTACGGGCAACGACGGTCCAGCCTCTCTCCAGAACCAAGGTCTCGGCCACATACTGCTCCGCCTGGTACCCTAAAGACTTGAGGTGTGTTTTATTCATGGGTGGAGCATCTGGCGAATGGGGGCAAAGTTACGTCGATGCAGCACACATGGGCCTAACTCTTGCAAAGCTTGACGGTGTGCGGCGGTACCGTAGCCCACATGCTTAGCAAAGCCGTATCCAGGATAGTGGGAATCTGCCTGCACCATCCACCGGTCACGGCACACTTTTGCAAGGATAGAAGCCGCCGCAATAGACCAACTCAAGTTGTCCCCTTTAACCAGGGTTTTTTGCGGAGCTGCCCAACCCTGGATGGTCTGGTTGCCATCCACCAAGGTAAGGTCAACAGGTATGTCCAGTTGCAGCAAAGCGGTTTGCATCGCTCGCTGCGTTGCTCCCACGATACCATACTGCTCGACTTCACGGGCCGTGGCAAAGGACACCGCATGCGCCAGCGCTAGCTCCGTTTCGATCAGCTCCGCCATTTCTTCACGTTGCTTTAAAGACAAGGTTTTTGAGTCGCGCAATTTAGCACGCGTGAGCGCAGAGATCTGCTCAACCTTTTTCCCATGCAAGACCACCGCAGCTGCAACCACAGGACCGGCAAGACAGCCACGCCCAACTTCATCGACTCCCGCACAGACACGATGCTGCGCCCATAACTCGCGATCGATGGTACCGCGCTCTTGAATCTGTAGATCTTCCAAACCCTATCCAATCACGCCATCAAGCAGCTGAGCCAATTTGGCTTTCGGCTGCGCTCCAGCAACCGCCTGCACCATTTCGCCTCCTTTGAATACCGCCAAGAAGGGGATCGAGCGTACTCCATATGTGGTTGGAGTATCTTTATTCTCATCTACATTCATTTTGCAGACCTTAACTTTACCTGCATACTCGGATGCCAACGAGTCAATGGTGGGCGCAACCGCCACGCAGGGACCACACCAAGGCGCCCAAAAATCCACCAATACAGGTGTCTCTGATTTCAGGACTTCCGCATCAAAATTATCATCCGCCACTTCAATGGTACGTTCACTCATTCTTTTTTTCCTTCAACATAACAAAAATGCAGTCACTCACTGTTCAACTTCTGCAAGACCCTACAAGCCACGCCTTAGCAAGTGAGCTATGTGTGCATGAGGTAGAAGCCAAAATCGTAATACTGGCCTGAGTATAACGTAAACACAGCTGCTTTCCAATCTCGAACTCATGACAAAATCACTACTGCGCAAGGGCAACCCCTTCACTTCTCATATCCGACACACTGACCCAACGACCTCCTTCACGCGCAATAGCCTGAATATCTCCCACAAACCATGGGTCTTGCACCACGGTATGCCCCAAGTTTTGTAGCGCCACCTGGTCTTGTGGTGACAACAAGGTTTGTTCAAACATCAGCTTGTCTGGAAGCCACTGATGATGCAAGCGCAAACTTTGCACCGCACGATACAAATCCATTTTGAACTGCAAACGGTTTACAATCACCTGAAAAACAGCGGTAATAATGCGTGGGCCTCCTGGAGCACCAAGAACCATATCCACCGCACCCTTTTTATCTAAGACAATCGTCGGGGACATGGAAGACAGCATCGTTTTTCTGGCAGCGACTTTATTCGCTTCACTGCCGACCAGCCCAAACCCATTTGGAACCCCCGGTTTGACCGAAAAATCATCCATTTCGTTATTCAGCACCACACCTGTCCCTTGCGCAACCACCCCCGAGCCAAAAGAGTGATTAATCGTTTGAGTTGTGGAAACCGCGTTACCTTCGCGGTCAACAATACTCACATGTGTGGTCGAACGCGACTCTTGCGGAATCTGAATGTCGGGATGTACCAACTCGTGCGAAGGAGTCGCGCGCGCTCGACTGATCTGTGCCGCAATCGCTTGCAAGTAGTCTGGCGCAAGTAGTTCTTGCACCGGCACATAGACAAAGTCCGGGTCGCCTAAATACCTGGCACGGTCCGCATACGCATGACGCATAATTTCAGCAGTCAAATGGACAGTCTCAACAGCCCCCGGACGATCGGCACTTAGATCAAACTGCGATAAAATACCTAGCATTTGCAGAATATGCACTCCCCCTGAAGAAGGTGGAGGCATCGTCACCAGGGTAGAGCCTTTAAAACGACCCATTAAAGGTTGTCTTTCCTTCATATGATAGCTATCTAAATCTTGCTGCGTCAAAACACCGCCATATTTGCGCACACTTTGGGTAAGTTGCTGCGCCACTTTCCCCTGATAAAAGCCTGCTCGTCCCTGGTCACGTATCATCTCAAGGGTTACCGCTAAATCACGCTGTACCAGGCGCTCTCCCACCTGCAAAGGCCTACCTTGTGGATAGAAGAGGCGGCGCGAAGCATCCACTGCAGCCAAAATCGGCGCCCGGCGCGCGCTCGCCTTTGCCAGAGAGGAGTACACCAAAAATCCCTCTCTGGCCACACGAATCGCATCTTCCATCAGCGCTGCCAAGGGGAGCTTGCCATGCTGCTCATGCACCCGTAACAAACCATCCACAAGTCCTGGCACGGCCACCGCAAGCCCTCCATCCACCGAAGATGACTTGTACGTTTTTCCTTGCCACACAAAAGGCTTCGGCTGCCCAGCATGATCCAAGTACATGTTCTGCGTCGCCTGCTGCGGCGCGCGCTCACGGAAGTCAAACACCTTATTCAGACCTTGACGCGCATGATGCAAGATCATAAACCCCCCACCTCCGAGGCCTGTCGACTGGGGGCGCACCACACTAATCATAAAAGAGGCGGCCACAGCAGCATCGACCGCATTTCCACCTAGATCCAACACACGAATCGCTGTTTGGCTTGCCAAAGGGTGGGCCGTAGCGACCATCCCTAAACGCCCTTGAGCCTGCTTAGCCTGAACGTGTTTGGGGGCTAGCTGCGCATTGTGATAGAGCTGCACCTGTGTAGATTGACAACTGGAGACTATTCTGAAGAAAAAGAATCCACATAAAATCACTGCCCATTTCAAAATCTTGTGCACCAACAACCTTCACCTCCCTCGCAACTAGGTTTGCACATGGTTCATACTTGAACATTTTACCGTGCACGGTATGCTGAAAGCACTTACACTCATTTGCTTTCACGACTTGGTAGAGATTTCACATGCATGCAAATTTAAAAAGCCTGATCCAACAGCTGCGAAGAGAAAATGAAATTATTGAAATCGACGCCCCTGTCGATCCCCGTTTAGAAATAGCCGAGATCCACCGCAGAGTGATTGCCGCCCAGGGACCGGCGCTCCTGTTCACTCAAGTCAAAGGTTCTAAGTTTCCCGTGGTCACGAACCTCTTTGGTACCGCGAAACGAATTTTATTGGCTTTTGGAAAAGACAGCCATCGCTTTATTGAAACAGCTGCACAACTCCCCCATGAAATGCTCCCTCCCACCATTCAGAAAGTCTGGCAACAAAAGTCTTTTTTCTGGCAAGCCACCAAAGTGGGTTTTAAAAGCACCACCCGCGCTCCGGTTTTGGAACAGTCCATTCCAGGAGCCGATCTCACCCAATTACCCGCACTGACTTCCTGGTCACAAGATGGAGGACCTTTTCTGACCTTACCTCTCGTCCACACCGTAGGAGGAGGAGTCAAAGCTGAAAACCTAGGGATGTACCGCATTCAAATTCATGACGCTCATGAAACCGGAGTTCACTTTCAAATTGGCAAAGGGGGTGGGTATCACTACCTTGAAGCAGAAAAACGCAATCAAGCCATGCCCATGAACATCTACCTCGGCGGACCTCCAGCTCTTATTCTGGCTGCCATTGCCCCCCTACCAGAGAATGTACCCGAGACACTCCTCGCGTCCTTATGTGCGGGACAGCGATTATCTAAAACACCTATTCTTGGGCACCCTGTCGATGTGATTGCCGAAGCAGAGTTTGCCATCCTCGGGACCATGCCACCTAAAGTACGGCGCCCGGAAGGCCCTTTTGGAGATCACTACGGTTACTACTCCCTCCAACATGACTATCCCGTCTTTCGCCCCCAAAGCATTTTCCACCGCCAAGGAGCTATATTTCCGGCGACCGTGGTGGGCAAACCTCGTCAAGAAGACTTCTACCTGGGCGACTTACTCCAAGAAATCCTAGCTCCTCTTTTTCCTGTGGTCATGCCAGCGGTGAAAGACCTCTGGAGCTACGGCGAAACGGGTTACCACGCACTCTCCGCAGCATGCCTGAAGGAACGCTACAACCGTGAGTCCATGAGTTCGGTCTTCCGCATTCTAGGAGAAGGCCAACTCAGCTTGACCAAGTTTTTACTCGCCACGGACGGCGATGTTCCCCTCAAGAACTTTACGCAAGTGCTGACACATATCCTTGAGCGGGCCGACTTTTCCAAAGACTTGTATATTTTTTCCGAATTATCGATGGATACCCTGGACTATAG
>JAPPOJ010000036.1 GCA_028817975.1 Zetaproteobacteria bacterium | reverse complement strand
GGAGGAGTGAGGCTACCTGGTTGAGGGCGTACCACGGTCTCTTGGCTGGAAAGGGGGTGCCTGTCGGTTTCGGCGCTGGGTTCCTTTGCTGTGGAAGTCTCAAAAATTTCATCCACGTCTAGCACGGACATTTTGTGTTCAGGGTCGTTTTCACGTGCGATATGTGCATCGATGGGGACTTTGCCTTGCAGTACCCATAGACGTACCTCTTCCGTGCTCATTGCAGAACCTAGCTGGCCATTTGCAGTAAAGATAAGCCACTTTTCAGCCACAGATGCGGTCCTCCCATAGATCAACCATACTTTGGTCTGTATTGCTCCTGTTGTGGCGAGCAGCCCTCTTGTGATGGCGGGTGGTCTTTTATTTTCGAGCGAGGTCCATAAAAGACTTGCTTTAAACGACAATTTAGTATAACATCTCTCGATCTGCGATTCGTTTAGTTTGTAAGCTAGGTAGGAAAAAACCCGTCCGCATGAAAATATCTATTGAGAATCTCAAAGAAAACCAACCCCTCTCAATCTCCGTCCGGGGTGATGAAGCTTGGTTGGCCCCTCTTTACGCCTCGTTTTCTTGTGTAGATGAGGCTGAAAAGCCTTTGTGCAAGGGAGAGATCCATCTGAACAGCTTTGAAAACTTTATAGAGATAAGTGGGAGCTTCCATTTTGTCCCCATGCTTGACTGTGGGCGTTGTGCGGAGTCGATTCCTTGGGTATTGCAAGGCAATATTGGACTTACAGTAGATACTTCTCCAGCAGCTTTGCAGCGTGCGAAAGAAGATCTAGATGATTTGGAAATTTCGGATGCTAATCTTGCGGATTTTCCTCTTGGTCCGGATCTAACCATAGATCTGGCAGAAATCATGGAAGAATCAGTGAGTATGGCCATGCCTGTTGTGTCGACGCCTGAGCGGGATACGAAAGGCCGTTGTCTTGTGTGTCAGAAAGACTGTAATATATCTCAAGTTTATGGGGTGTCTGTTGCAGATGATCCACTGAATCCTTTTGCAAAGCTTAAAAGCTGGAAGTCGAAAACAAAGCATTAGCTTACGGCAGCGCTTGAAATCGCAGAAACAACAAAAAAGGCTATCGTGTGTCTTTTTGTACGTATTAAACAGACCCCTCGTCATACGCCAATGCTTAAAAGGTGTGAAGCGATGCGCTTCATTCAGCTAGGTAGGGTCAAAGAACAACCTTCATTTGAAAGAGAAAAAACATGACAGTATCTATTAACATGCGCGAACTACTTGAAGCAGGTGTTCATTACGGACATCAATGTCGTCGTTGGAATCCAAAGATGCGCCGTTACATTTTTGGTGTGCGTAATGGTATTCACATTATCGATTTGCAAAAAACGGTAACACACTTTCGTGATGCATGTGACTTTATTGAAAAAACAGTTGCAAAAGGTGGTCATATTCTTTTCGTGGGTACCAAGCGTCAAGCCCGTGATGTGATTGCAGATGAAGCCCAACGTGCGAACATGTTCTTCATCAATTATCGTTGGTTGGGAGGTACACTCACAAATAACCCAACCATGCGCCAGAATGTCCTTCGTTTAAAGAAGCTAGATAAGATGGCCACAGACGGTACATACGAAAAATTGACTAAAAAAGAAGCACTGAATATGGAAAGGTTGCGCTTTAAATTGGATCGCAACCTTGGTGGTGTCAAAGATATGCCTGGCCTTCCAGATGCGATCTTTGTGGCAGATGCACACAAGGAGCGTATTGCGGTGAAAGAAGCCAATAAGCTTGGAATACCTGTTATTGCGATCACAGATACAAATGCAGATCCTGATGGAATTGATTATGTGATCCCTGGAAATGATGACAGCTTGAAGTCTTTGCAAGTTTTCATTAAAACAATTGCCGATGCAATCTTGGTGGGTAAAAGCAAGCGTTCTGAGCACGAAGCGAAGCCTGCAGCTGCAGAGGGAGAAGCTCAAGAGGGTACCATCTACGATAAAGAAGGTCACACTGTAAAAGTTGTTAAGAAGAAAAAGTAGTTGAATCTAATCTGCTCTTGATAAGGGAAATCAAAATGTCTGTTACAGCAGCACAAGTAAAAGAGTTGCGTCAGAGAACTGGCGTTGGCATGATGGAATGTAAAAAAGCCCTTGTGGAAAATTCTGGTGACATGGATCAGGCTATTGTTTGGTTGCGTGAACGAGGAATGGCGAAAGCTGCTAAAAAGGCGGGCCGTACGACTGCAGAAGGTATCGTTCAAGTGTCTCGCAGTGCAGATGGCAAGTCTGCTTGTGCCGTCGAGATTAACTGTGAAACAGACTTTGCCGCTAAAAATGCAGATTTTCGTGAATTTGCAGAGAAAGTGGCCAAAATTGCTGTCGAAGGTCGTTTCGTCGATGTCGAAGCTTTGAAAGCTGCACGTTATGGGGAAAGTACTGTAGGGGAAGCTTTGACTTCTTTAATTGCAACTGTCGGAGAGAACATGTCTCTGCGTCGAGTGCGTACCTTGTCTGTGGAGTCTGGCTGTGTCGTTGCTTACTCACATATGGGTGGTAAGATCGGTAGTCTTGTTGCGTTACAGTCGGATGCAGATAAGTCCGCGCTTGAAGAAGCCGGGAGTGACTTGGCGATGCATGTTGCCGCGACAGCCCCTAAATATCTTACCCGTGATCAAGTCCAGGCAGCGGAGCTTGATACGGAAAAAGATATTATCCGTAAGCGTCTGCTAGAGCAGGGCAAGCCGGAAAACATTATAGAAAAAGCCCTCTTGGGTCAGGTCAATAAGTTTTACAGTGATGTTTGCCTTGTGGATCAGCCGTTTGTGAAAGAACCTAAAATGTCTGTGACGGCTTATCTTAAAAAAGTGGATAGTGCAGCAGCTATTGCTGATTTCCTCCGCTTTCAGTTAGGTGAAGGTATCGAAGTGAAAAAAGGTGACTTTGCTGCTGAAGTCGCAGATACATTGCGCACGAGCTAAGCTAAGTAAGTATGCTGCTCTAGACCCCCGCAGGTTAAACTTGCGGGGGTTTTTTTGGGTTTCGCGTATGATTTTGTATGGGGTCGTGTTTGATCGTGGCCCTGGAACAGATAGTAGGTAGCATGGTCAATCGTAGCTGTGCAATGTGTGCTGTTTGGGTTGAGATATGTTCTGGTGAGTTTTTAATTTCAGATGAAATGAGGTCTTCGTTTATGAATGATGCAGGTCAAGTGCGACTCCCCTATAAAAGAATTATGTTGAAAGTTTCTGGAGAAATGCTAGGTGGGTCGAGTAGTGTCGGAATTGCGACCGATGCGATGGAGTTGGTAGCTGGCGAGATAGCTACCTTATATGAAAGAGGCTTTGAAGTAGCTGTTGTTGTGGGAGGGGGGAATATCTTCCGCGGTTCGCAGGCGGCAACCCTAGGTATGGAACGTGCCAGTGCGGACTATATGGGGATGTTGGCAACTTGTATTAACGGGTTGGCATTGCAGGCTGCCTTGGAGTCGAAGTATAAAGTGCATACTCGGGTCATGACTGCAATTCATATGCCGGAGTTGGCAGAGCCATACATTCGTCGCAAAGCGGTAAAGCATTTAAGTTCAGATCGAATAGTCATCTTTGCTGGGGGAACTGGGAACCCTCTGTTTACTACGGACACAGCGGCAAGTTTACGTGCGCAAGAAATAGGTGCGGAAATTATTCTAAAGGCGACCAAAGTAGATGGTGTTTACGATAAGGACCCGGTGCAATACTCGGATGCAGTGCGTTATGACCATTTGACCTATTTAGATGTGATTTCTAAGCAGCTACAGGTGATGGATGCTACTGCAATTACGATGTGTATGGAAGCAAATTTGCCTGTAAAGGTCTTTCGATTGCAAGATCGTGGCAGCATTGTAGACGCGATCTACAATAGCGAGATTGGCACCATGGTTTCAGCAGCTGGTTGATGGGTATGGGGAGTAGGTGAAGCTAATGCAGGGCTTGTGTACGGTTGCCCACCTTTATACTGTCATGATCTCTTGCTCTTTATGGTTTAGGATACTGTCGACCTGTTTGACAAATTTGTCAGTCTCTGTCTGAATATCCTTTTGGATGCGCTTTGCCTCGTCCTCAGCTATTTCCTTGGCTTTTTCTTGCTGCTTTACCTTGTTATTAATATCTTGTCTAACCTTACGAATCGCGATTTTAGCGTCTTCACCGATTTTTTTGATCGACTGCGCGCTGCTTTTGCGTCTCTCTTCAGTGAGAGGTGGCACAGCCAGTCGCACCACATTTCCGTCGTTCATAGGTTGAATGCCGAGGTCTGCGATGTGAATAGCCTTTTCGATATCTGCGATGAGGGACTTCTCATAAGGGCTAATCACGATGGTTCGTGCGTCCGGGGTTGCAATGGCCGCCACTTGGTTTAGAGGGGTAGCACTGCCATAGTACTCCACTTTAACTCCATCTAACATGGTCACTGTTGCGCGCCCTGTGCGCACACGGGTAAGTTCCCGCTCCAGGCCGTTGATACGTTTTGCCATGTCACGTTCACAGTCTAAAACAAAGCTGTTCATTTTTATCCTCAGGGTTTTAAAAACAAATATTTTATCTAAAGCATAAATTTCATTCAAGGCTTATCACACTTTTGTAGACAGATCAACCCTAAAATGTATGGCTAGGTTTCTAGGGACCTCTTTTTAATACGTTCTACTAGGGTCGTTCGGTTAAGCCCGAGTAGTTTTGCAGCTTGATTTTTGTTGTTGTCGGTTAGGTGCAGTGCTTGACGGATAATTCTGTTTTCAAGTTCAAAGATAAATTTTTGGAGATGAAATCCTCCTTTAGATATCACCTCCGAGGTGACTCTTTTTTGCAGTTGCTCTGCGGATGTACTGACTGCTTCCGTGAGTGTTGGTAGTGCTGGCTTCGTTGGATGAATTTTGAGGTCTGTGCCTAGTGGGGTATCTGGGGTGGAACGATGTAATTGTTCAAAAAATTCTTCGGGGATGTCTTGAAGACGAATCTCTTGCCCTCCACGGGTGAACACGAGCCGCTCAACGATATTTTGGAGTTGTCGAACATTGCCTGGCCAGTCATAGGCAATGAGTGTTTCTTTGAGTTTGTCATCAAACCAACAAGGGGAAAAGTGGGGGTGTTCTTTGGTCACTTGCTCAATAAAATGATTGAGGAGCAGTTCAATGTCTGCACGTCTTTCACGGAGCGGAGGGAGTTCAATCGGGAAGACGTTGATGCGATAGTACAGGTCTAAGCGGAATTGATTGTTTTGGATAGCTTGTACAAGGTCGATATTTGTCGCAGCAATGATACGTACATCTGCTTCGATGGCGTCGCGTCCTCCTACTGGAGTAAACTTTTTTTCTTGCAGCACACGTAATAGTTTCGACTGTAAGGTCGGCGGCATATCTCCTATTTCGTCGAGGAAGATAGAGCCACGGTTGGCGAGATGGAATAGTCCGGAACGCTTGCGGTCTGCTCCTGTAAAAGCTCCTTTCTCGTGACCAAAGAGTTCTGATTCGAGTAAGTTATCTGGAATAGCACTGCAGTTGATCGCCACAAAGTGGTTTTTATGGCGTGCTGATAAGTAGTGTGTGGCTTTGGCAATGAGCTCTTTACCTGTTCCACTTTCCCCTAAAATAAGTACAGAGCTTGAAGATAGGGAGGCTCGAATGACAGAGTTAAGCACTTGACACATCTTAGGGTCACAAAAAATCATTGTGGGGAAGACGTTACGTAGTTCTTCCAGGCTATAAGGCTCTGGCCTGATCTTTGGGGTGGGTAACAGGGACTCACGTTCAGCTTGCTTGTTGGTCTTTGGATCATTTGTTTTGGGGTCTACAATTCCCATAATAATGTGATGTCTCCTGGCTCATTAAAAAATTACAATTCAGTCTATCTACATTAGCGCACATGAAGCCTAGCGATAAAACACCCGTTCGCTACAGTAAAGGGTGTCTAACACAGGAAATTGTAGGAGTACCCCTACTATGATACTCTATCGAAGCTTGGGAGCCCAATGGCGTTTGTTCCACCAGGCAAACCTTTCCCCCAAAATCTAAATATCGTCAGGAGTTGTGTCTTACGTTTTGGAGTGCTTAGGCTCCGTGTTGGGTGGTCTGCAGTTTTTGGGTTGGCATGTTTCGTAGATATCCATCTTGATTTGCTTATACGAAGGCAGGTATGTTGTGTTGGGTGTGGGGGAAAGTGTGCAGCCTATAGAGATGGGGAAAGGGTGAGGAAATGAAAGTTGCAATTGTTCACGATTGGTTGGTAACTTACCGCGGTGGGGAAAAGGTCTTAGAAGCTTTGTGTGAGATGTACCCTAGCGCTCCTATTTACACCTTATTTTATTGTGAGGACGAGTTACCTGCTTTTTTGCGCCAAAGAAAAGTGGTAGCCCCCGCTTTTCTTGCGAAGTGGTTTCGGTATCGTAAATTTCTCCTTCCCTTTTTACCCAGCTTCATTGAGAGCTTTGATTTAGATAAGTATGACCTGATTCTGTCGACGTCTTCTTGTGTAGCGAAGGGTGCTGTGTGTGCTCCTGAGGCGCGTCATGTGAGTTATATCCATTCTCCCATGCGTTATATTTGGGACCAGCGGACGAACTATTTGCCTCGACGTGGGGTGAAGGCTGTGCTGATGCATTGGGTTGCTCACTATATGCGCATTTGGGATTATATGAGTTCGCAACGCATTGATACTTTAGTGGCGAATTCGAACTTTGTAGCCAAAAGAATCTCGCGTTATTATTCCCGAGATAGTGTGGTGATTCCTCCCCCGGTAGATGTGGACTTTTTTGAGTTACCTGAGGAGGTGGTGGAGCGTACTTATTACCTTTGTTTTGGAGCCTTGGTTCCTTATAAGCGCTTTGACCTTGTTGTGCGTTCGGCTTCTGGGCTGAAGTATAAGCTGATTGTTGCCGGTAAAGGGGAAGAGCTGGAGCGTTTAAAGAGGATGGTACCGCAGGGTGTGCAAGTAGATTTCATTGAAAATCCGAGTCAAGGTGAGCTGAAGCGACTTTATCAGGGGGCGCGTGCGCTGATCTTTCCCGGCTTGGAAGATTTCGGCATTGTTCCGATTGAAGCGATGTGCTGTGGGACTCCTGTGATTGCCTATGGCGCAGGAGGGGCACTGGACTATGTGGTTCCTGGGATCACAGGTGTTTTATTTGAACAGCAAACGACAGCTGCATTGATCGATGCGGTAGACCATTTTGAACAACATACATTTGACCCTGGGGTATTGCAAAATTATGCTGAAAAGTATTCGAAACAAGCCTTTCAGCACAAGATGCGGGAGCTGCTGGAGGGGTGAAAAGGAGGCCGTGAGTTGAGTACATCACGTATCAAGGTAAGTCGGAGTACCGCTTTCATGGTGGATTTAGCTGCTGTGGTGAGCTGTTGGATCTTAGCATATTTTTTGCGCTTTTATGCAGGATTGCCAGTGCCATATGGTGTTCCTGATTCTATTTCTTATTTAAAGCTGACTCCTTTTGTTATTTTAATCTGGTCCGCGGTGTTTATGGGAGGAGGGCTTTACCGTAATAATCGTATTTGTTTGAAAAAAAGACAGCTAGGTCATTTGCTCAAGTTATGTACTTTGGCAATGCTTGCTTTTTTGGCAGCCAGCTCCTTTTATCATGAGTTTCGCTATTCGAGATTGACGTTTATATTTTTTATGTGCTTACATCCCATTGCCATTTACTGGATGCGGAGGGTCTTGTTTAGAATGTCTTTCTATCATGATGGTGGGGGCGTATGTGTAGGGGTGGTTTGTCACCCTGAGCGTTTACAGGAAGTATTGGCCCAGATTCGTGAGTACTTTGAGTTGCGTCCGAAGGTGCAGGTGTTCTTGTATCCACCTTCTGAAGGTGCGCCGGTGAAAGACCCCTTCTTAACGACGTTAGAGTTCGTGCAGTCTCCGGAGCAATTCGATCGTGACTTTTTCATCTCCCATCCCTTTGAGTTTTTATGGGTGGCTTTGAAGTCAGATACGGCTTCTTTGCAGCAACAGTTGCTGGCTTATGCTGCGGACCAAGTCACGAATATTACCCTTGTTCCTGACTTGGGAGCTTTCAACCGGTTTGGCTACCATTTCAATGCGATTGCGGGTCAGCCGGTGATCCAATTTAATCATTCTCCTTTGGAAGGTTACTTGGCTCCTTTAAAAAGGGTCATGGATATTATGGGGGCTTTGTGTGCCTTGCTACTTTTTTCACCGTGTATGTTGCTGATTGCGCTTGGAGTAAAACTGAGTTCTCCTGGCCCTATTTTTTACCGTCAAACCCGAATGGGAATGGATGGGCAAACGTTTGAGATGTTGAAGTTTCGTTCGATGCGCGTGGATTCTGAGAAAGCCTCAGGAGCTGTGTGGGCGCAGAAGGGTGACACGCGCACCACGCTTTTAGGGGGCTTTATCCGTAAATTTAGTCTTGATGAGTTACCCCAGTTATTTAACGTGTTTTGGGGAGATATGTCGCTTGTGGGGCCGCGGCCAGAACGTCCTGTATTTGTAAGACAATTTAGAGAACAAATACCAGGGTATATGCTCCGTCATAAGGTGCGTTCCGGTATGACAGGTCTTGCTCAAGTGAAAGGCTGGCGAGGAAATACTAGCTTGGAAAAGAGAATTGACTGTGATCTCTATTATATCCGCTGCTGGAGCCCTTGGCTGGATATTAAGATTCTTCTGCTCACCGTAATCCGTGGGTTTTATCATCCAAACGCGTACTAGCTGAATCAGCTAAAAATAAAAGGGGAAAGTAAAGTTAGTTAAAGTAGCACAGGTATCCACCGATCCTGGTTTATGGGGGTTAGAGGACCTTTTGAAATATTTAGGTGTAATTTAGGAGACTTCAGTTGGCAAGTGAAAACCAGTCTATATTAGATACCGATCAGTTGGAGTCTTTGCGTGAACTAAATGAGCCGGACGAAGACGATATTGTGACAGAACTTATTGATATTTTTGTCTGTAACAGTCCCAATGTACTGGACAATTTAAAGCAGGCTGTATCTGATGGTGATCGTACCATGCTCAAAAAGCTCGCCCACAAGCTTAAAGGAAGTTGTGCGAATCTTGGTGCTAAAAAAATGAGAGCATTGTGTCTTGAACTTGAGGAGCAGAGTCCGCATTTGGATTGGACCGAAGTGCACAACTCGATAC
>JAPPOJ010000124.1 GCA_028817975.1 Zetaproteobacteria bacterium | reverse complement strand
ATTCACCAGCTTTGACAACCTCTTGGTACCAATTAGGGAAATTTTCCGCGCGTGTTGGCGTGATTCCATGCTTCTTTTTTTGGGACATGTGAAACCTATATTCTTGAATTTATGAGTAAAGTGCAACAAAAGACTGTTTAAATTAACTTAATATCGTTAAGGTATCAAGGTTTTTGTCACGATGCACTTCTACACATGGTTGTGGGCTTACAGTGGAGCATGAAAGTTTCACTGACTTGTTGATAGTTGTGGGTCGTTGCTATAAGTTCCTGGCCACGCTTACTTTGTTGTAGTCGCGTCATATAGCTGTCGTAACTTTCTTTATTTTGTAGATAAAGATTTGTTATCGTCTCTTTTTCTGCGGCAAAGTCGTATTGAAGAGGAATACCATAGCCACGGTTTGGTTGCAGATGGTACTCCCAAGGTGGGATGAAAGATCCCTCGTCCGTCGAATCATCTTTCAGTTGCTGTTTCAGCTGACGAAAGAGTCGTTTCTGGAGCTTTTTGTCTATCTTTTGGCGCTGCAAATGGAGCAGTTGTGATTCTGTGACTAAATAGCTTGAATAGCAAAGTTTTTCTTCGCTTTGCTGTTGAGTTGGAGCGGTGGTGGACTGTTGTAGACAATTCTGGAGTGCTTGATGTCTTGTTGCAGCAGACCATTTGTGTTTGATGAGATGCTTTAAACTCATCTTTTTTCCGGGATATAAAATATCCAGAGCTTTTGCTATGTATGGATCTGCTGGGATGACCTCCACAGGTCTAGAGGATTTGACGACGCCTTTTTGTATCAAGAAATTCAAAATACTTTTAGGACGATGGCGATAGTCTGTATGGTGCATAAGGTATCCGGAGGCAGCTTTGATCACTTGAAGTGCAAGCGTGGCACAATTATTGGAAAAGAAATTGTAACGACCATTATAGTTCCAGTAGTGACTTAACATACGGTAGAGGAAACGTACTTTATCTTCACCGGGGAGTTCTAAGGGGTAAAAGGAAAGGCTCCGTCTTTGGTGGACGGTGTAACGCGTGAGCACTTTACGTAAAGAACTCAAGGAAAAGGATGCGGGAATGCTCGCAAAAGTCACCTTTAAGAGGCTTGAGAGGTTGCCATCGAGCTTGCCGGCATAGGAAGCTACGATATGATACGACTGGTCAGCCAGGCATTGGGGTCCATAGGGAGTGGCAGGGATATGAGTACCGGTCACAGGTTCGACACGTTCTGGAGCGCACATCACGAGCCGAAAAAGAGTATGGCCAAACCCCTCATAAAGAGCATCTCCTTCGTCTGCAAGTGCGTAATCAATACGATAGACTCTTTGAGGGTCAAGGTCCATCACTTCGAGAGTGTCCTCGCGTGTGGCAAATTGAGTGAAGACCTGACATGTTCTCTGGCCTGCAAAAGGGTCAAAGCCTTGCAAAAGCTTTGTATAATACATATGCATGAGTGGACGACGACACGCATATTCGGGATCGAGCATAAAGAACTCAAAATTTGTCGCCAGTTTTTCGGCACTATTCGTATATTCGTAGGGGTCGGGAGAATTAACTTCTTGATTGAATGCTATGTTGTGTAAGGGAGAACGGCGAAATTCAGATATGTTGAGGAACTCAGGCTGTCGAGATAATTTTTCCTCAGTGAGATGATCATCCAAAAAGTGCATCAGTTCATGGTATAGAGATGCGAGTGCGAGGCGATACATATTGCGGTGGCCACATGGAAATGAGCGCGCTGCAGATTCCCCCAGCTGAATGTCTCCGATAAGTTTTTGATTGAGAAAAATCCTCTTGTGCCGGGGAAGATACTCCCCATAGGTAAGTTGTTCGTCAGTGGAAAAATCGGGGTGATCTTCTTCCGGATTGGGGCAAGTCAAAGGAAGTAATGTTTGTTCTTCATGGTGATGAGTGTCAAGTGGTTTAAAACCTACTTTAACCCCCTCCGTTAAAATAAGTTCGACAATTGGCGTGGGGAGTTGAGAGAGGGCTTGCTCGACAAACCGATCCACTGCTGGGGAATAGTCTTGGTTGAGGAGTACGTGTTTTGCTATCAGTGGGGTCGTTCCTATCCAGCAAGACAAGCCCACAGCCAGCTTTGTTCTCATCGCAAACATGAAAGAAGCTCCATAAGTACAAGTGTGGGGGGACTTACTCGGACTGTCCTTGAATGTCCTTCTGTAAGGTGGCATAGATAAGATCCACTAGTTCTTTATCGTCTGTGCGAGGAAGTCCTTGCTCTTGTAACTGGTGATGAACGGCTGCAATGCTGGTTGCCAAAAGATCACTGATCTTTTCACCTTCGGAGAGATGATACTGCATAATATCGGCTTTGATTCTTGCTTTAGCATCCGCATCGCTCGACATGACAGTAAGTATGGAGGTTGCGGCAAAAGGGGAAAAAGGAATCATAGTGGTGGTAATGCAGGGGTTTCTGTCTTCAAAGGATAAGGCCATGTGAGTATGTAAGGCGATGATGAGGGTTGTGAAAAACTTGATTTTCATAAGTGATCCTCCGATCGAGTAAAGATAACTCTGACACTGGGAATCATTGTATGCAAGAGGATTGAGAATGGGAAGACCTTAGCTTCTTTTTGTCTGCAGAATATGGAGTCATTTACTCTATTGTTCAAGGTCTAGTTAAAACAAGGTACTAAGCAAAGAAGAACAGAAACAATAAATAAACCGAATAAAAACATAACATTCACCATTAATGGTCCTGGATTAAAGAGGGTTAAGGAGCTGGGATTGCCAAACATAAAGCGATACACTTGAGCAAAGAAAGCAGGTCAAGAGGAAACGTGAAAACCTTTGAACACACAACCAACAGATCCTTTACTTTTGACTCGCTTTGATGTAGCTGACAATCGCAAACAGATAGAGCAGCATGGACACCACCATCGCTAAGGTCGTATCCTGCAGCCAATCCATGCGGTGAATGGAAAAGGCCGCAAGTCCCGCAATGAGTACACCGGTGAGTGACTCTCCGGCGATAAGTCCAGAAGCAAACATGGTACCCTGATGCGTTGCGGCCTCTTGCTCGTGCTCTGGCTTACCTCGGGTTAGCTTGTAAGAGATGCACGCTCCGAATAAAAGAGGAACGGTAATATCTAGGGGAAGGTAGACGCCAAGCCCAATGGGCATCAGCAGCAAACGGAAGTTGTAGTCACGCTTTTGTAGCCACTGGTCCAAGATAAGCAATACCCCAGCGATTCCTGCCCCGAGGAGTACAATATTTACGGGAAGGTCGCTCTGGCCAAAAATCCCACTGATGAGACTGGCAATCAGGTTAGCTTGGGGAGCGGCCAGTTCAGGCCCGCCAATTCCTCCAGGGGTGTATTGGTGCAACAAGTTGAGCACAGGGGCCATGATCAGTGAAGAAGCCACGACTCCGATCAGTTGTGCTAATTGTTGTAGACGCGGAGATGCACCGAGTAGGTGACCTGTTTTAAGGTCGTTACAGGCATCTCCAGCAATGACGAGAGAACAACCCGATGCGGTCACCACCAGTAAGGTTGCAGTCATCGCTAATTCGCCACTGTAGCCCAGGAGGGTAAGCACTCCTCCGGTGACGAGAATACAACTGATCATAATTCCGGAGAGGGGGCTATTGGACATACCAATGACACCCGCAATATAACAAAACGCAGCAGTAAAGAAAAAGGCCAGTAAGAAGGTCAGGGCCAACATCCAGCTGCTCAAGCCTCCTTGCTGGGTGACCTGTAAGAAGTAGACCCATAGAAAGCTCAGTGCCGGGATCAGCACAGCAAGGATAGCTTTGGTACTCAGGTCTTGAGGAGAGGAGGAGCTTGTGGGTTGTGGGGTAAGCACAGCGCTTACCGCTTCCACCAAGCTGTTTCTTACTTTATAAATACACTCGATGCCACCTACAATCATAATCCCTACACCGACATAACGCACGGTACTGGCCCAGAAGGAAAAAATTAAATCCGTCGCATTCTCTATATGCATAGGAGTCTGTATCCATAACGGAATGGAAAGCCAGGTAAGGGTACTGGACCCTGCAATCAGTAAGGCGACATTTAATCCGACGATATAGCCAACTCCTACCAAGGCTAGGGAAGTTTCAAAAGAGAAGAAAAAATATTTGGAACCGATGCCAAAGACCTTGCCAATAGAGCTATTCAAAATGCCCAAAAGACTCGACATGAGTTTATAGCCTGCTCCGTAGAGCATGCCGAGCACAATTTTAATCCCTCCCCCATCAACCTGCTCATTTGAATCTGTGGAGGTTTGGTTACCCGCCTTAAGCACTGCGGCACAGGCAAGTGCTTCGGGGAATTTCAGTTCTGGATTGGTGGTTGTAATAAAAACTTGCCGCATGGGTACCATAAATAGGACCCCCAGGAAGCCACTACACATGGAGAGTGCCGTAATTTCGAGATAGTTAAACTCCTGCCTCACCCCCATCATTAATAATGCTGGAGTGGTGAAAAGCACTCCAGCGGCCATGGACTCACCTGCAGATGCAGCCGTTTGGACTAAATTGGATTCCAAAATAGGAGAAGATGATTTTTTTAAAAAGCGAAAAACCATCATAGCGACCACGGCTGCGGGGATCGAGGCTGAGACGGTCATTCCCAGACGTAGGCCAAGGTAGATATTGGAAGCACCCATGACCACGGCGAGGGTGATACATAGGAGAATCGCTCTTAAGGTTAATTCGGGAGACTCAATGAGGGTATTTTTTGGGGTACTCAATTTTTTGCATCCTCTCAGGCTAAGAAGTGACAATATAGCTGAGGATTGTACCACAAAAATTAGCCCTGGTAATTTCTACATAGAGCAAGTAGATATGGGGTGATGCTCTCACAACATAAAGAGAGTACAACTCTTATGTTCACTGACTACGGAAAAGGAATTTCGTGAAATGAACTTCAAACAAACTCTATTTACAGGTATGTTCTCTGCAATGGTTCTGAGTTGCGGCGAAGACACTCCCTCCAAGATGAATGTCGATCAAAACCCTGAGTCTACGCATCAGAACGTGGTGCAAAATCTCACTAACTTTGGGGAGCTGATGCTCGAAGAGGGCACTTACCAGGTCTATGCAGTGCGTGACGATGCCGAAGATTGGAATCAGGTGTCTTTTATTGTTCACAATACAGACACAGATATACAACTCAAGGCGGAGAGTACACAGATCTTTGTCACGATGACGTGCTGTGGGAGTCAAGCAGATCTAGGCCAGGTCCAAACCGAAGTCTTATCCGCACAGACGGTAAAAGTTGGCGCGGTGGACTTTAAAGGTAAACGTGGTAACTGGTCGGTGAAGATCCAAGTAGAAGACCAAACGCAGCAGATGGAATTTGCACTTAAATATCGCAATCGAGCTGCATAAGCTACGACTAGGAGGATAGGAGAAGAAGGTGATGAGGTATTTCTTTGCAGTGCTCTGGAACCTGTTTGTTAGCGTGGTTTGGATCAGTCAAGTGCACGCTTGTCCTTGCGGTTGTTCGGTGGCAGGCCCGCTTAGTTTTCAAGCCGCAGGGCAGATGCGGGTGGTCTCTCAGTTAGGTACGGAGCGACCTCTAGGCTCTTATGATGCAGAAGGAGACTTATACCAAGAGAGAGGCCCAGATCAAATACTGGAGTGGAGCCAATCGCTTGGCTATGCGTTAAATGCGGCGCACAGTATTTCTGCTACGGTGCCGTTGCTGATGAACGCTCGTTACTCCGGAGAACGTAACACTTCTCTGGGAGACCCGAGTTTAGGTTGGCGATATGGAATACCTGGTGCCATCATTGTGGGGGACGGCTGGATCTCTTCTTCTCTCACCTTGGCCTCCAAGTTTCCTGTGGCGAAGTCCGTGAATGAGATGTCTGAGGACCCCTATAGTATGGACATTCATGGAAATGGTTACTATGAACTTGCTGCAGGTGTGGACACCGCCTGGACGAATGCGGTGTGGACCGTTACTCCTGGAGCCGGGGTGATTTGGCGTAACCCTCGTTGGGATACGATTGCAGGAGAATACATCCGTCGTACACCTGGTTTAGGGACACGTGCGGATCTCAGTGTAGGTTACAACTGGATTGGGAGTGGTGAGCTGAAGGCTTTTGTGCGTCGGGACTGGCGTGGTCAGGATCAACTCGCAGATAGGTTGATCGAGGACTCAGGCAGTCTTTCCCATAGTTTGGGAGTGGTCACTTCCCTACGTATTGCGGAACAGACAAATATGTCTGTACAGCTCCTACGTAAGGGTTTGACAGGTTTGGACTACGGTGCAACACGCCTGTTCAGTGTGCGGGTGAGTGTAGAGAAAACCCTATCTTAAGCAGCAACCGCACTACTGGCGTTGGTGTCTAAAGAACAGCTGTTTATCTCCGTAACGACTAGGGAGCATTTCAGCTTCGGTGATGATCTTGGCCACGAGAGTTCGAAACTGCCCTGTAGCCTCAACAGCATAGACTTCATAAATCTCTGTTCCTGCAGGGATGGTAGCTAGCTGATCACGGAAGTCTTCGCGAGATTCACTGTGGATCAGGTTGGCGACACTTGCAGTGGGTACCAAGATTAAATGGTCTGGAGAGATCGGCTGAGCAGCCTCAGAGCCATCTTGTTGGATCTTGGCCAGACGTGAGATCCCCACACGATTGGGTTCTTTTTTTGCCCTGGCAAAGACAAGTTCGACTAACTTCAACATCCAACCTTTTGCAGGTGGAATCCAAGTCGAAAACTCCTTGGCGAAAAAATTCCAGTCATCTCCTTGGCCATTTACGGAGTGCATAACCACGAAGTTAACCGACTCCGCATGATCGGGGAGCAACTTAAACGCGGCTCCGGGTGTGTAAGAACCCCCGGTGGGGTCGCTCGCAAGCGAAAGTCGACCTACTCCAGGCACTGTCGCACGATAAAGTCCTGTGTAATTGTGTCCAGGCTCTCCCATCCAGGTAAACGGAAAAGTGTTGCCATATTTGTGAATGATTTTCTCTCTCCCTTCGGGGAGTTCATCGGCGGGATGGTCAAAGCTCTTCCCGAGCGTGAAAGCGGCACCTAACTTCGTCCAGATATTACCCCAGCCTGCTCCGTCTAAAGCGGGGAGGGTGCTTTCGGGTGTAGCTCTCCATGGAGTCCTAAGAATCTCCGTCCATAGAGCCTTCTGTTTTTCTACTCCGCTGAGCTGTCGATAGTTATCCGGGAGTTGAGCGAAGAGAGGGGCAGCCAGAAGCAGCCATCCCAGAGTCAGGGTGCGTACAGTGACTTTCATACCAAAACCTTTATGTGTACTCAAGAGAACGTGAAAAATGAAAAAACACAGCAAAACTATAGTGTATTTGTGAGAGGGGAGGTAAGTAGAAAGGAAGAGGTATGCAGATTCTTGTTAAAATCTTTTTGGCTGGGTAAACGGCTTGTGAGCTGTTTACCTACAAGGTAGAATTTGGCCTCACTTAGTCTGTATGTGGATCAGCGTGTGTCTCTCGCCCCACATGAAGACCAAATAGTGTCTGTAAGAGATAACGATCCCAGCGACGTATAAATCGACGTAAGGGAGTTGGCGCAAGGCTACGCATGGTACGGTATGTCTCACTATACAGAAGGTCACGAATGGGACCTTGACGTAACTGCTTGATTTGCTCCTCTGCCAGTTCGCGCTTTTGAGGGTCTTGGTCTAGCAGGCGGTATTGGTAATGGGTCCACGTATTAAACATAAGGTCCATAAACAAGAGCGGCTGGGCCCAGAGTATTTTCATGTAACCTGGTTTTTGTCCAAACTGCTGAGCCACAAACTCCATATACTGATAGGGATCTACCAGAAACTCAGGTCGGCCTGGGAAACGCTGCTGATGAGCTTGTTGATCCAGTATGATCTCACGCTCCATTTGCTCAGGTTCTGGGAGTGTACATTGACCACTGAAAGCCGCTGCAACCCAACGCGATTGGAGTTCGGCAATCATAGGAACGCCGGTTACGTAGGGCCGGACATAGCCCACCCAAGCGAGGCTAGGATCTTGGCTATCAAAGACCAGCTTGTAACGCTGTCCTTGTGGTGCATCGATGGGGAAGTTCGGCTGATGGCGATAACCCGTACATAGGATGATTAAATCAAAATGTACAGGTGTGCTGTCCTCGCCTTCAAAGCAGATCTCTTGTGCGGTGGCTGATAAAATACCACGTTTGGGAATGACTTTACCTTCTCGTACAGCATCCAGTAACGCAGGACTTTTGGTCCAAACGGAACCAAAATACTTATCCTCGGACTCCCATTCGGGGATTCCCGAGCCGCTTTTTCCCATCATTTTTTCAAAACGTTTTACAAACCCCATTTTTTCAGGCAGGTCATGGCCCCACCACTTCACCATCGTCAACAGAAATTGGTTGACGACCATATCCGCTGGAGTATGATCTGCGGTCGGGTCGAGTTGGGCAAAGTTATAGTATTTAAGGTACTTGGGTTGAAACCAGGCTCCGTTACGCATGCTCACGTAAACATGGCTATGGTCTTTGAGCTTCTCCGCGATATCAGATGCGGTGTCAGAGCCTCCTACAATCAAGACATTTTTCCCCTGTAGAGCCTTGAGGTCCAGGTGTTTAAACTGTGAGCTGTGCATCATGGGATTTTGAAAGTCACGTAGCTGCGGGAGATCTGGAATACGGGGTACAGCATTCATCCCGGTTGCGACCACCACAAAATCGGCTGCCATCGTTTCCTGGTCCGTTTGGACTTTCCAGTTTTCAGAGGTGCGGCTCAGATGCTTGATGGTTGTATTGTAGCGAATATAGGGTTGGAGTTTAAAATGGTGCACATAATTTTGCAAGTGCTCCAAGACTTGATCTGCCGAGGGAAAGTCAGGATATGTTTTAGGCATGGGAAAATCGGTAGGAGACATATAGAGCTTGGAGGAAACCGTCTCCGTATCTTGATTGACACCACCTAATTTGTTCGGATCATATACCCATTGACCTCCAATTTGACTGGATTTTTCGATCACGATGGCATCCAAGCCCGCCTCTAGCGCGTGCTTAAGGGTATAAATTCCTGCGAACCCCCCACCAATGATCACAAGCTTCTTACCGGATGCCTGCAAATGGCTGGAACTTGCGGCTTGTGCGAGGTAGGTATGTTTCATACACAACCAGACCATTATTTGAAGTAAGAGAACGCTTTGAATCCTGAGCATAGCATATTTAGTCATAACGCATCTAGCTTTCTATATTTTTTAAG
>JAPPOJ010000089.1 GCA_028817975.1 Zetaproteobacteria bacterium | reverse complement strand
AGTAGGAGCCATTCGCGCAGCTCATCTAGGCTTAAAAGTTGTGTTGATCGAAAACCGCCCACACTTAGGGGGAACATGTCTGAATGTAGGGTGTATCCCAACTAAAGCTCTCATTGAATCTGCCAAGACATGGTCTAAACTTAAACAACTCGATCATTTAGGCTTTAAAGCAGATAAGATTGCATTTCAATGGGATAAAATCCTACAGCGAAAAGGGAAAATTGTCGACGCCCAGCGGAAAGGTCTGCGGTTTTTAATGAAGAAAAACAAAATCACTGTATTGGAGGGAACTGCTGAGTTTGTTTCTCCTACAGAAATAAAGCTGACCACAGGCAAGGATAAGGGCACCCAAATAAGTGCACAAAACACTCTTATTGCGACAGGGTCCAAGGTTCGCAATTTTCCATTAGCACAAGTCAATGGCAAAACGATTCACACCTCAGATACAATCATGGACCTCCCTGCCATTCCAAAAAGAATAGCTATTATCGGTGGGGGTGTTATTGGCATGGAGTTTGCTTCCCTTTTTTGCCAATTTGGCTCAGCTGTCTCGGTGTATGAAATGGCTTCCCAAGTCGTTCCTTTTGAAGACCCCGAGTGTGCTCAAGAGTTAGTCCGCTATCTCAAAAAAGACGGAGTACAGGTCCATACCGGGGTCAAAGTCTCACAAATCGAAGAAAAAAAGCAGTCCGTAGTGGTCTCTCTCGAAGGAGGGAATTCCGCGGAATTCGACATATTGCTCCTCTCCACAGGCCGTGTTCCCGTGACAGAAGGGATGCAGCTGGAAAAAATAGGGGTACAGGTTAACCCACAAGGCTTTATCGGAGTCGACTCATTCTACCGAACCAATCGCCCGAATATCTTCGCCATTGGTGACTGCATCAACACCCCTGCCTTAGCACATACTGCTTCCGCAGAGGCCAAGTTGGCAGTCGAAGTTCTTACCGGGAAGCCACGCAACCCTATCAACTACCGTTTCAACCCATCCGCTATCTATACCTACCCGGAAATCGCAAGTATTGGCGCGGGAGAAGCTGAATTACAAGAGGAACAGGTCCCCTACCAGGTAGCCAAATTTCCTTTTGCCCCCATGGCAAAAGCTAAAATTGAAGAGGCTACTACTGGGTTTATTAAAATCTTTTATCATACCCAGAGTCACGAACTGTTAGGAGTACACATTGTTGGCGCCAAAGCAACCGAACTCATCTCAGAGTTTGTCCTAGGTGCGCAACTTGAAACCACAATTGATGAGATCGGTCATGCCATTCATCCACACCCCACCATTGCTGAAACCATTATGGAAGCTGGACATATGGTCGATGGACAAGCTATTCACATGTAATTATGGCTTGTCATATATAACTAAGAAAGAAAGTTTAGCAAGGAAGGTTGTAACAATTTATTAGATGCCATGAGAGTGCTCTGGAGTACCGATTCCGCGCGCTTAAAATCAGAGGTACTCTGGAAGATATCTGCGTCTTCCACCTTCGATAAGAAAGTCGCCGCTTGAACTTCACGAAACTCGGTACGCTTTTGTGCTGCGTTCACTGCAGCCCACGTGGCCCCTAAGCTCGATTGAAAGCTCGAAATCTTGTCCATTTGATGAGAAATTTCATCCACAGCACGGTAGAGCGCATCTTTATCATTATTTTCCATTCCGGAAAGCAGCAAGTCGAGTGACGAAATCAAACCAAAGTGACCTTGATCTTGCTCTTTCGCATTGGCAACAAACAATGCCCTGCCGGGGATATTGATTTTTTTAAACTGCGAGTGGCCGAGCTGGACAAAAATTTCGCCATCATCACCCACAAAGTTACCATGCAAATCCATTGCAGGAGCCGAATGACGAAATCCAGAGAAGACATACTTATTGCCATAACGGCTATTCGCGAGCTGAATCACCTGCTGAATGAGCTGTCGAACCTCTTTCGAAGTAATTTCCCTATTTTTTCCATCATAAGTGTCATTAGCCATGGCAATCGCAAGTTCTTGAGCACGAATCATTCGGTCGGAAATCTCATTAAGTGCAGATTCGGTAACATCCAAAAATCCTTTGGAGAAATCAATGTTTTTTTGTAGATCACCCAAGTGCGAAAGCTTTTTTTTAAGCTGCAAGGACTTCACATTCCCAATGGGGTCATCTGCAAGGGTATTAATTCGCTTTTGCGTCGACAAAGTATTTAATGTGTCCACCTGATCCCGTCGGGCCTTACCAATGCGGTTATTCGCAACCCAATAACGATGTCGTTCAGAGACCCTCACCAATCATTTCTCCTTAACGTTTCAGCCCAAGCACCGTTTCAAACATTTCATCTACCGTAGTAATCACTTTACTCGAAGCCGTAAATGCCGTTTGCCAGCGGATAAGGTTCGAAGCTTCTTCATCCAAAGAGACTCCACTCACTGACTCACGCTTCGCTTGTAAATCCGCATAAATAATGGCATCGGCTTCCTTTAACTGGCCGATACGTACGGTCTCAAGCCCTAGATTACCTACCATATCACCATAATATTGATCGAGCGTCGCCTTACCATCATAAAAAAGTCGATCTTCCTGCAGACGAATCACCTGATTAGCAATCACATTATCACCGACCGAATGAGGCACACTACCTGCAGCAATCGCATCCGTGCTCCCCACAATCGCATCTGAAAGCTGAATATTTTGCGCAGCGTCTAACTCAGGCGCAAGAGGCTTAAAAAAATCGACCTGATTAAGGCCTCGATAATCACCAATTCCATAACCTTGACGATGAATCTGGTTCATCTGCGTAATCAAGGTGTCCGCCATATGATTGACTTTCGATAGCACACCGGCTAAAGACTGGTCCCGCACCCGTAAGAGCGCATTGAGTTTACCTCCACTAATATGATGGGTAACCTCACGCATGCTCCGCTTTTCAAACCCTAATACTTGAATGTCATATAACCCATGATTTTGAGGATTTTTTGTGACTTCCAACGTCGCCCCATGACCTCGCTCCACAAGCAAAGTGCCTCCAGGCCCATGCACCGTAGTCATACCGTCTTTGTCCACATAGTAATGAATATCGATCATTTCGCTTAGTTCACGCAGGTTACGATCCCGTTGATCTCGAAGGTCATTGGACTCATTACTAACCCCCACCTCCATTTCTCGAATCTGTTTATTCAGATGAGCAATCGATTGCACTCGGTTCGTAATCTTATCCACCGTTTGATGGATCTCTTCATTGATCGCATGGCGCTGTTCTTTTAAGTCAGAGTCTACCGACTGAAAAGTGTCCGCCAGATTTTCGGCTTGCTCTTTGAGCTGGGTACGTACCGTGACTTCCTCAGGATACTTCGACAAATCCTGCCAGGCAGAGAAAAATTTTTGCAAAGCTGCCGAGATATTACGATCTATTTCAGGACTAAAAATCGAACCGATTTTTTGTAAGGTTTCCAAGCGTGTTTCACTGTCTCCTTTGTCCGTCTGCGCCATATTGAGCTGCTTTTCTAACAATCGATTATGAGAGCGTTGAATATTTCCCACATACACACCATTTCCAATAATAATTCCATGGCGATCGAGTGGCTTACGCTGGGTGATTTCCACACGTTGACGGGAGTATCCCTCTGTCTGAGCATTAGCAATATTATGCGCCGTCGTATCAATGCCCTGTCGATTGGCAAATAACGACTCTGAACCAATATTCAGAATGTGGTACATACCTGCCAAAAGCTAAATTTTGACCTCTATTTGAGAAATAGGCTGCACAGGCTCTTTACGTGTTGCCTTCGCATTATAGGAACTTTCCAACTCTTTTCCGGCATCTATCCAAAACTTATAGGAAAGCTGCAAATGCTCCATCATTCGCGAGTTAACAAGCTTTTGACAATCAATCGTATGCTGTACACGTTGAAAAAGCTCCAATGCTTCCCGAGCTGTCTGCAAGCATTTTCGCAAAGGAGCAAGATGCACTGCGGGAATATTAGATTGTTGCAAAATATTTTGTAAGAGAATCGCAAAATCACTCAATTTTTCACTCTCAGCAATGCCCATAAGGCCCATCCAAGCCGCAATGTTTTTACGCAGTTCGGCAAAATCTTGCTGAATCTGGATCACAATCTGCTGCTTACGTTCGAGATGCGACTCAATGCTATGCAGCTCATGGCGACGAATACAATCTTGCTCAAACAAAAGGTGCTCCTGGAGTAAGGAAAGAAGACGCACCGATGCACTGAGCTGCTTCTCAATCGAACGTAGCAGCGTCGACCACCGTGGAGAGTGTTGTGTATCCTGTAAAGATACTGAGGTCATCACCGTTATCTCTCTGTTTCTGCTAATTTCTCACGCATAGCCTCACGCAACATACCCTGCGCTATTTGCTCTGCATCTGGATTGTAAGTACCTGTCGCGATTTGCTCCTTTAAAGCTTGAATGCGCTCCGGACGAGTTGGCTCGGTATTTTGTGCTATCCGCAACGAGTCTTCAAAAGCCTTTTGCTTATTCTTAACCGCATCGGAAAGGCGCACAGAATACGAACCTTGTGCATTTCTTTTGTTTGCTGTCTGCGAGCTTTTTTTCGCTGCCTCCCCTTTTTCCACATTGGCTGTTGCCCCCAACTCCGCACTGACCGCTGGCCGCGCACGAGAATCAACTTTCATAGAATGCTCCTCCTTATAGTGATGAACGATGTTTTAAATGCTGGGCCTGCTGGTACCCATGAATCGCTTGGCGTTTTTGTACACGCGTCTCGGCAGCTTCAAGCTTACCGTCTTGAATCTGATGTAATTGCTTGGCAATCATTTGTGCCAAGCCAGCCTGACCGGTTTCAGACATCGATTTTGCATACTCTTGATCTAACATTTGTTCATATATCTTTTCAGCATTCCCTTTCGGGACTAAACCTTCTGTCGGAACACTCTGACGCATACTCTCAATGACGATCCCTAAAAAAATCGATTCAAATTCACGGGCAACATCTTCGATGGATTTTTCACCGTCTACCGCAACCCTATCACGAACATGAGTAGACGGTGATGGCACTATTTTCCGCGAGGCAGAAAAGAGAGGAGAAGACTTAAGTGCAGCTGGAGATGTCATCTGAAACCTCTGCTATTAGATAAATTCAAGAGCCGCATTCAACGCACCTGCCACTCGCAGTGACTGTAAAATAGAGACCAAGTCCTCTGATTTCACTCCGAGCTGATTCAAGCTATCCACCAGCGAACCAATCGTCGCCGTTTGCAGTGGAACAATGCTCTCACTACGTGGTGGAGCATTTTCGGAACGGACCTCTATCGTCAAATCACGATGGGCAATGGTTACCGGTGAAATTTGCACATTGCCCCCTAAGACAATTGTCCCCGTACGTTCATTAACCACAACCTTCGCAGGTAAGTCAGACTCAACTATAATCCCCTCAATAGCGGACAAAAAGCTCACCGGGTCACGCAACGCACGCGAAGACAAAGCAACCTCAATACTACGTGCATCCTTACTACTGGCAATAAACCCACGAAAGTGTCCATTGATACCATCCACAATCCGACTCGCGGTGGTAAAGTCCGCACGCTTCAAAAATAGCTGGACCGTCCCTTGATGGACAAACTTAGGCACAAACTTGCGTTCGATCGTACCTCCCTCAGGAACACGCGCCACTGTAAGAACAGGAGCTGTTGTCCCCACCGTACGCCCTGTCACGACACTCCCCTGTGCTACAGCATAAATCTTGCCATCACCGGCCTTAAGTGGCGTAGAAACCAAAGTCCCCCCCGCTAGACTCGTTGCCGTTCCTGCCGCCGACAAACGAACATCGATCCGAGTACCTGGCTGAGCAAAAGCTGGCAGTTTGGCGGTAACAACGACCCCCGCAAAATTATTAAACAAACGCTCTTCTCCCTCCGTAGGAGAGACACCTAGTTTTTCCAGTAAAATACGCGTAGCCTTCTTGGTGGAAGGGCTCCCCTCCGTGTCTCCGGTACCATTTAGACCGACCACCACTCCAAAGCCAATGAGGTCATTCTCACGCATCCCCCTGACCGTGACCAATTCTTTAATTCGAGTCTTTGGCATCTGCGCAGGGTATACACAAGGAGAAGACAGAAAAGCTATCCAGAGTAACATATTGTATAGACCAGATTTCATGGGGCCGCAGCCTCCTGCTCATTACCAGTACCTTCGTCTGCCGCATTCGCAGCAGCCTCTGTTTGTTGGCTTTGCATACGCAAAGCTTTCACTTCGTCCTGCAGCTGTGATATCACCTCTTGCTGTTGGGTAATGGTATCTTGCTTGTCTTGCAAATCACTATTTAGCTTCTGGAATTTCTTTTCTTCTTTAGCACGCAGACGCTGCCACTTTTCTCTTTCAGCTGTCCATTTTTTTCTTTGTTTGTTGGAATTTTTTGCACGCTGTTCAACCTTATCGCGGATTCCTTCCAGTTGACGACGCTTATTTTCGAGCTGAATCGCATAGGCATTGCGTTGCTCATGATAATTACTCAAACGTAACGTATACGCATTATCCCAATCTTGCGAAGAAAAAATCTGGGTGTCATGTTTATAGATATCAGTAAGCTCAACATCTTGCAGATCACGGGTCGTCAACCGTGTTTCACTCCCTTTGAGATAGGGGTACTTTTCTGCAGGCAAAATAGCATGAACATTTAATGTACGCCGGCTTTTGTTAAGTCGCGTCGACTTGGTATAACGCAACAAAAAGTCACCATTTGGCAAAATTTGCTCGATCCGCATGGGAATTTCTTCCATCAAAAAACTCTCATCTTCTGCGGGAGGGGCCAAACTTGGAATCGAAGCAATCAAATCATCCGCAGGTGTTTCCTCTTCGGATGCAAGCGGATCTTTCTCTGACTGGGAAAGTTTTTTGCTATCCACGACTTTGAAAATAAGCTTTTGACCAATCTTGGGTACATGGTCTTCATTAAACAACTTATTTTCGGGAGCATCCAATCGATATAAGCTTGGATTATCCTGTTCCTGTGGAGCAACGACAATCTTACGCTGATAGTCTTTTTTATAAATATTTTCAGATAACTGGGACTGTGCCGGTACATGTTGGATTGGTAAATTCGGTTGCACTTCGGAAGGCTGCGGTCCAATCTGCCGGCCACTAATTTTTTGAAGATGACGCACACAACCACTGCACAACGTCTGTACGAGTAACACACATAAGAGGAGTACTTTAGAACTGTACTTCGACAAGCCCTTTTCCTTTAATTTGTCCGTATAACTTACGCTTTGTCTGTACATGATAAATACGAATTGTTTCCCCTAGCTGACCATTTTGACGGGCAATACCACTTGAATGAATCACCAAATTGCCTTTCGCCACAACCATTTTAATTTTTTGCCCTTGCTTCACCAGATAGGGTCGATAAACGTCGGTATCTCGTAAAACATCGCCCTTTTTTAAGTTTTTACGTATCCAGACCTGTGGATGATCTACGATCTTGTCGATCAGGTGTTGATGATGATGCTTCTTGACAAAGGTGGTTTGAAAATCTCTAGCACTTAAAGGAGTTTGAGCCTGGATATTTTTGTTCGCCTGGAGAGCTTTAAATAGCGGTTGCACTATAATATTAAGTTCCGCAACATAAGATGTCTTCACTTTGTCTTCAGCCCATGAAAAATTTAGGGTGACGGGCTGAGTATGCTTTTTTTGCGTTTTAAAGTGGAGAAAAACATCTTCCGTAAATTCAAAATCAATGTCTATCCTTGCCTCTTTCATTTGAGCAAAATATTTGAGGGGGCGTTTGAAGCGACAACGTGTATATTGAAAACGTAATTCATCAGATATTTTCGTGTCTTTTAGTTTTTTCACCAAGATATGACGCAGTAATTCTTCACACGTTAGATAAACTATTTCTGGAGTGATCTGGATATTCTCTATTTGCTCAAGACTTGAAGCACTCAGTTGAATATTTTTTGCTTGTAACAATTGCAATAAGTGACGGCGTGAAACCTCTACCCGCTGCGTATCTTGCAATACCATCAATACAGGGTTCGTTGTCTGACATGCACGACTGTCTATACATTTAAAAATATCTTGCAGCCGCACGAATGGTGCATCGACTCGAACCTGAGTACGAGGCTGCATACTTAAAGTCACTGGGCGCTGCTGGTTTAACTGCCAAGAATATCCATATAAACAGTAAGCAGCCCCCCACAGATACATATAGCATAGATACTTTAACCGCATGTTTACCTAATATTAGTCGTAGTTTGTAGCATTTGATCGCCCGTTTGAATCACTTTTGAATTAATTTCATAAGCACGCTGACCCGTAATCATATTCACCATTTCTTCAACAATATTCACGTTAGAACTCTCTAACTGCTTATGACCAATACGCCCAAGGCCTGCCTGGTTAGGAACTCCCACAATAGGCTCTCCACTCGAACGAGAAGGAGAGTAGTAGTTGCCACCTAACGAAACAAGCCCGGTCGGATTAATGAAGTCCGCAATCACAAGCTGACCGATCTCTTGGGTTTCCCCTTCAATTTTGACTGTGATCACCCCATCGTAGCCAACCAAAAGGTTTTTCGCATCTTGAGGAACTGTAATCTCCGGAATCAGTGGATAACCATCACTACTGACAATACGCCCCGAACTATCTTTAGAAAAATGTCCTGCTCGTGTATAGATAATCTCACCATCATCACGCTGTACGCGAAAAAATCCATCACCTTCAATCATAAAGTCCAACGCATTGTCGGTAAGTTGAATCGCTCCTTCGGTAAACGTCTTGTCAACACTCGATAACCTGGAACCTGTACCAATCTGAATCCCACTCGGAATCACTGTTCCGGTTGTGGAGCTTTGCCCAGGTGCTTTAATCGTTTGATAAAGCAGGTCATGAAAGTTAGCACGGGATCGTTTAAATGCTGTCGTATTGACGTTGGACAAGTTGTTGGCAATGGTGTCAATATTTAGCTGTTGAGCTTCCATCCCAGTAGCTGCTGTTAAAAGTGATCTCATCATGGCAAAGGACTCCTGCGTTAAAGTGTTAGCGACCGACAGTAGCTAGCTTAGAATTTGATTTTTCCATCATTGCGTCATAATTTTTTATGGCTTGCTGATATGCTTCGTAGGATCTATGTGCCAAAATCATCTGCGTCAAATTTTTTATGGCATTCACATTTGACGCTTCAAGATAGCCTTGCTTCACTTTCGGAAAATCCACCTGCTTGAGATTGTCTGGGGGGCCTATATGAAGATATTGGTTCGTCCCCACC
>JAPPOJ010000276.1 GCA_028817975.1 Zetaproteobacteria bacterium | reverse complement strand
AGATCTGCAAGGGCGTGTCATGGCGCAAAGGCTTGGCGTTGTTGCACCAGCTGGGTTTCTTACAGCGCAGTACCAAGGGTTACAGCAAGGAAGTGAGTTGCAAAGGCATGGCCAGACTACGTGCCTATCATATCGATGCGCGCATCTTAGCTACGGTGGATAGTGTGGCTTAGGTTATTTTTCCCAATCCACCAAATTTAATTTGTGAATGTATTGTAGCGAAAACCAAAGGTAGAACTTACAAGCTTCGGTAAGTTCACTGAACTTACGTTGGTAAAAAACCTCGCCGCGAGCATTGATTAAGCTGACACGAAAGCCATCCGCAAAGGCAAGGATATGCGACTTGTTGAGATTTACCGCTGCATTCTCGGGAAAACATCCATGCTTATGGACAACTGCTTCCAAAAACTGAGTCAACTTACGTGCACCGAGCACGCGGACAAAACGCGCGAATTCGCTGTGACCTTCATGAGGGGTACCTTTATCTGCGAGCATACGATCCATGACTTCCAGCACTAACCGTGCTTGGAAACTATGGTCATCTTGATAAATAGCTTTCTCATTGAGAGCCATAAAAGCGTTCCCAAAGATACCAAGGGACACCGCACTTATACCTAGGCCAATGCCAAAGGGAATATCTGCAAGAGTCAGTGCCGATCCACCCCCCACCGCAATAAGCGCGGCAAACAAGAGATCTTGGCGGACTGCTTGACGATCGTATTCGGCGAATTTATGAAAGCGCCTTGCTTCATTCGTTTTAGAGAGCAGGTGCGAACCGATAAAAAGTCCACCAGCCGCAACTAGAGGCTCAAGAACCGCCTTCGTGGGTGCATTCACCGTGACAGTACGCGCCGGTACCGGGGCTGTTGTGGGAACCCCTGCACGGTGACGCGCCCAAGCTGGAGCAAGCGAGGTTGGGGCCTGAAAGGCCTGCACCTGCGGCAAAGCTGTCATCAGCACAAATGCGGCACAGCATAGACCACGGGAAAAATTCCATAACTTTGAACTCAAATAGCAAATACTCAACGCGTACGTCTCTCCACAAACGGAATAGATTAACAGAATAGGGACAACTCGCAATGTGCACGGGGAGTCTGAAAGATCTCTCAGGGTAATCGATGTCACCCAGAGATGCAAGTTTCTTTGTCACTCCCGCCTACCCTCGTCACAGCACATACCCATCTTGACCTCAACTATTCTACTTAATAAATTTTTTTTATCTTGTTCTTTTGTTTAAAAACATGGTACATAGACAGGCTTCTGCAACATGATGAAGCCACGTTACGTCATCTTTCTAATAGGAGTGTGTCTATGTATCTTCTCCCAGGTTCTTTCCTCGTATTAGGGCTGACCTTCTCCTGGTTACATTGTGGACGATTGGCACGGGCAACGACTTTTTGCCTACTGTGTGCGGGAACTGCGCTCGGCACCTTCTCTCCCATCGCCCTCACCGCAACAGCCACCCTTGCCGGCTGTGTGCTCATCCTCGAAAACAAGCCTGCTTATAAAACCCTCACCTTACTTACCACTCTTGCACTGACGGTACTGAGCCTAAGCATGTTCATGCACCTTGTGCCTGGATTTGCCAATATACTGCTTTTCGACCAGCTCTCCTTGAGCCACCTGTCCCGACCTTTTTCCATGTACCTTAACTTTGACAAGCCCCTATTTGCACTCTTCTACTTAATCGCTTTTGGCCCACAGCTTACGCGACGCGCCTCCGCCCACCATACTTTGGTGGCAGCGGGAAAAGCCCTCCTGTGCTTACTGTTGTGTGTGATTCCTCTCGGAATGCACCTAGATTACCTACAGTGGGACCCGAAATTTCCCAGCATGTTTTGGATCTGGGCAGCCAACAATTTGCTCGTGGTCTGCATCGCTGAAGAAGTGTTTTTTAGAGGCTTTCTGCAAAAAAATTTAGCGATTCAGTTTAACCGTTTTATCTGCGGAGAGTGGATGGCAATCCTAGTGAGTGCAGCTGCATTTGGCCTTGCCCATTTCGCCGGGGGCTGGCCCTATGTCGGGCTCGCCACTTTGGCAGGGGTATGCTATGGCTTTGCCTTTCAGCAAACCCGCAGCCTCGAAGCTCCGTTACTTTGTCACTTCGGCCTCAACCTCGTCCACTTTCTCTACTTCACTTACCCCGCAAGTCTATAAAAAAAGAAAGCCTGTAGGTTACGGTACGGTCTATTTTTTACCAAAAATACGCGCAATCCAACTGGACGACTTGTCCACCTGCGCCGGACGAGAAAGTGCGCTGTGAAGCAGATTACGCTGATGCCCCACATGAGCAATGTAGGCATAGATGGAGCGAATCTGACGGTGTGCTTTATAGACCGGGGTTGGACTCATTTCATAGAAATCATGCTGCATACTCGGACTCAAGGGTACCTCAATCTCTCGACCCTTTTCAGAGAGTGAAAATTCGTTCTTCTCCGAGTCAAAGTGGATGGTAAAAGAGACTTCAGACTCCTCCACATAACGCACAGAGGTGAGTGTTGGAATATCTGAAAGAATCCCTGTAATATAGTCAAACCCAGGGCCAAAGGCATGCTCTTCACCCTCTTCGACCAAGCCATAGTAATGGACGTTCGCCGACCAAAAAGTCGCGGTGATCTGCGCACTGCGCCCATCAGGCCAGAGCACATCGACAGGGGTATTGTACTGGAAAGCTAAGGCACGGCTCAATTTGCTATCCTGTTGGCGCAAATCCCAAAAGTGAATCACATGTGCAGACTGACTCATCTCAATATATTTTTGCATCAGGCGGTGCATCTGCATCATAGGCACGAGTTGACTCGCGGCCGTGTGGTAAAACAGCTGGTCCTTGCGCAAACCAGAGTCAAAATCCACCCGCTCTTGATTCACATACATTTGTGGAACATTTCCCACCATCTCTAAGCGGTAGTGATGCAACAGAAAGTAAGAACCATTTTGAAAAGGTCGTGAAGGCAGGGTAAATCCTAGCCGTTCCCAATCCCCACGGGTCAACACCACGGCACCCTCGGCGCTGACAAAATGAAAGGGGGTGAAGAAACTAGCGTGTTGCACCAACAGTCGGTCCCCCCAACTCCCATATTGATTGCGAAAGCCATTCAACAATTGCTGTTGCAACTGCCGGTCTTCCCCACTCAACAGCTTCAGTGCTGCTTGAAATTCATCCAACATTTGGTAATACGCATCCTCATTCATGCGCACCCCCGTAGAGATACCCAGCTGCGCGACAAAAAGATCATAGGTCTTCGTATCCACCTCTTGATATTTGGTGGCGAGATGGTCTAGTGCTCGAATATTAAACGTGCTGGCTTCAGCTTCACGCTCCTCAGCAGGAATAGCACGCGGCTGCAATTTTTGAATAAAGTTAAAAAAGTCATCTCCTACCGGCTTACGAAAGTAAGGGACTTCAATCTTGCCATGATAATCCTGCTCGCTTTGCTCCTTACTATTCCCAGAGAGCACCACCACATGGGCGTAAGGGGCAAATTTTTGTGCCGTCAGCAGCATCATCATTCCATGGACACCCGGCATTTTCATATCGGTGATAATCAAGTCCGGAGGATCTTGCTCCATTGCTTGGGCCGCAAGAAAACCATCGGTAAAGCAGGTTGCCTGAAAGCCCAGCCCATCTATGAAATGTTTTAAGTCTTCGACAAAATGACTTTCATCATCGATGCACATCACCTTCATACAGCAGCCTCTTGTTGGAATGTAAGTTTAAAACGTGCTCCACCCTGATAGTCCACATCACAGGCAAGCTGGGCATGCATATCTTCTGCATCACGCCGTGCAACCGCAAGACCAATCCCTGTCCCTTTGCCCTTTTGTTTGGTGGTAAAAAACATCGTGAAAATCTGAGCTACAAGTTCAGGGGGAATCCCGGTGCCATCATCTTCCACTACCAGCGTATCGCCCTCAAGGTATACCCAAATATGGGCAGCCTGGGCATCCGCAGCATTGCCAAACAACACCAGCAAGATATTGAGAAGGTTGAGGTCCTTGCCAAGCGCGGTGTAGTCCTCCGGCACTTGATTGTGGAGCTGGGTCTCTTCACCTAGTCTGCCTTTGACCAAGCGCTCCGCACTCGTCACAAACTTCGCCACCTGAAGAGGGTGGATGACGGTGTTTTGACTATCGGAAAGGCAGATACTTTCAACCATGTCTGCACCCACCGTAATAGCATGGTACATCGCCTGAATTTGTACCTGCGCTTCGGGGCCAGCTTGGCGCTCAAGCAACATCGCTTTCATTTTAATGGTGTTCAGAATATTGTTGAATTGGTGGGCAAACCCAGTGGCCAACACCCCTAAATTACTCATCCGATCTTTCACCAGCATATCAGCTTGGAGCACCTGGATTGCGTGATTTTTTTGTTCAAGTTCTTGATTCAGCTGTGTGAGGTGACGATTATTTTCCGCAATGGCGTGATTTTTTAAAAAGAGGTCAATATCTAGACGGAGGGAAGACCTTAAGCCAACAATAATAAGTGAACTAAACGTCAGGATACTTCCATAGTGACTAACAACAGATAGAGAGTCCCTAAAAATATCTTGCATCCAGTAAAAACCAGCCATGTGCATCACAAATACAATCGCCAAACTGTAAAGTGCATTTCTCCATAACATCAGCGTAAAAATAATAGGATAAGCTGGAGCAATAAAAAAAGGAATTTTAGGCTCCACAACCATTAGATGTAGCTGCATAATAAAACAAAGAGCAAAGGCAAGCGTAACCGGTACAAGATAAAATTTAACGAAATAAGTACTAAAATACAAGCCAGCAAGCAAACAAGCTCCAGAAAATATACGAACAAAAATAAAGTCCGCTTGAGGTTGAAACCCTTCTGGCAAATCTACAGCAAATAATTGAATCACAGAAACAAGAGACAACAAGGGAAAAACTATTTTCATAAAGCTCAAGTGATCATCACGATATTGGCTCTTCCATGCTGCTAGCAATTGTGGGTCGCTAATCCTTACTTCGGGAACAAGGTAATAAAACATCTGGAGCATCCTACTCATAGCGCCCACCGGCAAGAAGGTCCTCCGGGTCAATGGCCTGCTTCAAGGGGTGATAAAGCGGACAATGACGGGTACCCGCATCTTGAAGCAAAGACATCTGGGAAATGGGCATACGGTAAGGAAAGCACTTGTGCTGCATCAATACATTGAGGATATCCTCATAGCAAGCGGCCGCGGTTTCCGCGTGAGTCCGCTTGTCAAACACAATTGGAATCGTGGCACACACCTCCGTAGGCTGCAAGGCCGTAAGAGTAATCATCGGGGAAAAGCGGTAACGCATCAAAATGGTTTCCACTTTGTGAGTGAGCTTGAGGATCAACTTCGCATCCCAGGGCATCAAAGGAGCACACCACATCAACCCGAGTTGGTCGCGTTCCACATCCATGGGCAACTTCGGATTATACTGCTGATACTGATAGACGAGAGGAGCTGCTACATCGTTGGGCACGCCTTCCAAGATGGCAAAGCCTTTCAAAAGCATCGCCATTTCCTTACCCCAAGGCATTTTTTCCAGCCAGGGGCGATATTTTTCCACACATTGCGTCCAGCTGTAGGGAATCACATACGGGGTCAAACGACATGACTTAAAGTACCGGCGTAGCAAACACCGGGTGCCCGACACACCGGCATAGCGTCCAAGTAAGGTCCACTGTTGCTTCTTCGCCTGCGCGCGCGACATCCCTTGGGTGCGCGCAGGATTCATCAAATTAATCCCCGTCACCACCCCCTCTAAATCATGTAAGCAATGTTGGCTGAATTGCAAAGCCTGCTCCATCCGCTGAGGCGACACCTTAAGCACAAAGGCCCCACGCTCTACCGAGCGCTTGCGCAAACGCACACAGGCACGGGTGACAATTCCCAGATTACCTTGGGCAAAGGCTCCTTCCATATAAGGCCCAATCCCCCATTTATGGCTTTTTGCGATACACTCAAAGCCGCGCCGGCTCAATGCTGAGGTGTACAATTCTCCATTCGCAAGCACTGCACGGAGATTGGACAAAGCGTAGAAATGGTCCGTGTACGGCGTCAAGCCAAAGCCACGCTCCAAGGCGTTCCCGAGAATGGAGACATGGGGTCCACCTCCCGTGGTCGGGCACAGGTAAGGCAGGTCCTGTTTGTGTAAAAACTGGTGCAACATCCGCTGGGTGACCCCTGGCTCTAAGGTGGCGAGGCCAGTGGCAGCATCCACTTTGATTTTTTGCATCCCCGATAGATCTACCACCCAGCTTGCCGGAAGCACCGGCAGACCAGAGCCATAGCCCCAGTTTTTACCTGTCGAAAAAGGGTAGAGCTTTTCCTTATGCTTCAAGGCCAGCTGCACGAGGCGTTGAATCTGCCCCTCATTCTTGGGATACAGGGTACCCAATAACTCGCGTGATTGGGCTAAGGTACAGTCCTTCTTGACTCCGTCCTGCACCCGACAAATGCCACGTGCTTCTGCTTTAAATCCCATATGCATCTCTCCAAGCATTCAGAGTCGGTTCAAAACGAGCAAAAGCTATAGACTCTACTCCTTCGCCTCGAATAAATTCTTCCATATCTAAAACCATAGGATACAAGGTCACATTGTGGGCTGAATGTTCCACTGCCGGACTAAAAATACGAAATCCCATGCGCTCGTAATATTTAACCCTTTCCTTTACAAGCAAGGCACCTATATAACGAGTGTCTGTTTCTAAAGCAACTTTCAGACAAAAATCCAACATCCTGAGATATAGATCAGAACGGCGGTATTTCGGATTCACCGCGATTTTACTTACTTCCATGTAAGAATGAATATAGTCACACACATTGTTCACACCATAAGCCTGATAGAGTTCAGCTCGTGACTTTTTTGCCGAAGGAAACAAAATCCGAAAGCAGGCAATGATTTTGCCGTGATTGCGGCACACCACTTGGCGTGAATAAGGGTCAAAGCGATCCATGTTTTCTTCAAACTTTCGGCTAACCCGTTCATTGTCATGGCCATAGGCTTTTGCCCGCAGCGCAACAATTTTTAAAAACTCTTGACGGCTCCGGCAGTAAGCAAACTGGAAAGAATCTTGCAGAGTGGTTAGTTTAAATTTCCGCGTTTTTAAATCGTACAGACTCAGCCCTTGGGCAAACGAGAGATAGCGCCCTGCCATTTGCACAAATGTACTCACCTCACTTTGCAGCTCAAAGCCTAAAATTAAGTCATCTTGCTGCTGACGAAGAAAAGTTACGCGGGTTGAGAACGTAAAACTCGCTTGCATGGGAAAGCATAGCGTGACCTCAAGCTTATTCCCTCGCCCAATTAAGACATTACGAGCAGATGTACGGGCGCGAAACCCACGGGCAGACAGGTCCAGCAAGGTGATAAACACCTTGTCCTCAAAGGAAGTAGGGTTGGTAAAGAATCCCGTACAAGGAAAATCCCCATGGAGCGCGATCCGGGGCGCATCCCGAGGAATCTCTCGCGAACGCTTTTCATCCGGGAGAAGAGGTATCGCACCCACGCGGTAGCGACAGCGTGAGTCATGCGCCGATTTAGGCTGACAGGACATAATCAGCATCTTGACTTGAAGATGGGTAGACTTGCCATGGCGAATCTCCACCTCAAGCTTGCTGCCGACTTGCTTCGAGTCAAACAACGCAAGACCATAACCGGCATGGGAAACATCCACCAAAAACCCAATCCACTGACCCTGCTCAAAGACTTTAAACTGCTCGGAAGTATAGAATTTAGCCCGCGAGGCCTTACGGACCTGCTGCTCCGCGTAAGGCGGCTGGCTTTCGGGGGAAACCATGTGTTCTCCTGATGCATCACCACTGCTACTGCCACACACTTTGTGATTCTACCCAAGAGTGGACGAGGCTGACCCGGACACAATTTCCTTGTATGCAAGATATGCAGCTCTTGCAAATTAGAGCTTTAAATCTTCAGGTTTAGAGTGAGGTGAGGGACGACGATGGACCCAGCGGCTCCATAACGACTTACGCTTCTTATCCAAGAGGTGCTGTTGATGCGCCGTCAGTTCAATACCGTTTTTTTGCACAAACTGATCGAGAAAGGCGTAAAACGCACGGTTTTTAAAAAAGGAGAGCTTGGAGTAAAGCAGCGGGTCCATGTTACGTTTAACCGCCTCAATCAGGTGATCACTCACCAGCTCATCTTCATGATAAGGGTGATCAGGCTGTTGAAATAATTTTTTTAACTCCTCGACGTGACGTACATTGTACAAAAAGTGATCTAGCTCCGCGTCTTTATGTACCTCTTCCAGATGGCTATCTGCAAAGACCTTCAGAGTGTCTTGCAGCAGTTGTCGGTCGGGCAGATACTTCATAACCGTCGCATAGTCCGCGAGGAGAAAACGATCCATATAAGCACGAGCCATCAAGGAACCATGCAGCGCGTTGTTGAGTTTAAGTTCTGACTCAATCAACTGCGACAGTGCCAAGATCAAAGAAGGATCAGGGTCCTGCTTCGAACGGAGCAAATAATCCAGGTTTTGCCGTACCGCATCTCGATTCACACGTAAGGCACGTTTGGCCTCGGTATACCCCCCCAAAGAGTTCGTATAAAGATCAAAGCTACGGCGGGCAGAATCAAGCATATCAAGGTATTCTTTACGAACATCTATTTTTGCGGTTTTACCTAGAGAACGTGAAATCAAAATATTGGGTAGGGTATCATAGCCAAATCGAAGCGCAAACTGGGCGTCGTTATTGGCATTTTGGGGACGGTCCACATTACTAAAGATACTCCCCACTGCGGTAATCCCAACATTCAGTTGAGCTATTTTTAAAAGTTCATGTGCGGCTTTCAACTCGACTGAATTCCGTACAACTTCACTTATAAACGCATCCTGATTTTTATATAAATCCTCCAAATCTTCCAAGTCTTTCACTTGCGCAGGAAAGTCTTTGAGGTCTTGAATATTAAAATGCTTTACCGAAGCATCTCCTTCAATTTGTTGTAGGGCCATTACTTGCGCTAAGTCATCAAAGCCTAGCTTGGTTTTACCCCTTTGGGTCGCCATATTCGTGCCTTCAAAGGCAAAACGGCCATGCAAAGTCGCCAACGCTCGGTTGTTTGTGGAGTAGGTGCGAGAAAAGAGCTGAAGGTGAATGAAATAGAAGTTTAAGATCTCAAATTCGGTAATGTTTTGATGCTGACGCAAGTACATCAGCTTCGCATTCAGGATTTCATCTAAGTAGGTTTTCAGCAACAGATATTTGGATACTTGAAATTCACGGCGTTGATTCACAATTTTCATCCAGTTGGAAGGCACCAAAAAGCCAAATAAACCTGAGAAAAATTGATTCATGTTGACGCCAGCAATGCCTTCCCCAAAC
>JAPPOJ010000152.1 GCA_028817975.1 Zetaproteobacteria bacterium | reverse complement strand
ACCTTTACTGCATCTGACCTTATCAACATTGATAACTATTACTGCTATTTGAAAATGCTTATTAGCGGGCAAACTGCAGATCCTTTCAGTATGGGAACTATCGCTCCAGTTCAGGGACGACAGGATATCGCAGATAAAGCCATTGAATTTTCTCGGATTACGTATGGAAAAGACCGATCTGTTGTAACAGAGGCAGTGAATAAGAAGTTTGAGGCCGTAAAGAAACCTAAGCCTAGCCCTCGACCTAAATTCTAATCAGAATCGAAGAACCCGCAAGCGAGCTCTTCGGCGTCTCCTCCTGCGGGCTTGCGGTTGGTTCAGCTCCCTCGCGGGGGCTCCTTGAGAGTGATGGTGGCGGCTCCGTTCTTGATCTCGATGTCGCCGTAATAGCTGATCCAGGCGATGACGCCTTGGCCGTTGGGCTTCTTGCGCCAGCCTGTTCTGTTGTTCTTCTCTGATGCTTCACCTCTCAAGCTCATGCTCTTGAGGTAGATGGCATCCTCGCTAGCTCCAACGAAGACTCGCCAGCGATAGCTTGTCTTGTTGGCCCCCTGCCACGCTTTGCGGTCTCCCGCAAAGAGTATCCAGGTGTTTTTCTCTTTCATGTCCACCCACTCCATAGAAAAGGTAGTGGCATTGTATATGCAACAGAAGAAAATAGCAAAACTAGTCTGCGAGTTCTTTTACTCCAGAGAAGAGCTAGCAACCTTAATGCCAAGCGCGATGAGGATGCTGCCAAAAATTCGATCGATAATGTGTTGGGTTGACTGCACTTTTCCTTGAACAAATTTGTTTGAAAGTGCAAGGGAGATGAAGCTGAACCACAAGAAGGTCATAACAGCCATCTCAAGACCATAGATGATTTGAATACTCAAAGGGGTTTCTGGACTCACTACTTGCGTGAAAAGTGCTAGAAAAAACAAAGTTACTTTTGGATTTAGAATATTAGTAAGAAAGCCTGTTTGCAGAGCTTTGAATGGGTTCATGTTTATGGCTGCTTGTTTCTGATCCGAATCATTAAAATCTATATCTCTTGGTTTTGCTCTGAAAGCCTTGTAACCAAGGTAAATTAAATATGCAGCCCCCAACAATTTAATAGTTGAGAAAAGAAGAATGGAACGAGAGATGAGAAAACCGATGCCGACTAAAGAATAAAACACGTGAACGAGCATGCCGGCTGCTAAGCCAAGGGCCGTGTAGATACCAATGTGGCGTGAATAGCGAAGACTGTGTTGCATGATAAGCACGAAATCAGGCCCGGGGCTCATGACACCCAAAAGGTGGACGACAACGACAGTGAGAAATTCTGGAAGATATTCAATCATAGTGGACCCTGCCGGACTTGAACCGGCCACATTCCCGATGGCCATCGGGACGCAATACTACCTGTGGACTCACGGGGAGTCGAACCCCGAACTCATCCATGCCATGGATGCGTGATACCACTTCACCATGAGCCCATTTTTATTTCTCCATCAGAGATGATCTTTTTGATAATATCGCGGCTTTTGCTCTTCTTCAGCTTCCTTTCAATTCTGACTGCTTCACTGCGAGTCGCAAAGGGTTGTTTGAACACAAGCTTCAAGGGTCGCAGGTGTTTTAGAGATCTTGTGTGACCACTATTGTGCTCCGCCAGCCGCCTTTCTGGATTTTGGCTAGAACCTATGTAGTATCGGCCGTTCGCTTCACTTTGGATAATATATAGAAAGATCATCTGGCCCCTTGGATGAAAGGATTATAGCCAATTGATTGCTGTTTTTCCACTGGATACATAAGCGCTGTCTTTGATATAATTCAGGTAGGTCCTTAGTGAGTCCACGTGAGTTGAGACAGTTTAGGGAGTGTGTAACCGCATTCGTTTCAGCTAATTACTCCCTGCCCTGTTCCCGCAACGCAACGAGCCTCACAGAAACTGACACAAGTGTCACTAGCTCGTCCCAAATAAATGTTACTCCTCTCAAAAAACATACTGGGCGAAAGCGATGCTGTTAGTACCGCGTAAGGTAGCGCAT
>JAPPOJ010000010.1 GCA_028817975.1 Zetaproteobacteria bacterium | reverse complement strand
CTCTTGTATATACTCCCCACAGTAGCTTTTTTTTCATTGCACCCCTACCGTGGTAGTATCTATTTTATCCTACTGTTAGCCCCCATTTATTCTCTGGTGTGGACTTTTTGGATTCCGCTACATCAGAAGTACGCCTTTTTATTTGTGAGGGCAGTGCGCCTGCAGTCTTGGGTTTTATTAGGTATTCCGATGCTTGTAACCCTCATTGCGGCTTTGAATCCAGAGTTCGCTCAGGTCGTGACGGTCACTTCACAAGTTGCGCTTTGGGTCAGTGTATTCCTTTTTATCTTTTGTAGTTATCTTGCTTTTCAGGGTAGTGGTTGGATTCGATCCAATGTGTTTGCTTTAGGTTGGTCCTCTGTGTTAATGGCATTTTCTGTTTTACTTGTTGATTTAGGAGCGCAGGATATGGCAGAACTGCGCAAAAACCTGGTGAAGCTTCCCCAAGGCCATGTGATTAAATATTGGAATTTGAATCGACATACTTGGACAGAGTGGGGGGCGATGAACTTGTGGTTAGGAACGAAGTTTGAGGGAATACATAACTCTCGGCAGCTTTTAGCTTCTCTTCAAGGTGAACATACGCTGTTAGTCCCGCATGAAGCTGCGTTGATGGAGTTGAATCGCTACATCCCCGATGGCGGTGTTTTGAGCGCTTTTGATCTGATTCCTATTAAGCGTTGGAGCACTTCTTCTGATTCCATTCGTAAGGAGAAAAATATTTTACGAGCTCTGGTTGCGGGCAAGGACCTGGATTTTGTTTACAAGTATCAGTTTCTACTCGTGCCTAAGAACTTGAACCAGCAGCTGAGTCCTCCCAAATCTTCTGATAAGTCAACTGCGCAGCTGTTCTCACAAGCCTCACCATAATAGATGGAGGAGAGAGAAAGAACCCTTGATCAGGGTCTATCTTAAACGGTTTCTGATGGTATGCAAATTTCGATCTTAGCATCAGATTCGCTCCACTTAAGCTTTAAGCTGGGCTTATCTGCTGTTGCAATCAGGTAGCGAGCAAGTGGAGTTTCTATTTTTTGTTGAATGGTCCGATTTATAGGACGTGCACCATACTCAGGCTGATAGCTGTGTTTTGCAATATAAGTGAGTACACCTTCCTCCCAAAGCAGCTCTGTTCCCGACTCTTCCAAACGCTTGCGTAATAGCTGCAATTTTTGTGCTGCAATGCGGGTCATCGAATCGAATGTAAGGGGTTCAAACAAGATGGTCTCGTCGATACGGTTAAGAAACTCTGGACGAAAGTGCATTTTTAAACGTGTTTGTATTTTAGCGGCCGTTTCCGCAGAAATGGTACCACTTTCAAAAGCCTGTGCATCAAGGTCGCTGGCACCTAAGTTGCTCGTCATAATGATGACTGTATTGCGGAAGTCTACTGTTCGGCCTTTAGAGTCGGTGAGTCTGCCATCATCGAGCACCTGTAAGAGCGTATTGAATACATCTGGGTGTGCCTTTTCGATCTCGTCAAGTAAAACGACGGAGTAGGGTGTATGCCGGATAGCTTCGGTGAGTTGTCCCCCCTGGTCATACCCGACATATCCGGGAGGTGCCCCAATAAGTTTAGAAACGCTATGGCTTTCCATATACTCTGAAAGATCGATGCGTACCATGTGGTGACTATGATCAAACAGCGCTTCTGCCAGGGCTTTGGCCAGTTGTGTTTTGCCTACTCCAGTAGGGCCTAGAAAAAGAAAAGATCCAATGGGTCGGTGTGGATCTTTGATACCTGCACGTGATCTTAGAATGGCATCGCAGACGGCTGCTACAGCTTGTTTCTGTCCCACCACTTCCTGCTGCAGGTGTTGGTCGAGTTGGAGAAGTTTTTCTTTTTCTGCAGATGCGAGTTTGGTTGTGGGAATCCCGGTCCATTGGCTGACGACGTCGGCGATTTCTGCTTCAGTAACTGCAAAGCGCAGCAGCTTGTGATCCTGGCGTTCTTGTTCGGCTTGTGCTTTTTCTGCAGCAAGGATTTGCTGTTCAACTTTTGGGAGTTCCCCATGCTGTAACTGGGCTACTTTTTCGAGATCATACTTCTGCTCGGCTAAGCTGATTTCATGTTTGATCCTATCTCGAGTTTCCATGAGCTTGCGGGCGGTGTCCAGTTTTTCTTTTTCTGCGGCATACTGCGCATTCATCGTTTCAACACAATCTTTGAGCGTGCGTATTTCGGTCTGGAGTTCTGCTAGCCTTGCTTTACTTTGAGGATCACTTTCTTTACGTAGAGCGGTAGCTTCGATTTCAAGGCGGAGTAAACGACGGTTTTGTCCGTCAAGATCAGCTGGCATGGAGTCCAGCTCGGTCCGAATTTTTGCACATGCCTCGTCTACGAGGTCAATGGCTTTATCCGGGAGAAAACGTTCGGTCAGATAGCGGTCAGACAACGCCGTAGCAGTGACGAGGGCATTGTCATGAATGGTGACCCCGTGGTGTAGTTCGTAGCGCTCTTTTAAGCCACGTAGAATGGAGATGGTATCCTCTTGACTTGGTTCGGCTACCCAAACTTGTTGGAAGCGTCTTTCTAGGGCTGGATCTTTTTCGATGTGGAGTTGATACTCATGAGGAGTTGTAGCACCGATACAGCGTAGTTGTCCACGCGCAAGCATAGGTTTTAGAATATTACCCGCATCCATTGCTCCTTCGGACTTTCCTGCTCCTACAATGGTATGTAGCTCGTCAATAAACACGAGAGTTTGCCCCTCGCTTTTTTCGATGGCTTTGAGTACTTCTTTGAGTCGCTCTTCGAACTCGCCTCGATATTTCGCTCCAGCTACCAGGGATGTCATATCCAGTGAAAAAATACTTTTATTCTTGAGTCCTTCGGGAACATCTCCGGCAACAATACGTTGAGCAAGCCCTTCGGCGATTGCTGTTTTACCAACCCCTGGATCACCAATGAGTACCGGGTTATTTTTTGTCTTCCGAGAAAGGATGCGCATGACCCGGCGCACTTCTTCGTCCCTGCCAATCACAGGGTCGATTTTTCCGCTACGTGCAAGTGCGACTAAGTCGACACCGTACTTTTCGAGCACGGAGTTATTTCTATAAGGCTCTGCTTGTATTTCTTCTTTGTCTAAGTGCGCTTTGAAGTTCTCTAACCTTTGCTTGGGGATAGAGTGTTTTGCGAACAGTGAATCGAGTTCTGAGCCTGGATGTTGTAGCATGTCGAGTAGCCAGTAAGTCAGGCCTAGTTTTTTTTGGGTATCTGATTTGCGCTGCGTGGACTCCAAGCGTGCAAGAGATTGTAGCAGTGCAGGAGAAAAGCGTAATTGTGCAGGATCAAAACTGCTGCCAGAAATGACACTTTGCTTTTGCAGGATTGTCTTTAAATCATCCGTAAAGGATGCTTGTGGAATGTTGAGTTCATCTAAGATAAGCTGTAGTGGTTTGGGTTGGGATTCAGCTAAAGTTACCAAGGCATGTGCTTGGGTCAGTATCTGGTTGCCGCGCGCAATGGCATCTGTTTGTGCATTTTGAAGAATGTCTTGAATGCTGTGGTCCAAGTTTTCTATTTTCATAGCTGCTCCCTCCCGTATTTCGGGCAGATATTTTTGCTGCTTCTGTTTGCAGTCATATCTGCATCTCTTCTACAGATAACTTAGTGTGAATCTTGTTATTGTCAAGGGTACAGCCATTTTGAGTAAAAATAATGAAATAACAAGATGTTATTTAGGTATTTCATCTCGAAGTAGGTGAACTTTTGTGTAGAGTGTTCGAAAACGAGTCTACTTTATTTGGATAACGGTTGGTGTCGTGGCGGGCACCATCACGAGGGAGGGGCGATGCATAAAGATCCATTTGCTTGGCTTGTAGTTTCGATGATTTTGATCCACAGTGAGGTTCAACTCATTATTCCGAGTTTTCCTGAACTTGGAAATTTCTTTGCAGTGAGTGATTATCGAGTTTCTTTGTTTGTGACTTCAAACATGTTGGGATTCTGTCTGGGGTCGCCCTTTTACGGTGTTCTATGTGACAAGTGGGGAATTCGTCGCTGTTACTTATTTGGATCTTCGGTGTTTTTGATTGGCTGTTTAGGCTGTTTTTTAGTTACGACATATGACTTGTTTTGTGTGTTCCGTTTTGTGCAAGGAATAGGTGCTGCTGTGGCGGGTGTGGTTGGCTTCTCTCAAGCATCCAAGGCAGGCGACGAACAAAAAGTTGCTTTTAGGTTAGGTGTGCTCAATGGTGTGGTGACCTTTGCTCTGGCAGGTGGTCCTGTTTTGGGCAATATTTTGCAGTCTTATTTTGGTGCTGTGGGTAATTTGACTTGCATTCTGTGTTTTGCGGTTATAAACCTGATCCTGATATGGAGAGTTCTCCCCGCTGATGATACGAGCAATCTGCTACAGCAACAGCAACAGCAACAGGGTTGGAATGGTTATCTCCAATGTCTTCGTAACCCTGTTTTTATGTTATCTATTCTGACTAAAGACCTTGCTGTTTCCGCATACCTTATTTACTTCAGTTGGTCAGCATTTGTTTTAGTGGATCAATGGGGGATGTCTTCTTATGAGTATGGTGTAGTGCAGTTTTTGATTGTGGTGTCCTATTCTGTGGTAACGCTCTTTGCTGGGCGACTGTGGACCCGGTTTGGTCCGGGTTCTTATATTCTGGTCTCCCTATCGGCTTGGCTTGTGGCTTGGATATGTGCATCTCAGGTTGTGGAGCCGGTTACCGAAATTTTTGCAGCTAATTTTTGGTCGATTGTATGTTACTCCGTAGGTGGTGCATTAGCCGTCCAGTTTTTGTTTATCACCGCGTTTATGGGAGTAGAAGGGTATAAAAGTCAAGCGTCTGCGGTAGCTGCCGTTTCACGTTTTTCTTTTCCTGCCTTAGCGCTTGCGTTGTGGGGTAGGGTGTATCCTCCTAGTTGGCTCGGTGTGCGTATGGCCTTAGCTGTTTTTGCTACATTTGCGAGCTTGGGGTTGTTGTGTGTGTTGAAACTACGTGGTTCACAGCATGTAAGTGGTAAGCCGTTTGTGCCAGACCCCACTTTTGAGAAAAGCTAGAAACAGCTTTTTATGGATGATCCTGGAGAGCTGACCTGTACTTGATTAAGGAGCTTCCGGTTTCATCTTTTCAAGTGTAACCGGTTGTTGGGACCGTATCTTCATGATGACGTTTGCTGGAAGTGTTAGGGTTTGTGCTTGTGACAGGGCTGCGGCGACGAAAATTCTCGGTGTCTGTGGAATTTCTCCATCGATAGCTTTCATATGGGTCTGAAGTAAATTGTGCAACTCTACTTCGAAGATTTTTACTTGCCCACTATGCCAGCTAAGTTCAAATCCTTTGTCTGCATACCCGATTATAAACCTTTGATATTCTCCCTGGTCTTTTTGAGCGACAACTAAGAGTGGGCGTTGTCCTGGGGTGGGCAGGGTAAGCTTCTTCATTTTAAGCCCGCCATCACTTTGCTCGATACAGGTTACAGTTATTGCTTCGATTTCTGTGCTGCAAAAGAGGTCGCGATAAACAGCCAGAATCTGCTCTTCACTCTCAATCGCGTAACTTAATTCTGTCTCCATGGTGATAAGTTCGTGTTCGGATTTAATTTCTTGGTGTGTGAGGGTTGTCGCAGAGGATAGCCATAATGTATTGATGGAAGTCGTGATTTGTAGCTTGTGGAAAGATAAGTTGTCTTTCAAAAAATTTGTTTCCACTTCTTCCCAGGTATCAGCGGGTGTCGCAGTTGCTTGGTAGTGATAACGATATAGTTTTCCTTGAGTATCTGCAATTTCCAGGTTACCTTCTGTGTAGCTGATGTATCCAAGCTTACCTGGAGTTGCAAATGGTGTTTCCAAATGAGTATCGAGTGTGAGAACCTCTCTGGAAAGTGGAACTTCGCTGCTGGTCTCTTTTGAGGATGTGGTATTGTCTGGATTTTCCACAGTTGCATCAGCTTGATCTATTTTGGCGTCATGTTCTACAGTAATTTGGTTCTGCGCTTCATGTATTTCGATGGAATCATGTTGTTGTGGCTTGTTCCCGCAAGCGAGGCATAGGTAAAGTGCACTCACCAAAGGAAAAGAAGACTTCCTTGTCATGAATATTTTTCCTCTATCCAAGATAAAAGTGATGTTGTATATACCGTTTAGCAGGAGCTGAATGCAGTTAGGTTAGCCACCCCGGCGGGTGACATGGAATTGTCGGTAACTATGTGAAAGAATATGAGGTGAGCTTTTTCTCCATGTGATATCAAGGGGTTTGTGGGCTGCTTTATGCGATATAGAAGGGGTTTGAGGTCAAATGGGGAGGCTGGAGTACAAGCTACTTAGCTTGATCTTTCATGCTGGATACACGTTTGAGGAGGTCTTGCAATTTTTTCAGGCTCAAAGGCTTGGCCATGAACTCATCCATACCGGCTTTTAAACAGCGTTCGTTGTCTTCTTTCATGACACTGGCTGTGAGGGCTACGATATAAGGTTGTGTCTGCTTGGGCACAGTTTCACGTATTCTTTGAGTCGCCGTAAACCCATCCATTTCAGGCATAAAACAGTCCATGAAAATGAGATCATAGGTGACGGCCTTTGCTTTAAGTAAAGCTTCTTTGCCGTTTTCAGCAATATCCACTTGATAACCTAATTTTTCGATGAGAGATTTGATGACTGTTTGATTGACCATGTTGTCTTCTGCCAGCAGGATACGGATGTTCTGAGGTCTTTGAATCTTGTGGTCGTTTTCTAATTTGTACGTGGGAAGTGGCTTTTGCCCAGGACGGACCGGGATATTAAAAAAGAATGTTGATCCTTGGTCTTTGACACTTTTTGCCCATATTTTTCCTTTCATCATTTCAATCAGTTCTTTGCAGATAGCCAGCCCTAGTCCGGTACCTCCAAACATACGGGTGGTCTGGAGGTTTTCTTGGACGTAAGATGAGAAGATGCGATCGATTTTGTTGGCTTCGATACCGATTCCTGTATCTTGAATAGAGAATTGGAGTATATAATCTTCCCTAGACGGTTCTGCACTGAGATGAAGGTGAACCTTCCCGTTCTTAGTGAACTTGTTAGCATTGCTCATGAGGTTAAAAAGAACCTGTTTGAGGCGAATATCATCTGCAAAGATAAATGCGGGGACGTTATCTGCAATATGCACCTCGATTTTATTCTGTCGTTCTTGCTGTTGGTTGCTAAAAAAATCCACAATAGAATGAACAAGTTCGTGTAGATTAAATGAGACAGGATCTAGAGACATACGTCCAGATTCTATTTTTGAGAAATCGACAATATCGTTGATGATACGTAGCAGCATTCTGCCGCTGTTGTAGATAATATCGATCTTTTCCTTGAATTTTTGCGGAATATTGGACTCTAAGCGTAAGATCTCTGCCATACCGATAATTCCATTCATGGGGGTGCGGATTTCGTGAGACATATTCGCTAAAAAAGATGACTTCGATTCGTAAGCAGCTTCAGCTTTTTCTTTTGCTTCTTTTAAAATCCGTTCCTTTTGTTTGATTTCCTCAATATTTTTCATGATCATGGAAATGTGGGATATCTCTGCATGGGTATTTTTGTGGCTGATGATCGTCATTAAGACGGGGATTTCTTCTTCTGCAGAGTTTAGGATTGCAAGTTCGCTGGTCCATGACCCGAATAGTTTTGCGGTGCGTACACCTGTCCCTTGCATGATGTCTTTAGACCATTTTGGGTGGATATTGTGGGTGATCCAATTATTGCATTTGGAAATAGGGCGCCCCACAATCTTGTTGTAAGCTTCGTTACGGTATATCACCACTCCATCTAAGTCGCACATGCAAATATAATCTTCGGCAGCATCGATGAGTTCGATCATGCGCTCTTGTTCTTGCTTTTGTAGGCTGAGTTGTGTGGAGACTTCTTGGATATGCTCCTGTAGTTTGGCAAGCTGTAAAACAATCGTCAGCCCGCCTAAAAGTACAGAAAGTAGATATGTGGTACTGGATTGTAAAGATCCTTGTGGGGACAGATAACTCCATTTTGTAAGATCTAAACAATATAAGGCGATGATGCTTACGGCAGCCCCTAGAACAATCACGGAGGTGTGGCGCTTATTTTGTAAAAATGTGGATGTGATGATCATGGGAAGGAACATGACTAACCATGCCGAGTGGATACCTCCGCTGTAGAAGCTGGTGACGGTGAGTGTCACACCTACGTAAACTGGCCAACATTGCCACAGTAAATGCATCATACGTTCGGGGAGTCTGTGAGTCGAGCCGAGTGAAAAAAGGAAAGCTGCTGTAAGCGAGGCTTGAGTCGCACTTATGTTGTCAATCCAGAAATAAGCACAGGAGTATACAAGCCCAGTGCAACATAACGCGCGAAATAAAGTGGTTAAAATTACTGGATATAAAAAACATTGGTTCAAGACTCATTCCTCTGGGTCCTGGTATCGGATAACACCTTAGGATGATTGAGTAGTATTTGAAGAAATAATTAAAACGAAATGATCCTAGTTACTTAGGTGTGTGCGTGAAAGCTATAGGGAAACAGGTGATACAGGACTCTTTTTTATAGAAGAGGCTGTAAATGTTCGTCTTTATCAGCCTTGCTTATCTATTGTTGATTTCTACGCGCATTTGTTTGGCTGCCGCGACCATGTTAGCTAAGGCAGGCTTCACCTCTTCCCATGTGCGAGTTTTGAGCCCACAGTCTGGGTTGACCCAAATTTTGTCATAGGATAGTGTCTGGGTAATTCGCTCGATAATGCCTTTGATCTCCTCCTGAGAAGGTACTCGTGGTGAGTGAATGTCGTACACTCCTGGACCTATCTGGTTAGGGTAACTGAAGTCGCGAAAGGCTTTGAGCAGTTCTGAATCGGAGCGTACAGACTCGATGGAAATCACATCAGCATCGAGAGATGCGATGGCGTCTATAATTTCATTGAAGTCTGAGTAGCACATGTGTGTGTGGATTTGGGTTGTATCTTGCACACCGGAACTGGAGAGACGGAAGGCCTCAACGGCCCATTGTAGATACTGTTTCTGCGCTTGTTGCCGTAAAGGAAACCCCTCACGAAAAGCGGGTTCGTCGATTTGAATAAACCGAATGCCATTTTTTTCAAGATCGAGAACTTCGTCCCGGATAGCGAGCGCAATTTGCAGGGCTGTTTGTTCGCGAGGTTGATCATCGCGAACAAAAGACCATTGTAGGATCGTTACAGGCCCTGTGAGCATGCCTTTAATGGGCTTGCGACTATTGTCTTGAGCGAATTTTGTCCACTCAACGGTCATCGGCTCTTTGCGTTCAATGTCTCCATAAATAATGGGAGGTTTGACGCAACGTGATCCGTAGCTTTGTACCCATCCATACTGAGTAAAAAGAAACCCATCTAGATTTTCCCCAAAAAATTCAACCATGTCATTGCGTTCGAATTCTCCATGTACTAAGACGTCAATGTCGATTTCTTCTTGGAATTGAATCGCTTCGGTGATTTGTGACTTTAGGAACTGCTCGTAGTCGGCTTGGGAGGTTTCCCCTTTCTTGTAACTTGACCTAGCCTTGCGTATTTCGCTTGTCTGGGGGAGAGAGCCTATGGTTGTGGTG
>JAPPOJ010000086.1 GCA_028817975.1 Zetaproteobacteria bacterium | reverse complement strand
GAAGGATAGCATTTCTGTCGACCATGATAGTAAGGTCAGGGGCAGAGATCGTAGGGGGTGCCCTTTGGAGGAAATATACACCCCCCTAGAATTTTTAGCTATAGGGTTAGCTGGGGTTCGGTTGCTGGTTTTTGACACTGGCTCTTATTCGACTATGCTGTGCTTTGAGCAGCGTCTTGACATCGTCTCACTATCCTTCCTCAATACTGGTGAAGAGAAGTAGAGGAAACACCGAAGTTACTTTTCACCCAGCCACCTTGAAGGGTAAAGAGCGTTGCGCTCTTCACACTCTTCCATAGGAAACTCTGCTCTGTATGAAATATTATCGACCGTAGCCGATGCGAGAGCCCTCACGCATCGAGCGCACGATATCTTCTCTAGGTACAAGTTCGGTTGGTAATGTGGTGCGCCTTAGGTTTGCACTACGTAACACAGCTCCACGCATTTTAGCAAAATCTAGGTCCGCTCCTTCCATATCAGCGCCGGTAAAATCGGACCCTTCTACGTTTGCATTCCAAAGAGATGCGTCGCGGAGGTCTGCACCACGGAAAGAGCAGTCTTTGAGACTTGCGTACGAGAAGTTGCAGCTTCTAAGGTCGCAGCCAGAAAAGTCTACTTTATGTAAGGTGGATTTTCTCATGTCCATTTTTCGTAAATCCTTGGTATTTGCAAGAATTTCTAACACTTCTTTACGGGTTATTGCCTGACTTTTCTCGTCTTTATTCAGATCCATTTAGATGGGGCACTCCATAACGTTTTAGGGTGATGTTCTAAAATGGTTGTGTTCAAGATGAAGTATCCGAAAGATTCACTCCGAGCAGGAACTAAAATCAATTCTCCCCTTTAGAATATCGATGCTTTAGTATTAACCTAAACATGGATAAATCTGTGTGTACTAAAAGACTATAGCTTGTCCTCTAAAACGCTACACACATCAAGCATGCGATTGCTGAATCCTGTTTCGTTATCATACCATGATAGTATTTTGACCATTCTACCGTCAGAAGAGACCTTCGTCATGGTGCTGTCTATCACGCTTGAGTATGAGGACCCCATGAAGTCTGAGGAAACAAGGGGTTCATCTGTGTAACCCAAAACATCTTTGAGATCTGATGCAGCAGCTTCTTTGAGCATGTTGTTTACTTCCTGTACCGTGGTTGACTTAGTCGTCGTAAAACATACGTCTACGAGTGACACGTTAGGTGTTGGGACGCGTACTGCAAGGCCATCTATTTTACCTTGCAACTCTGGAAGGACAAGGCCGATAGCTTTGGCTGCACCTGTTGTGGTTGGGATCATGTTTTGAGCCGCCGCCCGTGCACGTCGTAAGTCGGAGTGTGCGACATCCAATATTCTTTGGTCGTTTGTGTAAGAGTGTACGGTGGTCATGAGCCCAGTTGTGATTTCTAGTTTGTCGTGAATCACTTTTGTAAAAGGAGCCAAGCAGTTTGTGGTGCAGCTACCATTAGAAATGACTTGATGAGAGTTTGTAAGGCTTGTATGATTCACGCCATATACGACGGTAATATCTTCATTCTTTGCAGGAGCAGAGATTAAGACTTTCTTGGCTCCTGCTTTGATGTGGGCCATGTTGTCTTCTTTTGACTTAAAAAATCCAGTACATTCAAAGACAATATCAACTTTTAGGTCTCCCCACGGTAGGTCAGCAGGGTTCCGTTCTTTACTCAGAGAAATTTGTCGATCTCCAACCTGTAGTGTATTTCCTTCTACTTTGCATTTTGGAGAGAGGGAGCCGTGTACGCTATCATAGTTTAAGAGGTGAGCAATTGTTTTGCTATCACACAAGTCGTTGATGTGAACAATATCAATGTTTGTGGATTCATTTAACCATGCTCTAAAAACTGCTCTACCAATACGACCAAACCCGTTAATTGCGACTCTTGTTGCCATAAGTATTATCCCTACTGGTGGAAAAATTTGCAGTCAAATTCGGGCGCAAGCTCGTTGTGATGCCCCTACAAAGTAGGGCAGGAGACCATTGCCCTACATGTGAG
>JAPPOJ010000157.1 GCA_028817975.1 Zetaproteobacteria bacterium | reverse complement strand
GTCGCCGAACGGGTGAGCCAGGGCATCGACGACTTCGGATTTCGTGAAGGTACCGCGCTCATCATCAGCTACTCCGACCTTACCGGAGTCAACCCACAATCCACCATTCAAATTGTGGAAAAACAAGCTAAAGTCTTCTGTCATGACCAGCTTTTGGGTAAAGTCATTGACCCATTTATGCACGATCTAAAATCCACGCATCATATAAAAAGTCCAAAGTCAGGCCGTTGGATGCCGCTAGACGCCTCGTGCCCCAATCCAATGAATCGAGCACGAATTACTCAACCTCTTGCTCTCGGAGTTCGAGCCATCGACGGCTTGCTTACTTGTGGAGAAGGACAACGCCTCGCTATTTTAGCTGGCTCTGGAGTTGGAAAAAGCGTTTTATTAGGGATGATTGCACGTGGGTGTCGTAGTGATATTAATGTTATCGGCCTCATTGGAGAACGAGGTCGAGAAGTTCGTGAATTTGTGGAGAGAGAAATAGGTGAAGAAGCCCTAAAACGTAGCGTCATTGTAACAGCCACGAGCGATCAATCGCCTCTGTTACGCATTCGGGCTGCAAAGGTCGCGACTTGCATTGCTGAGTACTTTTCTCAACAGGGCAGAAGAGTACTCTTGATGATGGATAGCTTAACCCGTGTTGCACAAGCTCAACGGGAAGTAGGTCTGTCTATCGGTGAAATACCCGCCGCAAAAGCTTACCCACCTTCGGTCTTTGCCATGATGCCCAAACTACTCGAAAGGGCAGGACCTCAACCCTTTGGTTATGGGGCTATCTCAGGGGTTTATACCGTACTTGCAGAAGGAGACGATCTGTACGATCCCATAACCGATTCAGCAAGATCGATTCTCGACGGACACATTCACCTCTCTCGAAAGTTAGCCGCAAAAAATCACTTCCCCGCAATCGATATTTGTGCCAGTATCAGCCGCTCTATGAGTGATATCACACCCTCTAGCCATATGACATTAGCCAAAAAAATAAAGCGGCTACTAGCTATCTATGAGGAACAAATCGATTTAATTCAGCTGGGGGGATACCAAAAAGGCCTACTACCAGAGCTTGATGAGGCCATCGAAAAACTCCCTGCTATCGAATCTTTTCTCAGACAAAGCATGGAGCATGTGGTTTCTTTCGAGCAAACAATCCAAGCACTGATACAAGTTGTGCATGGTACCCATAAAGAGGATGACGGTGAGGAAACCACCACAAATCAAGCAACATCTGCTTAGACTACAGCAGAAGATGCGTTACGAAACAATCGGTTTAACCCTCCTCCGACAAGAGTACTCCATGTTGCATGCTCAAGCACAAAACAAAGCTTCCGAACTCAAGCAATTAGAACACTCCTACCACTGGACAATTATGGAAGCTAATAAGTCTAGAACGACTTTAAATTTAGAGCATGCACATATGCTAGACCATTCACTCGCATGGATCAAAGAAAAGGGACAAAAAGTTTTCATGGACTTGCAACACCATCAAAACCTTGTTAAAGCCAAAGTAGATGAACTCAGATGCAAAGATGCTCAAGTCAAGGTGCTAGAAAATATTTTGCAAGCAGAAAAAAAAGAGTATGTCAGCAGCCTCGAAAATCAGACATACCTAGAAATAGTCGAAACATCGACGAGTGCTAAGTTTGCTCACTCTCAAAGGAAAAACCATGAAAAATAGCCTATTTCACCGTATCATAATGAGTATCTTATGCTTTAAGTTCTTATGTATTACCTATTTTTTATTAAACTCTAGCGGGTTCTTTTTTTTCCAAGAAAAAGTCTCTATTGCACAGGGAGGAAGTCAAGGCGACATTCCCCCTAAAAAAATAAAGTTAGGAGGTTTTGAGCCTCCCGAACTTGACCCAGTCATAAAAAAAAGATTTGAACAATTACTCAACCTACAAAAATTATCACCCGAAAAGCTAAACCGTGAGGAAATAGGTAAGTACTTAAATCTTATTACCAAAGCCAAACGTGATGTCGAAGATAGCTTACAAAACCTCAACCAACGGAGACAAACACTCAAGGAA
>JAPPOJ010000309.1 GCA_028817975.1 Zetaproteobacteria bacterium | reverse complement strand
CCCCATTGGCAAGACGAGCAAGAGCCATATCGCACCCAGAAAAGCCACTCAGCGAAATGCAATGTATGGTGTTTTCCCTAACAGGCGCCCAACCATTGCAATAGTTTGATAGTTCACGTTTTCACCCTTTAGAATTTTGCTGGTCATTTTGTCACTTGTATCCAGGCGGCGGCTGAGTTCGTTAAAGCCTATCCCTTGCTCCTCTTTATCCATGTTTTAGCGAGAAAACCTCCTCCTTTAGGAGGAGGATGAATCGCCTGTATCACTTGGGTGTCTGTTGACTTTCGATGTACTTTCGAATGATTTCAATTGGTGCTCCGCCGCAGCTTCCAGCAAAGTAGCTTCTCGACCATAGACTTCCTCCCCACAACGCCTTTTTCACGCTTGGGTAATTGAGTTTTCGAATACGCATTGAGGAAGCTCCCTTGAGGCTATTCACGAGTTTTGAAATAGCTACTTTAGGTGGATAATGGACCAAAAGATGCACATGGTCATGCTCTCCATCGAATTCAACGAGAGTGGATTCAAAATCTCGGCAAACCTTGGAAAATATACCCTGGAGTTCGGAGATAACCTCCTTGGTAAAAACCTTTCGTCTATACTTTGTCACAAACACCAGATGTACATGCAACTCGAAAGTACAATGTCTTCCTGTTCGTATGTCTCTTGAAATATCCATACACTGAATGTACTATAGAAGCATGGAGATACGCAAGGCATACAAATTTAGACTTCAGCCTAACGTCGATCAGAGACGCAAGATGGCTCAGACAGCTGGGTGTGTGCGTCTTGTTTGGAATCGTTCTCTTGCGGGAATCAAAGCCTCTTTAGAGGCGAAGACGGGTTACAAGGGCTATGTTGCATTGGCCAATGAAATGAAGACTTGGAAGAGTCATGAGGACACATCTTTTCTTAAGTTGGTCCATTCTCAGCCACTCCAACAAACTTTGAAAGACCTTGATTTAGCTACAAGGGCAGGATTTAAAAAAGAGAAGGGTTTTCCTAAGTTCAAGAAAAAATCATTTGGAAGTGACTCTTTTCGTTACCCCCAAGGTGTAAAGGTAGAAGGTCGTAAGATTTGGCTACCTAAGATTGGGTGGGTTAAGTTTCGCAAGTCTTATGAAATTGAGGGCAAGATCAAGAATGCCACAGTATCAAAACGTGCTGGCTGCTGGTATGTAGCTGTGCAAGTAGAGATAGATTTGCCTGAACCAATGCATCCAAACAAAGGTCATGAAGTAGGTATTGACGTGGGGATTGCTCGTTTTGCGAGCTTGTCCAATGGGAATATACTCAAACCTCTCAACTCCTACCGAGAAAATGAGAAGAAATTAGGCCAGGCTCAAAGAGCATTGGCTAGAAAGAAGAAAGGCTCGAACAACCGAGAGAAGGCTAAATGGAAGGTCCAGAGACTCCATAAGCGAATTGCAGACGCCCGCCTCGACTACTTGCACAAATCAACAACTTGGATTGCCAAAAACCACGGCAAAGTCATATTGGAAGATTTGCAAGTGTCAGGCATGAGCAGGTCAGCAAAAGGTACAAAGAAGAACCCAGGCCGAAACGTGAAGGCTAAGTCGGGTCTAAATAAGTCGATTCTCGATCAAGGCTGGTTTGAGTTCAAACGACAGCTTGGTTACAAGCTGGAGTGGCTGGGAGGTGAGCTAGTTCTGGTGAACCCTAGATATACCTCTCAAAAGTGTTTCGTATGTGGCCACGTATCAAAAGAGAACCGAAAAACGCAGTCGTGTTTTTCGTGTGAGGAATGTGGGCACACAGACAACGCCGACGCGAACGCGGCGTTGAATATTTGGGCGGCTGGGAGAGCCGTGTCAGCTTGTGGAGATATTAGCTCGGTTGCGAGTTAAGCCCAAGAATCCCCCTCCTTTAGGTGGGGGAGCTTCAAAACTCAATTGCCCATTCGTCATTTCAACCTGTTCGGCAACACACTTATCATCGAGATAGAAGTTGACACGATATGTTTTTGAAGAGTCAAAATCCGACAATTCAATCCTTGCCATCCCACTATCGCATTCAATTTCAACTG
>JAPPOJ010000207.1 GCA_028817975.1 Zetaproteobacteria bacterium | reverse complement strand
AAGCATCCCTTGCACATAAGGAATTGAATAGGCAAATTTGAAAATCTCATACTGCAAACTTTGAGCCATTGTGTGCTGGTTGCCGAGCATCACAGCTTTCTCTATTTGCCCACTCGTCATATCTGCTGAAAATCTAAGTGGCTGAAGATCAACCCCTGAGTGCTCTGCAAACTGACTTAGAGACTTTGAGCGAGGGTCTTCTTGCATTTTTCTTTTTAGTAAAATACCAGAAATAATGATTGGAATGACAGATGCGTCCTCGACTCTAGAGAAATCGCCACTGTCTCTTCTAGGGCCATCCTCCTGAAGCGTTGCGGTTTTACTTGGTGGAGTCATCTTAACTGCAATATTCTGCAAGATCTCACCAACCAAACCATCTACTTCATCAAACCCAGGCTTTTTATTTCTCTCAACGGTCTTATCAATAATTGATTTTGATTCTTGATATAAACCCATCCCCATCCAACACCAAACTTGTCCGCAACTTACTGGGTATTCAAATCTCTTTTCTAATGTCCTATCTGCACCAACAACAGAAGCAGGAAGCTGTTTCTCAGGATTAAAATAATAGTCTCTTTTATCAGTAACTTGTAGGCCGCTAGCTGGATTTTGATTCTGGCTGTAATCTTCACACCAAAGATTAAAAAACTTTGTCTCTTCTTCCTCTAGCTCATTAATCCCATCTAAGACTTGCATCACATACTGAACAGAAAGAGGATCTTTTGATAAAGGCACATTCAAGTTATCAATTTGCGAATAGCTAGTTATCGCTCTAGCGTAAGCTTGAGGATCCGCAGTAGTGGTTAGACCAGCTGTTCTCAAGCTAACTGCGGCATTACTTTCGGTCTTATCTAACTCATACCGATTGACTAATGCGAGCTGTCTAGCAGCATTCATAATTTTCCCGCAGTGACCCATCGTTCCGAATCTAATTAAAGATTCCAATCCAGGAGTAAGCGGTGTTTCTCTTAAAATGCCATCCATAATCCTCTGTCTTGTCATAAACATCATTTGTTTTTTGACATCAGAGTTTGTTACAACTGTGATTACGCTTTGAATAACACTGGAGATTACTTCGTTGTAGGTTTTAAACAGCCAGGGAACATCAACTGCATTATTTGGATCTACAATCTTGCTGACATACTTATGCCCTTCATCTTCAAAAGCCCCAAATTTCCACGAAGCTCCATCTGACTGCTCTTGATTCATAATTGTGTAATAAAAAAGAGGAGGCCCAATTAAAAACCAAAGGCCTGAACGATAATTTCCACCTAGAGCAGTAGAAATAAGCGCTGCAATCAGTGCTCCTAAGTACAATAAGGCCGCAATTGCCGTAATCATTGGTTCGGCTTGCTCTATCACTCCAGACATTGCGTGATAACCCATTGTCTCAAGAGCAGCCGCAACTTGAGTCCCGACAGATGCACTATTTATTTTTTCAGTTAAGTTATCCAAAAAACCTCTTTAAAAACTATTTCTTTTTTCTTTGCTCCAAATTCACCGGAAACCACGGGGAAAACCCCTCTCCTTGATCTGCTCTATTAGCCCTAATGTGATCCTCTGCCATTTGTCTGTGATATGGATGAATGAAATCATCAACCATACTGTCTGAACTATCTGCTGCTTCATCCATTCCTTGCCTCCCAGGTTGGGCAGCAATTAGATTTGCTGTTGAACCAATAGCAAGATGAAGGGCATTATTACCTCCCTTTTTCACGCCATGCTCATTAAGGAATGCACGTAACGCACTGTCGTTTTCCCCGTGCTTACCAGTTCTCGCTCCTCTAAATGCATGATCACTCAATATTCCAACACCTGTCCCAACAAACTCGGCCCCAGCAGTCCTCCAAGCCAATTCCACATCTAAATCCGCATCAATCGCCATATTAAATTTGGTTTTATATGCAGCTAAATATTTATTGACGTAGTTACCTGCATGCTCAATCATCTCGAGCTCGAAACCACCACGATCCATCGCACCACTCCTTGCTCTATGATACCTCGCAGTTGCTCCCATCATCCCCAAATCATTGTGAAATATCTTACTA